>JAJYUP010000207.1 GCA_021792455.1 Actinomycetes bacterium | reverse complement strand
GACCGTGAAGGCGGGCGCCCCCGCGAGCTCTGCCAGCTGGCGATGGACCTCCACGAGCTTCCTGTGCTCCTGGGAGTCGAACATCGTCCGCTTCAGCCTGTGCACGCGTGCGAACCCCGTCTTCGTCTCCGTCGCCTTCACCTCGATCTCGTTCTCGTCCTGTCGAAGCAGCTCCGTTGCGTGAGTCTCGCCCTCGCGCCCCTCCAGCGAGAGCAGCTCAACCGCCGCCTGCGGTGAGGTCGCGCCGCCGCTCAGCAGGGATGACTCCTCGAGGAACTGGACGACGTCGTGGCCGTAGGCGGCGCGCAGCGTCGAGGCCCACCCTTCGTACTCCTTCAGCCGGCGCGTGAAGCTGTGCCAGCGGGCCTCCGTCAGCTTGAAGCGGGCGCCGTCGCGGTCGCGGATCTCCAGCTTCTCCCACTTGTCTGACAGGAGGATCTCCTCGAGTTCGTGCTCGCGCTCGATGTAGCGCTCGCGCGAGCCCTGCCTCAGCTTGTAGAGGGGCGGCTTTGCGATGTAGACGTAGCCCGCCTCGATCAGCTCCTGCATCTCGCGGAACAGCAGCGTCAGCGCGAGCGTGCGTATGTGGGCGCCGTCGACGTCGGCGTCGGTCATCAGGATGATCTTGTGGTAGCGCGCGTTGCCGATGTTGAACTCGTCGCGCACGCCGGTGCCGATCGCGGTGATGAGGGCCTGGATCTCCGCGTTCTGCAGGACCTTGTCGATGCGGCTCTTCTCGACGTTCAGGATCTTGCCGCGCAGCGGCAGCACCGCCTGGGTGTTCCGGTCGCGACCCTGCTTTGCCGAGCCGCCCGCCGAGTCCCCCTCGACCACGAACAGCTCGGCGAGGCTTGGGTCCTTCACCGTACAGTCGGCGAGCTTGCCTGGCAGCGTCGAGTTCTCCAGAGCCGACTTGCGCCTCGTCAGATCCCGCGCCTTTCTCGCCGCCTCGCGGGCGCGCTGGGCTTGAATCGCCTTGCTGATCACCGCCCGCGCCTCGCTTGGGTTCTCCTCGAGGAACTCGGAGAGCCCTGAGTTCACGATCGCCTCGACGAACCCAGCCATCCCCGGGTTGCCGAGCTTCGTCTTCGTCTGGCCCTCGAACTGGGGGTCGCGCAGCTTCACGGAGACGACGGCGGTCAGGCCCTCGCGGACGTCCTCGCCACTCAGGTTGTCGTCTTTGTCCTTCAGCAGGCCGTGGTCGCGGGCGTACTTGTTCAGGGTGCGGGTGAGAGCGGAGCGGAACCCGGAGAGGTGGCTGCCGCCCTCGCGCGTGTTGATGTTGTTTGCGAATGAGTGAACGGACTCCTGGTATGAGGAGCTCCACTGCATCGCCACCTCTGCCGCGCCCTCCTCGCCTTCCTCTGCGAAGAAGATCACCTTCCTGTGCACGGGCTCCCGGTTCTCGTTCAGGTAGCCGACGAAGTCCTCGATGCCGCCTTCGTAGCGGAACTCGGAGGAGCGTCCCTCAGCGCGCTCGTCGACGATCGAGATCGTCAGGCCCCTCGTCAGGAACGCCGTCTCTCGCAGTCGCTCCTCCAGCGTGCGATAGTCGAAGTCCAGCGCCTCGAAGATGTCCGCATCTGGCAGGAACGTCACCGTCGTGCCCGTCGACTCGCCGGGGGCGAGGGCGCGGCCCCGTTTCAGCTCCTCCACCGGCGTGCCACGGCTGTAGCGCTGCGTGAACAGGAAGCCGTCGCGTCGGACCTCGACCTCGAGACGCTCAGAGAGCGCGTTCACCACTGAGACGCCGACTCCGTGCAGGCCCCCTGAGACCTTGTAGCCGCCGCCCTCGCCGAACTTGCCGCCGGAGTGCAGCACGGTCAGGACGACTTCGAGGGCCGGCTTTCCCTCCTTCTCCATCACGGCGACGGGTATGCCGCGCCCGTCGTCGGCGACGCTCACCGAGCTGTCGGGGTGTATGCGCACAGAGACCTCGCTGCAGAACCCTGCAAGCGCCTCGTCCACTGAGTTGTCGACGACCTCGTAGACGAGATGGTGCAGTCCCATCACGCCCGTCGAGCCTATGTACATGCCTGGCCGCTTCCGGACGGCCTCGAGGCCTTCGAGGACGGTGATGTCCTCCGCGTCGTAGCTTGAGCCGCGCTCGACCTCCGCACTCGAGGCGTGCTTCGTCGAGCCGCTTCGACGGGTCCCCTCGTTCACCTCGTCAGGCTGCGTCAGGCCGCCGTCGGTCGTCTCAGTCTCCGTTGCCAATGAGTCCTTTCCCGCCTGCTCGCCTATTGCGCGACAACGCCCCGGCGTCGAGGGCGAGATTTGCGGGCCGGGGCGGTGGATTTGCGCTCACGATATCACAAAGCCGGCGCCTTCCTGGTCCCAAAGACCCTGCAAATAGGCGCAATCGGACAAAGCTGCAGGCGCTGTTCCCGCTGCTCCCACCTCTGCTCGCGGGCGCATCTCATTCCCCCGTCCCAGATGTCAGGCAGCGCAGCGCCTCGATCCTCGCCTCACCTCCCAACGCGCCGTTCAAAGCGCTCACGATCTGCCTGCCCATCATCTCCAGCTCCGCCGCCCACACCGCTGAGGAGCAGCTCACGGTCAGCGTCCCCCCTCTCTCCGCCGTCGGGCGCGCCTCGGCTGCGATGCTCGCGCCGACGACCTCGGGCCAGACCTTCTGGACGCGGCTCAGCGTGCCTGCTGGCATCAACTGCTCTGTCAGCCTCGAGATCGCCCCCCCAACTGGCCTCAGGCTCGATCTAGCCACGCTCGATCCGTCCGTTCACGATCTTCAGGTGCGTCATCCACCCCTCCACCTCGGCGATTGCGCCTCTGCTCTCAGTCGCCGCCCCTTCGCTCGCACGCAGCTCGCGGAGCTCCGTCGCAGCGATCACGCACTGACCTTCCGCCTCACGCAGCTTCCCGAGCAGCGCTCCCCTCCGCTGCTCGTCGAGCTCGCTCAGGACGTCGTCCAGCAGCAGCAGGGGCGCCTCCCTTCGCGCTCGCTGCAGAGCCTCCCGCTCCGCCATCAGCAGCGCCAGCAGCGCCAGGCGGCGCTCACCCTGAGAGGCATATGTGCGCAGAGGCCGCCCATCCCTCGTCACAGCAAGCTCGTCGCGATGCGGACCGCAGGTCGTGTGCCCACGCTCCAAGTCAGCCGCCAGATGTCGGGACAGCTGCTCGCAGAACCCCTCGACGCTCGTGGAGGGCACGCGTGCACGGTAGTCCAGGCACATCTCTCCGTCCAGGCGCAGGACTTCGCACATCCCTCTGAAGGCTGGCGATATCACCTCCACCGCACGCTGCCTGCCCTCCATCAGGCGGACTGCACTGCCAGCCAAGCGCATGTCCCACGCTTCCAGCGTCGAGTCAGCGCTGCGCGCCGAGCTCATCCGCATCACCAGCGCATTTCTCTGAGCGAGCGCGTGGGCGTACTCGACCCTGTCGTCGCTGCGGGAGGGCCACAGCGCGCTCACCAGGTTGTCGAGGTGGGAGCGCCTCAGCGCGGGCGGGCCGTTCACGAGGCTCAGCCGGTCTGGCGCGAACACGCTCACCAAGGGCC
>JAJYUP010000055.1 GCA_021792455.1 Actinomycetes bacterium | reverse complement strand
CGCAACAAGAGAGCTCCCCGCCACAGAGCGAGCAGCGCTTGAAGCGATGCTCTACCGGCTCTGCGCCCGGCTCGACGCGCGTGTTTGGCGCGGCGCTCATCGCGACCCTTCTCGCTTCTCGAGCCGTCGGACGGCGGCTGCGATGGTCCGTGCGAAGATGACGATGCGCGGACCCCACTGCGAGGCGATCGAGTCGTTGACCGGCACGACCGCGCCGTCCTTGACGGCCGCGATGTCGCGCCATCCGGGCCTCGCCGCGACGGTCGCGGCGCTCTGCTTGCAGCAGACGGTGTCGGCGAGCACGACCAGGTCGGGGTTGGCGGCGATGATGTACTCGTCGGAGAGCTGGGGATACGGTCCCGACAGGTGCGCCGCGTCGGCGATGTTCTGCAGGCCGAGCATCGAGTAGATCTGCCCGATGAAGGTGTGCGAGGTCGCCGAGTAGAAGGTCGGTTCGAGCTCGTGGTAGACGCGCAGCGGCCTCTTCGGCCGCGGCGTCGAGCGAGCGATCGCGGCAAGCTCGCTGCGGATGTGGTTGACCACATGCCTCGCGCCCGCGACATGACCGCTCGCCTGCCCGAGCTGGTCGATCTCCCGATAGGCGGATGAAAGGGTACTCGCCGCCGGCTCCACCAGCACCGAAATCCCGAGCTTCCCAAGCTCGGCTGCAATGTGATTCGTGTCTTCGGCCAGGACGACCAGGTCAGGCCGGTACTTCGCGATCGCTTCGACGTTCAGCGAGGTTTCCGTCAGCGACGTGCGCGGCGCCTGCGGCGGAAAGGTCGAGTAGCGGTCCACGGCGATCACCTGCCCGCCCGCGCCGATGGCATACAGATCTTCGGTCGCGGTGGCCGAGACGGAGACGATGCGGTGCGGCCGGTGCGGCACCTTCACCTCACCGTCGGCCGCAGAGATCGTGACGGGAAACGGCGATGCGCTTGCCTTGCTCGCGACGCTATGCACGCCGGCGCCAGAGCAGGCGCTGAGCGTGAGCGCCACCAGCGCGAGCGGACACCATCGCAAACACCACCACCGGGCTCTGTGCCTGGCCATAAAAAAACCTCCGCTGTCAGCGGAGGGGGTCGGGTCGGGCGGCTGCGCGCCGCACGAACCGCCCTTCCTCCGAGGGCTTGTTCGTTCGACGCAGGACAGGCGGCCTGGCTCAGCCCCGAAGGGCATCACAGTTGCGGGACAGCACCGGAATCGCACCGGTTTCGCTGCACCCACGCCGGCCGGGGATATGTGCCCGGCGCGCGCAGCCTACATCACGGACCGCACACCCGCAAGCCGACCGCCGGCTATGAAGCGGACACCGCGGACAGCGGCAGCTCCACGGCGGGCAGGCCGGGATCCTCCAGAACGCCGGGGTGCAGCAGATGCGCAAGCTGGCGCACACCGTCGGCGATCCGTGGCGCGGGACGCGAGTAGTACGCATCGCCGTCGACCACGACGGTCCGCACCGGCAGGCACAGCTCGCCGGTCCGCGCAAGCGCCTGCTCGATGTCAAAGCCGCAGGCGGCCAGCACGATCAGCTCGGGATCCTCCGCGAGCACCGCCTCCCAGCTCGTCGCGAAGGAGTACTCACCCGGCCGACTGAGCAGGTTGCGGCCACCCGCTGCCTGCACCATCTCGGGCAGCCAGTGCCCGGAGCCGTAGGGCGGGTCCATCCACTCCGCGACGAACACCCGCGGACGATCGAGGCGCGCCACGGCCATCCGGACGCTCTCGATCTTGGCCCTCATCGTCTCGGCGACCGTTCGGCCGCGCTCCTCCAGACCGAGCCGCTTCGCCAGATCGATGACGCTTGAGATCACGTCCTCCATGCTGCGCGGGTTCATCGAGAAGACCTCGGTCCCGATCGGGCAGGCACTCGCAAGATCACCGCTCGAGACCGCGCACACCTCGCACAGGTCCTGCGTGATCACGAGGTCTGGCTTCAGTTGCGCCATCAGCTCCGCGTCGACCGCATAAAGCGAATGGGCCTCGCTCGCGGAGGCGTTCACGAGACGATCGATCTCGGCCGCGCTCAGCCCGGACACGTCGATCCGCGTGCGCGCCACCAGCGGCTTGTCCTTCACCTGCGCCGGCCAGTTGCAGTCCTCCGAGACGCCCACCAGACAGTCGAACAGGCCGATCTCCCAAATGATGTCCGTCGCGCTCGGCAGGAAGGAGATGATCCGCATCGTGGCGACTGTAGCGACTGCACGCCCGCCGCGCCAGCAGCGCGGCACGGTAGCGTTGCCGGACTCATGGTCCCTTCACGCACAGAGCCGCTGAGCCGGGCGCTGCCCGCTGTGGTTATCGCCGGCACCCACAGCGGCGTCGGCAAGACGAGCGTCACCCTCGGGCTGATCGGGGCGCTCAGGCGGCGAGGGCTCACGGTGCAGCCGTTCAAGATCGGCCCGGACTTCATCGACCCGCTGCACCACACGCACGCCGCCGGACGCACATCGCGCAACCTCGACGGCTGGATGATGGACAGCGAAACGAACCTGGAACGTTTCGCCCGCGCAACCGCAGACGCAGACGTCGCCGTCATCGAGGGCGTGATGGGACTCTTCGACGGCAGCGAGGGCTCAAGCGACCGCGGCTCGAGCGCCGAGATGGCGAAGCTGCTCGGACTGCCCGTGGTGCTCGTCATAGACGCAGCCGCGATGGCGCGCAGCGCCGCTGCGCTCATCCACGGCTTCGCCAGCTTCGACCCCGAGCTGCGCATCGCGGGCGTGATCCTCAACAACCTCGGCGGCGAGGCACACGCGGAGATGATCCGAGAAGCGCTCGCGGGCAGCGTCCCCATACTCGGCGCGATCCCGCGCGTCAGAGATCTCGTGGTCCCCGAGCGCCACCTCGGCCTGCACCTGCCACACGAGGCGCGCCAGGACTACGCGCAGACGCTCGCCTGCCTCATCGACGCGCACGTCGACATCGACCGGCTGCTTCAGGCAGGCCGCATAGCGCGACCGACTCCGCCACCGCCGACCAGCCCGGTCCCACCAGAGGTGCGCGTGGGAGTCGCGCGCGATGAGGCGTTCTGCTTCTACTACCCCGAGAACCTCGAGCTGCTCCAGCAGGCCGGTGCGGAGCTGGTCGAGTTCTCGCCGATCAGAGACCCGCTCCCGGACAACCTCGACGGTCTCTACATCGGCGGCGGCTACCCCGAGCTGCACACCGCAGCGCTCGCCGCCAACCACAGCGCCACCAGGGCGATCGAGGACTTCTGCAAGCGCGGCGGACCCGTCTACGCAGAGTGCGGCGGCCTCATCTACCTCGGACAGACCTTCCAGATCGACGACTCGATATATGAGCTCTGCGGTGCGCTCCCCCTGAGCACCCGGATGCCGGCCGGCCTGCACATCGGCTACGTCGAGGTGAACACGACCGGCGGCCTATTCGGCGAAGGCCACACCGCCCGCGGTCACCTCTTTCACCACTCGCAGATCACCGGCGAGCCAGCCGTCGATCGTTGCTACACAGTGCGATCAGCACGCGGCGGAGAAAGCCACGAGGGCTACTGCGCCGAGAACGTGCTCGCCAGCTACATACACCTGCACTTCTCAAGCGCCCCCGAGCTGCCCGCCGCGTTCATAGCTCACTGCCGGGCGCGACGGGCAACCTCTCAATCCACATGACGACCGTGCGTCGCGTCGCACGTGGAATGGACCCGGTTTGACGGACAGTTGAGCGCTTGTCTGGCTTGGAGGCGAAAGCGAGCCGCGGCCGTCTTCGCAGCAAAGACCGAGACCCGGTGAGCGTCTACCGGATCATCTCGGATCGCAGGACGACGAACTGGACCAACACCTGAGCGAAGGAGCTTCGACGGCTATGCGACGGCAGGCTCGTGATCTTCGATGACGGCCAGTCGGCGGCCGAGCGGAGCCAGCAGCCGGTCCATCGTCGAGATCTTCGGGATCACCTCGCCGCGCTCGATCTTGCTGATCTCGGCCTGCTGCACGCCGGAGCGAGCCGCCAGTTCCTTCTGGGACATGTGCGCGCTCGTGCGCGCGGCCAGCAGCTCCGCGGCGAGCCGAAAGCGCGCGTCCAGTGCGCGCAGCTCGGCGACCGCCGCGGGCCCCTCGGCGACGGCGTCCTGCTCGATCTCATCAATCAGCCTGTCGAAGTCGTTCATCGCGTTACCTTCGATCGACCGCCCATCCTATGTGTTTGAGCACATAGCTCGGTCTGCTCGCACCGGCGACCCGCAGCGTTCCGCCATCAGACGCCGCTAGCGGCGCGCAGGCGTCGGAACCCACGCGTCGGGGCGAGCACACGCGACCGGCGCACACCCCCCGCCGTGTGCGGTCACATCCTCCCCGTGTGTGCGGTCTCGTGTGCGGTGCGCTCCGGCGGCGGGATTTCGTGACTCCCGGCCAGATCGCGGAATCTCGCCTGCAATCCCTTTGCTGGAGCCGATTTTTTCGGTGCTCCAGCGTCCTTGGGCGCCCTGCTGATTTTGCCGGGTGTGTGATCGGGGCGACTGGATTCGAACCAGCGACCGCCCGGCCCCCAGCCGGGTGCGCTACCAGACTGCGCCACGCCCCGTGGCATCGACGTCTACTTCAAAGCGGGCGACGGGAATCGAACCCGCCCTAGAAGCTTGGAAGGCTTCTGTGCAGCCACAACACTTCGCCCGCAAGCTCCCAAGCATCTTACTCGTGATGCGATCCTCCGCAGCTTCCCGAAGCGTGCCACCTCGTCGCACCGATGCAGTAGCGTTTGCGCGGCCCGCTGCGCGGCGTCATGGCGCCACAGCCTCAGTGTGACCGCTCAGGTGGCGCCTCGATCCTCCCCCCGCTCTATCTTCTCGCAAGTGCCGCAAAGGTCCACGTTCGCCGTCTTTCTCCGTTTCGGGCAGGCGCCTGGGCCGGCGCCTGCTCTCGCCTGCTCACCGCCCCATCCGCTCAGGAGCACGAGGTCCGCACGCGCCCGCGCTCGACTGCGCGGCAGCGGCGGCGCTGCCCTGCAGCGCGTCGCTCCGTCTCCAGGCCTGCGCATCTGTCAGCTCACACGCACCCGCTCCTGACAGGACGCAGAGACAGCCGTGTCGAGACGAAGATCGATCCTCCCCCGCCTCCGCTCGAGGCGCGCACGTCTCACCGCAGCAGGCGTCGCCCTCCTCGTCCTCGTTGGAATCGTGCTTGGCGGCTACTTCTACGTCAAGGGCCGCACAGGGTCGGTCTACAACAGGGACGCGCCGTTCCGCCCTGAAGCGGAAGCGAAGGTCACACCTGTCGTCAAGTCGAAGCCGAAAGCGGCAGCACCGCCGTTCGTGTGGCCTGTCTATGGCTTCACGCCGAGGCACCACCGCTACCTGCCGGCAGAAGCCTCTATGAAACCGCCGTTCAGGCAGATCTGGGAAAGCAGAGAGAGCGCGCTGCTCGAGTTCCCGCCGGTCATCTCAGGCAACAGGATCTATCAGCTCGCTGACGATGGGATCATCGACGCGATCGAAGCGAGCACAGGCCACATCGTGTGGTCGAAGCAGATCGGCGTCCTGTCCGCGTCGACCCCAGCGATTGCAGGTGGGACCGTCTACGCGACGGTGCTCACCGTCAAGGGAGGCGAAGGGGGCGGCATATATGCCCTCAACGCTTCGACGGGCGCGATCATCTGGTCGCATCAGCTGCCGAGCCGCAGCGAGTCCTCGCCGATCGTCGCAAACGGAAAGGTCATCTTCGGCTCTGAAAATGGCACCGTCTACGCGCTCAACGCGACCACGGGCAGCACCATCTGGACCTACCAGGCCGCGGGCGCCGTGAAGGCGAGCCCCACGCTCAACGACGGTGTGCTCTACTTCGGCGACTACGCAGGCGACGTCCAGGCGATCTCGGAGGCAACGGGCAGGAGGATCTGGATCTCGAGCTCAGAAGGCGCGCCTCTTGGCAGCGGCACGTTCTACTCCACCGCCGCCTACGCCTACGGCCGCATCTACCTCGGCAACACTGACGGTCGCATCTACGCCTACAACGCGAGCAACGGCGAACTCGCCTGGGCGGTGCAGACAGGCGCCTACGTCTACTCCTCACCGGCCGTCAGAAACGTCCCTGGCCTTGGCCCCACGATCTTCGAGGGGTCCTACGACGGCTACCTCTACGCGCTCAACGCGAAGAGTGGTGCGATCGACTGGAAGCACTACGCTGGCGGCAAGATCTCTGGATCTGCGACCGTCATCGGCGAAGTCGTCTACTACTCCGACCTCGGCACCCACAGCACCGCCGGACTCAACGTCAGAACGGGGCAGCAGGTCTTCTCGATCGCACAGGGCGCCTTCGACCCTGGGATAAGCGACGGTCACACCTTCTATCTCGACGGCTACAACACGCTCTACGCCCTGCAGCCGACCGATGCGCAGCCGACGAGCGCGACGAGCACGACCGCAACATCAGGCGCAGAGGGGAGCGCCCCGCAGAAGAAGAAGTGAGCGCCTGCGCAGCGTCGCCACGCAGGTGAGGCTCGCAGCGTGAGCGACTGACGCGCGCCTCATAGCTGCCGCAGAGCCGGCAGTCACCGAAGCGCTACAGCAGGCGCAGCACGCCGGCCAGCGTGAAGCGCGGTGCGACGACGACGAGGCCCCTCCTTTGCACGTCAACCTCTGTCCAGTCGCCGTGTGCTTCACGCACGCTGCCGGCCCCATCGACAACCGTCCAGTAGGGGGTGTAGTGGACGCGCACGAGGAAAGCGCCTCGCCGCTTCGCGCGCAGCACGAAATCTTCGTGGGTCAGGCCGATCAGGCGCCCTGGGCCTTCTGCGAGCGGCGTTGGATCAGCGACCGCGAAGACCCGCCAGTGGGCGCTTTTGAAGACTTCGCGCAGAAAACGTGGTTTCTGCCTGATCAGACGCGCTTCGCCGGCGCTCGAGCCATCCAGGGGCGCATCTGGCAGCGCGACGTAGCTCACGGCGTTCGCATCGAGCCACCTCCGGTAGATGGATGGCCGCAGAGGGTCAGCTTCAACAGGTTCATCGAACCGCTTTTCCAGCTGACGCTCCCAGCCGCGCGCCAGCACGTTGTGCAGGGCGAGATACGCTGCGTCCCAGTGCGCTCTCGTGAAGGGCACCTCGATCCTCCGCGGCTCAGCTGGCAGGGAGGCGAGAAACCGTTCGAGCGGCTCGTAGTAGGACGCACGGGTCGAAGGTTCGTTCAGCACCGTCTCAGTCTGCGTCACGGGCCCCCACGCAACCCAGAAGGCAATCCCCGCCAGGCAGGCGAGCGAGACTGCGATGGGCCTTCGTCGAGGCGTGCGGGCGTACGCGCAGAGCAGCAGCGGACCAGCGAGCAGGACCGCGTAGCGGACGACGTTGCTGCCCATCGGCGTCGGCAGAAGGCACAGCAGATCGATGGCCACGAACAGGGCGCCGCCGACCCTCAGCAGCCGCTCTCGCGCAGGCACCGCGTACAGGAATGCAAGGGCGACGGCGAGGGAGGCAAGCAGGGAGCTCGCGGGAAACGGCTCAAATCCCCCTTCTGGGAACAGTCCCTCCAGCGGCAGCAGAACGATCAGCACAGGCAGGATCAGTAGGAGGCCGGGACGCAGCCGGTGCCTTGCAAGCACGTCAGTCGCGCCCGCAAGCGCAAGCAGCAGCCCTGCGACAGGGCTGCTCGCAGCGCTCAGCGCTGAGAACAGGACTGCAAGCACGATCAGAGGCCTCGACCTGCCCCGCAGCAGACAGAGCACGGCCGCAAGCGCAAACGTCACGCCAAGCGCAAAGGTCAGCCTGCCGATCCACAGATCCCCGCACGCCGCGGCGGCGAAGAACACCGACGCAGGCGTCGTCTTCGGACCGAAGGAGATCGTCGCGATGACGGCGAAGATGCCGGCAGAGCAGAGCACTGCAAGTGCGCCGAGCGTCCGCATCCCGAGCAGTGCGCCAAGCGGCTGGTAGAGGAGGCTGTAGCCTGGCATGTGATGGCCCCCGTACCAGTTGTTGTCCCAGATCATCCAGCCAAAGCGCAGGAACATCTGCTCCCTGTAGGCCTGCGCAGCGAGGTCAGGGGACCGCGGCGCAACGATCAGCCATGAGCCTGCGATCACGAACGCGGTGAGCAGCGCGGCGAGCACGCCCTTCGCAGGGGCAATCCTCCGCAGGAGCGCAGGTGCGGCCGCTTCAGGCGACCCCCCTGCGGCAGGGCTTCCGATCACCGCCTCGCTTCGCATTCGCGCAGTATCGCGCCGGCGCAGGGCCTGATGGGCAGCTTCAAGCGGGTGTCAGCGCCTCGATCCTCGCGGATAATGACCGGATGCAACGACGAGGCAGTCCTGCCGGCGCTTTTGGCCTCAGGGCGTTCAGGCGATCGGCGCTCCTCGCGTCCGCTGCGCTCGCCGTCCTGCTCTGCGTATCCGCGTGCGGGGACACCTCACCGCCGCCGATCTCACGGGGCGAACTCGCTGCGGCACGGACCTTTCCCTACTACACCGTCTACTGGGTTGGGATGAGCTTCGCCCACCATCCGCTCACCGCCGCTGACGAAGTCTCGAGCTACAACCCGAATGTCGGTGAGTCCCTCTACTACGGAAACTGCCTCAAACGTGGCATCCTCAGCAGCGGCTGCCTGTTGCCGTTGAAGGTGACGACGCTCGTCTATGCGCCGCAGTCGAACGTCATGCTCGGCGGGCAGCGCAACCTTCTGCTGCGGGGAGTTCCCGCCGCCGCCTATCAGCAAGGCAGGGCGATCAACCTCTACAGCGGCCAGCTTCTCATCGAAGTCCATGCCGCAAGCGAACAGGATGCGCTCGCCGCAGTGAGGATGCTGAGGCCGTTCAACAGGGCAGGCTCAGCGAAGGGCCCGCTGCCGCCGCCGCTGTACTGCCCGATGCTCTACGGAGACGAGCCGCCCGCTGTGCGCAGCACGCTCGCGACGCTGCCGGGAAAGCCGTGCGCGCGAGAAGAAGCTGCCCTCGCACAGCAGGAAGCGATCGAAGGCCGCCACATCAGTAGACGATGAGCTGCCGTTCGAGGTGAGCGCGAGCTCAGATCAGCCGTGAGCCTGCGCGACCGATGAAGGCTCTACCTTCAGGGGCTTTCCGATCTCACGCCTCATGCTGATGAACGCGAGGCTGCCGATGATTGCCGGCACCCACAGCGCGATCGCCCTGTACGTCAGCACCGCCGCGAGCACGAGAGTCGCCGGGCGCACATCGAAGAGCAGCAGCATCCCGACAAGCCCCCCTTCAACTACGACGAACCCGCCAGGGATCGGGATCGAGTTTGCGAGCATGCCCACGAGATAGGCGAGCGCGACCGCCGCAAAGGATGGCGTCCGGCCATAGGCGATCAGGCACACATACAGCGTGAGCGTGTCGAACAGCCAGTACCCGACCGCCCCGAGCAGGCGCGGGTTCGCGCTGCGGAGCAGCCGCAGGGTGTCGAAAACCCCGGCACTGAACGCCCTCATCGCGAGCGCAAGCCTCGCATGCCCGCGCGCGCGCCCCTCTGCGACCATCGCCGCCCAGCAGGCGATGCCGATCGTGAGGAAGATCGCAGAGAACGCGGCGCCAGCAGGCAGCAGCGTCAGCAGCGGATTGCTCGTTCCAGGCAGCAGTGAGATCCCCATCCCGAGACCGATCAGCAGGGTCGCGAACACGTTCACCGCGCTCGTGACGAAGAACAGCACGACTGAGCGACGGGCGATCTCCTCTATCGAGAGGCCCTTGCTCCGCAGGACCCAGGCGCCGAGAACGATGCCGCCAACCCCGCCCGCCGAGACGACGGCGTTCACAGCGAGCTCGGAGAGGGACAGCCTCGTGCCGAGGTGACGGCCGAGCTTGCCGAATATCAGCACGAACAGAGTCACATAGCCGGCACAGGAGAGGACCTCGAAGCCGATGCCCACCGCGATCCATCCCGCACTCGCGTCGCCGATGCGATCTGCGACCGACCGCAGCGAAGGGACCCCGAGCAGCAGACCAGCGACAAGCGCACAGAAGACGACGAGGGTGATGAGGCTGTTGCGCAGGGAGCGCGTGTGCGCAGCGATCTCCCGCTGCTCGGACTCCTCGCCGCCGGTCTCGCCCTCGGCAGAGGCCCTCGGCTCAGCGTGTCGCAAGCGTGCGCTTCTGTCAGGGTGCCCACCCATCGGAGGATGAGCATGACAGGTGAAGCACCACTTTCGGAGGCGCGACGCGCCGGTCCTCGCCCCCGACCTCAGGGTGCTGTGCGGTGTTCAGCGGGGGTGAGTCGCCTCGCTTTCTGCAGCGGCGCCCGCTCGATCCGCCTCAGCCGCGCCTGCTCGAGCTGCCTGCCACGCCCCTCCTCGATCCGCCTCAGCCGCGCCTGCTCGAGCTGCCTGCCACGCCCCTCCTCGATCCGCCTCAGCCGCGCCTGCTCGAGCTGCTTCGCGCGGAACGCGGACGGCGAGAGGCCATGACAGCGCCGGAAAGCCCTTGCGAAGTTCGGGCCCTGGGGATAACCGACGAGGCGGCCGACGTCTGCGATCGGAATCGACGGGTGCTCGCTCAGCAGCTCAGCGGCGGCCCTCATCCTCACCACGAGCAGCTCCCCACTGAAGCTGCCCGCCCCAACGGCGCTGTAGATCCGCTGCAGCTGTCTTGGCGATACCGATACAGCTGATGCGACGAGACGCACCGTCAGGGGCCGGCGGTAGTGCCGCTCGACGACCGCCCTCGCTGCGAGGTAGAGCCGCCGGTGCTCCGCAGATGTCTGTGCCCTCACACCCCCTCATCCGACCCGCAGGGTGTGGTGGGACACCGGATCGGGCAAGGCGCGAAGCTCGAGCACCGCAGGGGGTGTGACCGCCGTCGCCTGCTCTCAGCAGGAGCCGCCTGCCCACCCTCAGCCCGCGTAGTGGCGCGCGACCGCCGCCGCCTGCTCGCCGTATGAGCGGCCGAACAGTGCGGCGTGCACGAGCAGCGGGAGCAGCTGCCAGAGCCTCACACGGTCCTGCCAGCCCTCCGCAAGCGGGCTCACATCCTCATAGGCGGCGAAGATCCTCTCTGAGGGTGAGCCGAACAGCCGCAGCATCGCCAGATCGACCTCCCTGTGCCCGCCATAGGCCGTCGGGTCGATCAGCCAAGGCCTGCCGTCGATGTCGGCGAGGACGTTGCCAGACCAGAGGTCGCCGTGCAGCCGGGCAGGCCTCTCAGCGGGAGGCGCGAGCTCATCGATCCTCCCGCAGAGCCGTTCCACCGCCGCAGCCCCGGCAGCGCCGATCGAGCCCCTCCTCTTCGCTGCCTCCAGCGCTGGCAGGAGACGACGGTGAGCATAGAAGGCCGACCAATCCTCGAGCGGCTCGTTTGGGAGGGCAAGCGAGCCGATCGTCGCGCTGCGCTCGCCAGGACCACCAAAGGCCTCCGCGCCCGCAGCGTGCGTGAGCGCGAGACCGCTGCCGAGCTCCTCAGCGCCGGCGCTGCTCAGCGAGCCTCGCTCCACCCACTGCAGCGCGAGGTGGCCTGGGGCGACCTCGAGGACCGCCGGCACCTGCAGCGCCCCTGGCTCGGCCAGCCAGCGCAGACCGAACGCCTCCCGCTCGTACTCGCCGACAGCTGGGCGAGGCCGGCTCTTCACGAACGCAACTCTGCCGTCGGCCATCCTCACTCGCCACGCTTCGTTGATGTCACCGCCGCCGACGGGAACAGCATCGGTCGCGCCGATCGGCAGGCTCATCAGCGCGTGCGAATCGTCAGGATCATCAGCGCGTGCGAGTCGTCATGGTCATCAGCGCCTGCCAATCGCGCGCTCCAGCTCGCGCAGCACGCCGGCACACGCACCTTCGATCAGGTCGAGCACGCCCTCGAACCCGCTCTCCCCACCGTGGTAGGGATCTGGAACGTCGAGGTCAGCGGCCGGGCGAGAGCGCGCCTGCCTCACCTCGGACCCGCCGCGTTCGAACTCGCGCAGCAGACGCACCTTCGCAGCCGCCGCTGCATCAGGGGCGATCTCCTCCAGCGCGATCGCGTTCGACTCATCCATCGCGAGGATGAGGTGAAACGTCTCGAAGTCGGCAACCTCGACCTGCCGGGCGACTCCATCGAGGGAGATTCCTCTGCGCGCAGCGGCAGCGGCGGCACGAGGGTCAGGGCGCTGCCCGACGTGCCAGTCGCCAGTGCCAGCGCTGTCGACCTCGATCAGATCCTGCAGCCCCTGCTCTCGGACGAGAGCCCTCATCACCGCCTCAGCGCTCGGCGATCGGCAGATGTTGCCAAGGCAGACGAAGAGGATGCGCACAGGTAAAGCGCCTCCGAGCACTGAGCTCGAGAGGTCGGGAGCGGCACTCATCGCTTCGCGTCCTCCCCGCCGAGCTGCAGGGCGACTGCACCCCTCATCGCTTCGCGCCCTCGTGCTCGAGCTCGAGCACCGCGAGAAACGCCTCCTGGGGCACCTCGATCCTGCCGACCTGCTTCATCCGCTTCTTGCCCTCCTTCTGCTTCTCGAGGAGCTTGCGCTTCCGCGTGATGTCGCCGCCATAGCACTTCGCGGTCACGTCCTTGCGGTAGGCCTTCACCGTCTCCCTCGCGATGATGTGCGAGCCTATCGCCGCCTGGATCGGCACGTCATACTGCTGGCGGGGTATCCGCTTGCGCAGGCGCTCCGTGATCGCACGACCGATCTCATAAGCCTTGTCACGATGAACGATCATCGACAGGGCATCGACGGGATCACCGGCGAGCAGGACGTCGAGCTTCACGAGATCCGCCGGCTTCACGCCGTCCAGCTCATAGTCGAGCGAGGCGTATCCCTTCGTGCGCGACTTCAGCTGATCGAAGAAGTCGAGCACGATTTCGGCGAGCGGCAGCTGATAGGTGAGCTGGACGCGCTCTGGGGAGAGGTAGTGCATGCCCGCAGGCTCCCCCCTGCGCTCCTGGCAGAGCTCCATCACCGCGCCGACGTACTCCCTCGGGCAGATGATCGAAGCGGTGATCAACGGCTCCCTGATCTCGACGATGCCGCCGGGGGCAGGCATGTCAGACGGGTTGTGGACCTCGAGCTGCTGCCCGTTTGCGAGGCTCACCTCAAAGGAGACGGAGGGCATCGTCGCGAGCAGCTGAAGGCCATACTCACGCTCCAGACGCTCCCGCACTATGTCCATGTGCAGCAGGCCGAGAAAACCGCACCGGAAGCCGAATCCAAGCGCATCGGAGGTCTCTGGCTCGAAGGACAGGGCGGCGTCGTTCAGCGAGAGCTTCTCGAGCGCATCCCTCAGGTCCGGGTAGCGATCGGAGTCGATCGGAAACAGACCGCAGAACACCATCGGCTTCACCTCGCGGTACCCAGGCAACGGCTGAGTTGCATGCACGCGACCCCTGCCTCCGCTCGTCAACGTGTCGCCGACGCGCAGCTGCGTCACATCCTTCACGCCCGTGATGAGATAACCGACCTCGCCTGCGGACAGCTGCGAAACAGGCGTCATCTCGGGACTGAAGACGCCGATGTCATCGATCTCTGCGTTCGTGCCCGTCGCGATCGCTCTGATCGCCTCCCCCTTCCTGAAGACGCCGTCGACGACCCGGATGTAGGCGATGACGCCCCTGTACTGGTCGAACTGCGAGTCGAAGATGAGCGCCCTCGCCGGAGCGTCCGGATCGCCTGAGGGAGGCGGCACTCGCCTGATCAGCTCCTCGAGCACCTCAGGCACCCCCTCCCCAGTCTTGCCTGAGATCCTGAGGATCGACTCTGCCGGCTCACCGATCAGCTCTGACACTTCGCTCGCGACCCGCTCCGGCTCCGCCCCAGGCAGGTCGATCTTGTTCAGGCACGGTATGAGCTCGAGCCCCGCATCGATCGCGAGATAGGTGTTCGCGACGGTCTGCGCCTCGACACCCTGGGAGGCGTCGACGAGCAGCAGCGCGCCCTCGCAGGCTGCAAGCGAGCGGGAGACCTCGTAGGTGAAGTCGACGTGACCTGGCGTGTCGATCAGGTGCAGCTGGTAGGTCTGTCCGTCTGCCGCGCTGAAGAAGACGCGCACCGCCTGGGCCTTGATCGTTATGCCCCGCTCGCGCTCGAGGTCCATCGAGTCGAGCACCTGGGCCCGCATCGAACGCTGATCGATCGCATGTGTCAGCTCGAGGATGCGATCAGCGAGCGTCGACTTGCCATGGTCGATGTGGGCGATGATGCTGAAGTTGCGGATCCTGCTCTGGTCCATCGGCGCTACAGCGTAGATGGCCGCCGCTGCACAGCGGGGAGGCGGCTGCGCAGCAGCGAGCGCACCTGGTGGGCCTCTGGGATCCGCATGATGAACACCGCCTTCGCATAGACGGCGAGACCGGCAAGCGCTGAGGCGCCGACCGCGACGATCTGGAGGATGAGAGCGTGGGATCCGCCGGAGAGCGAGTTGAGCAGATGCCAGACTCCCCAGGAGACGACCCCAAGCAACGCGGAGGCAAGCGCGATGCGGGCGGTGATCATCGTCGTCTGGGCGCCTTCGAGACGACCGTTGAAGCCGATTCGCAGGCGACGCAGCGCAAGGATCGTCATCAGCACGTTCGCGACCAGCGTGCCGATGATGAGGCCCGCGATGCCAAGCGGTTCGTAGAGGGCGACGCTTATGACGATGTCAGCGCCGATGTTGATCGCAGAGAGCTTCGTCGGTATCCACGGCCTCTGGACTGCGAAGAAGGTCCTCGTCAACAGGAGATTCAACCCTGAGAACGGCAGGCAGAGGGCAAACCAGAACAGCGCGATCGATACGAGATGGGTCGAGTGCGCAGTGAACGCGCCGCGTTCGAAGACGAGCCGGGTGACCGGCGTCGGCAGCACGAGCAGGAACGCCGCCGCAGGGATGAGCAGCAGGTTGATCTGACGCATGCCTATGCCAAGCACCCTGCGCATCCCATCCGCGTCGCGCCTGGCCGCCATTCGGCTGAGGGTCGGGAAGAGCACCGTCGCGACAGCCACGCTGAACATGCCCTGGGGCAGCATGAACAGACGAAAGGCGGTTTCGATCGCCCTCGGAGCCTGCCTGCTCACGAGCGACCCGAACACGGAGTTGATGAGCTGGTCGAGGTTGATGATCCCAAGCCCGATCGTGACGGGCAGCATCAGCGTGAAGATCTGCCTGATGCGCGGATCGCGCCAGTTGATGTGGAACTGGAGCCTGAAGTCGATCCTGCGGAGCGCAGCGAACGCGAGCGCCATCTGCACGACCGTCGCAAGCAGCCAGGCTATCGCAAGCGCGTACAGCTGCTCGCCGTGTTCTGGGCCCCCCTGGAAGTGGGCTCGCAGCAGCACGAGCACGACGATGATGACGATGTTCCAGATGGCTGGAGCGATCGCGGGAATCGTGAAGTGTTCGTATGACTGCAGCACGCCTGTGATGAGGCCTGTCACCCCAAGCAGCAGCACGATCGGAAACAGGACCCTCGAGAGCCCTGCGGTCAGAACTTCGAGGTAAGGGGTGAACGTTGGACCCGTGAAGAGGGGCATCACGACCCCCGCAAGCAGGATGAAGATCGCTGCCAGCGCGCCAAGGATGATCGTCATGATCCAAAGCAGATTCGACGCGAGCAGGAACGCCTCCCTGCGCCTGCGCTGCTCGAGCAGCTCTGTGAAGACAGGCACGAAGGCGGCCGACAGCGCCGCGTTGGCGAACAGGTTGCTCATCAGGTTCGGGATCTGGTTTGCGATCGTGAACGCCGACGCAGGCCCAGAGGTGCCGAAGAAGCTCGCGACCAGGATTTCCCTCCCAAGCCCCGCGACCCTCGAGACCGCCGTGCCGATCGAGAAGATCGCGGTGTTGAGAGCGATCTTGCCCCCGCCTGAGCGGCCCCCACCAGCTGACTGCTCGCCCCCGCGAGCCGGACGGCCACCCTCGCGCGCGGAACGGCCGAGGCTTCGAGCGAACCGGCCACCTTCGCGAGCGAACCCCCCGTCCACCGCCGCCGGGCGATCTCTGCGAGAAGCCTCCCTGCCGTCCTGATCGTCGTGGAGAGGATGTGGTGAGTCGAGCGTTCGCTCGTTCGCAGGTTCAGCGCGCATTCGCAAGGCCGCTATAGTACGGCGCTGCACCGATGGCGAACATCCATTCCCAAGAAAAGCGGATCCTTCGCTCAGAGCGTGAGCGTCTCGAGAACAGGCGCTACACCTCCGCGATAAAGACCTTCTTCCGGCGCCTCGAAGCGGCTGACCCAGAAGCGGCGGACTCAGAGCTGCGCAAGCTGACGAGCCTGATAGACAAGGCAGTGAAGCGCGGCGCCCTGCACCGCAACACAGGCGCAAGGAAGAAGTCCCGTGCCGCGCGGATCCGCGCGGGCATCGGCGGCCACTAGCGTCAGGCCCAGACGCCCCGCACGAAGGCCCGTGCGCCCAGGACTAGGGTCGGCGTGCCTGGAGCGCAGATTCACGTCCGCGGGAGGGCGATCTGCGTGCCAAGAACGAGGATCTAGCCGCTCTCGATGACCTGCAGGATCGCCCTGATCGCGAGCGTCTGCTGGGAGAGGGCCGCTTGGGGCCTGCGAAACGCCCTCACCGGAGCCCCACCTCTGAGGTCGAGCTCGACATCGGAGAGGACGAGAAGCGCGCTGCGAAGACGATCAGGATCGCAGCGGGCCACCTGCGCGACAAAGCGCTCAGCCGCCTTCGGCGGCATCGACAGCGACCGCCGCACAACGCTCTGAGACTGCCCTGCTGCGAGCTTTTCCGCGACCGCAACCGCATCCCTGAACCTCGCGACGAGCGGATACAGAAGTGCCTGCAGGTGCTCACCCTGCGCGGCGAGCGCGAGGTGAGCGGAGATCGCTCCCTCAGCGTCACCGTCGAGAAGCGCATCCGCGAGCCTGAACGCCTGCTGCTGAGATGCAGGCGACGCCCACGCTTCGATCTGCTCCGCGCTGGCGCTGGAGAGACCCTGCACCTGGAGCTTCTCGAGCTCGCGCAGCAGCCTCTGCTGGCGCGGGCCGACCTGGGCGATCAGTGCCTTTGCTGCGGCGATGTCGATCTGAATGGCGAGGCGCTTCGCTTGCGCGACTGTCCAACGGGGCAGCTCCGAGGCCTTGACGACCTGCTCGGCGAGCACCTGGCCATGTGCGCGCTTGACGGCGGCATGAAGCGCGCTCGGAGCCTTGAGCCTGCCTTCCTCACGCGCGAAGAATGCGACTGTCGTCGTCCTCGGCATGTCGCTGAACGCAGGCAGCAGGTGCTTCTCCACCTCCGCCTGCTTGAAGCGCTCTGCACCGTCGACGATGATGACGCGAAGCCCGAAGTCGAACGTGATCTCCCTGAGGGCCTGGGCAACGCCCGCGGGGCTGCTGAGATCGCCTGTGAGAACCTGCACCCCGCTCGCCCCGGCTGTCTGCTCACCAAGCGCCTTGAGGTTCGCTCGCCGCTGGGCGATCGCGCCATGATCGTCACCATGAATGAGATATGCAGGCTTGAGTGCAGCCAAGATCGCGGGCCAGCTAG
>JAJYUP010000054.1 GCA_021792455.1 Actinomycetes bacterium | reverse complement strand
AGCCGGGGTATTGTTCGTAATTCGGTCTCGGTTTGATGCAAATGTAACCGGCCTCGGATTCGCCGTAATTGTTCGCGGCTTCCTGCTCGGCTTTGCCCCAAAAATGCCAGTTGCCTTCCGTGAATTGTACCGTGGTGCCGTCCCTGCCTTGGTTTTCCGGCGCTGATTTGGTGGAGGCCTCCATTCCTACCTCAACTGCTGTTGCGTAGTCCGCGAAATATCCCTTGCATTCAACCGGCGGTTCGTTGCCGAAGCGCGCGCACCACCGCCCGTTGCGTTCCTCGTCTTCGATCTCGTAGGTGTTCCACGTGTCGGCGCCCACGGTCCAAGGCTCTACGTATTCTTTGTAATAGCCGCCGATGCTGTAGGCCCAGAACGGGCGCAAGCTGTAGTCATTCATTTCGTTTCCGGCAGTTTGGCCGTCCTCCATCCATCCGCCTCCGGGGCCAACGAACCACTGCTCGTTGTCCACGAAGTCATAGGCGTCTTCGTTCCCGCCCGGCACCCACATCGCCGATGTGTAGATTTCAGAGTAGAGGCCCATCACTTCTTCGCCGCCGCCGTAGCCGGAGCCGGACATGTGCCACAAGGACAGCGCGTAGCAGTGTTCTTCTTCGCCGGTTTTGCATTTGTTGCCCCAGGTCGCATGCGCGGAGGTGGGCGGCAGCAGCGCAACGGCGAGGGCTGGGGCGATGAGCAACGATCTGCGCATCATCATCCCTGAAGCGTGCTCACTGGCTTGCCGAGCGAGGACAGGTCCGGTGATGATTTACTCAGCGATCGTCCCACGACGAGGCCGGAGCTGGCTTCGATCATGATCGTGAGAACCGTGCCGCTGGGTGCTGGATGCCCTCTGGGCGCAGCAGCGTCGATCACGAAGTGTCCGTGCATGCTCACCAGATACACCTGAGAGTCTGGCCACGGCTTGCCGGTGAGGGGGTCGACGACGGCTGGACCTTCGCTTCCGGGTTCGATCGCACGCGCGGCTTCGCCCAGGCTGCAACTCACCTCTTCCACCGATGTGGGCGAGGCATCGCCTGATGCGGCGGCCTCGCGCGGCGCCGTCTGTTGGAGCGCCGCCAACGTCGGCGTCATGTGCGTACCGCTTTCGACCGACTGGGCCTGTGCTGCGCCGCCCCACCGGGGAATCAGCGCCACGGCGCAACCTATGCCGCCGACCACGACAGCCACGCTCAGCATTCGCTTTGCAATGGAACCCCTTCCCTCGTCTACGATTCAGAGTCGTGCCCGCGTATTCGGCGCAGGACGCGACCCCTCGCGCTCACCACGGCAGCATGGCCGCAAGCGGGCTGTCAACGCAAGCACAGGCCCAAGCAGCGTGACCGGCTCCAATCTCCGATGCCGACAGCCTACTGCCCGACGGCAAACCGCACGAACCTGCGGATCACCACGTTCTCGCCCGTCTTCGCGGTGAGATCGTCTCGGAGCTGCTGCACGGTTCGCCCCTCGAACTTCGGATGGTGCATCTCCTGCTCGAGCAGCACGACGCTCTTCAGCCACGCGTCGAGCTTTCCGGCGACGATCCGCTCCCGCACGTTCTCCGGCTTGCCGGCCGCCTCCTGCTCATAGACGCGCGACTCCGCAGCCTTCAGCTCCTCTGGAACCTCGTCGCGGCTGACGTAGGCGACGGTTGGGCTTGCCGCGATCTGCATCGCGATGTCTCTCGCGAACGCAACGAACTCCTCGTTGCCCGCTACGAAGTCGGTGTTGCAGTCCACCTCGACGAGGACGCCGACCTTCGCGCCGGGGTGGATGTATGCCTGGACCGTGCCCTCCGTGGCGATGCGCTCGCCGAGGTCCTGGATCTTCTTGCCCTGCCTGACGCGCAGGATCTCTATCGCCTTCTCGAGATCGCCGTGCGCCTCGGCGAGCGCCTTCTTGCAGTCCATCATGCCCGCACCAGTCCGGTCGCGGAGGGCCTTCACGTCCTTCGCGGAGATCCGCGGCTCAGAGGTCTGGGCGTCCTTCTCGTTCCCTTCGGCACTCTCGACGGTGCTCATGCGCCGGCCTCCTCAGCGGTCTCGATCTCGTTCTCCTGTCCGCCCTGCTCCGCCGTCTCCTGCGCAGATGGCTGCTGCGCGCCGTCAGGCTCCGCCTGCTGCGCATCAGCTTCGGCGGGGTGTGCGGCGAGCCCAACCTGCGGCTGTGCCGTCTGAGCGCTCTGACCGACGGAAGGAGCCTCCGAGGGCCGGGCGAGCCCAACCTGGGCCTGTGCCGTCTGAGCGCTCTGACCGGAAGCAGGGGCCTGGGACTGCGCGGCGGGCGTCGCCTCAGGCTGAGCAGGCACTTGCACAGCCTGCGCCGCGGAGGGCGGCGACTGGCCCGCTGCTGCCGCCTGGGCCGCCTTGTGCGCCGCAAACGCAGCCTCCGCCGCTTCCCGCTGCGCCTGCTCGCGCTTAGCCTGCTCCTCCGCTTCGCGCCGAGCGCGCTCCTCCGCTTCGCGCGAAGCGCGCGCCTCCGCCTCCTGGCGGGCCTTCTCCTCGGCTTCCTGGCGCGCCTTCTCCTCCTGCGCCCGGAACTCCGCGCGGCCAGCTGCAACCACATCCCCTATCGCCTTCGTGACGAGCGCGCAGGAGCGAATCGCGTCGTCGTTGCCCGGAATGACGAAATCGACGCCGTCCGGGTCGCAGTTGGTGTCCACGAGCGCGATTACGGGTATCCGCAGCCGCTGCGCTTCGCTGAGCGCGATCGCCTCCGTCTTCAGATCGACGATGAACACGGCGTCGGGCACCCGCTGCATCTCCTTCACACCCCCGAGGTTCGCGCGCAGCTTCGCGAGGTCGGCCTGCGCGGCCATCCGCTCCCGCGTCGGCAGCAGCTCGAGCTCTCCGTCTCGCTCGTAGCGTTCGAGATCGTGCAGACGGCGGATCCGCTGAGCCATAGTCTGGAAGTTCGTGAGCAGGCCGCCCAGCCAGCGGTGGTTGACGTAGGGCATCCCAGCTGCCGTCGCGACCTCTTCGATCGCATCGCGGGCCTGCTTCTTGGTTCCGACGAAAAGCACGCTCCCGCCGCGGTGTGCAAGCTCAGAGGCGAACCGCTGCGCCTCCTTGAGCAGCTCGACCGTCTTCAGCAGGTCGATGATGTAGATGCCGTCCCGCTCGCCGTAGATGAAGCGGCGCATCTTCGGGTTCCAGCGGCGTGTCTGATGCCCGAAATGAACGCCCGCTTCCAGCAGCTGCCCTATGCCGACTTCGGCCATGTGATTGCTCCCTTGCTGTGGCTCGTGCCTGCGCGTGACCTCCACGGGGACCTGGAGCGCGCAGCCCCAGGCAGGGACCCTGATTCGGTCACGCCGGTTGGTTTTCCAAAGGCCGCCAGGATAGCGGCTGTGCTGCGACTGCGCCCGCCAGCGGGCCGCAAAAGCCGCTCACGAGAGCCGCTGCGCGAGCTCGAGAGCGGCCTCGAGGTCGCTGGGCAGGGGCGAGGAGACCTCGACCTGCGCACCGCTGAGCGGGTGCTCGAAGGCGATGCGGCTCGCGTGCAGGAACTGGCGTGAGAGTCCGAGGGTCCCCGGCGTCCCGTAGAGCGGATCTCCGCAGACTGGGTGCCTGATCGCCTGCAGGTGCACCCTGATCTGATGTGTGCGTCCCGTTCCCAGCCACAGCCGCAGCAGTGAGAAGGCGCCAAGCTCGCGCTCGATCGCGAAGTGGGTCTGCGCCTGCCGAGCGCTCGCCCCGCCGATCGCCATCTTCGTGCGAACGCGGCTGTCTCGGCCGATCGGCGCGTCGATCGTCCCGGTCTGCGACGGCGGGGTGCCCTCGACGAGTGCGAGGTACTCGCGCCGCACGCGCCGTTCGGCGATCGCCCTCTGCAGCAGCGCGTGGACCCGATCGTCCTTGGCTGCGAGCAGCAGACCAGAGGTGTCCCTGTCGAGCCTGTGCACGATCCCAGGGCGCTGCGGGTCGCCTCCCGCGGCGATCCCCGACAGCTGCTGGGAGAGGGTGCCATGCGAGTGACCACGCGCCGGGTGGGTGACAACACCGGCAGGCTTCTCCACGACGAGCAGATGCTCGTCCTCGAAGAGGATCCGGACAGAGCCCACGAGCAGACGCTCAACCTCCCTCGCGCGGCTTCTCCTCCACCGCACGGCCGACGATGAACACGAGCATGACGACCGCGATCGTGATCGCGGCGTCAGCGATGTTGAAGGGAGGCCACCCGAGCGGGAGCTTGATGAAGTCGGTGACGGAGCCGTACCGGAGGCGATCGATGATGTTGCCGCAGGCCCCGCCGATGAGCAGTCCTGCAGGCAGCCATATGATGCCCCTGCCAGAGCGCCGGACGAAGTAGAGCAGCACCGCGAGCACGACGAGCGCGAGCGCGACCGTGACGTACACCTGGGCGCCGGCGAACAGGCCGAACGCAACGCCGTTGTTGTGCGTGTAGACGAGCTCGATCCCCGGCAGCAGCTTGCGTTCTTCACCCGGGCGAATCGATTCTTCGACGGCCTGCTTGCTGATCCAGTCGGCGGCGATGACGAGCAGGGCGACGGTGATCACACGCGCCCAGGCAGCGGGCTTTGGGCGCCGCGCGGTGGCGAGGGATGGGCTCTGTGCGACCCTCAACCGTGGATCGCGCCCTGGACGACGAGGCTGTTGAAGAGCTCGAGCACGAGAATTGCGATCACCGGGCTGAAGTCGAACGGCCCAAGCCTGGGCAGCACGCGGCGAAAGAGCCTGAGGAACGGCTCGCACACCTCCCGCAGGAAGGTGAGGATCGCGTCGGTCACGCGCGAGTAGGGGAGCCGCAGGCCGAACGCGAACAGCAGCTGGACGACGATGTAGAGCACGATGAGCAGCGTGTAGACGTCTATGAGCGTCGACAGGTAGTCGGCGATTTCGACGCGGACGCTCCCAAGCATGAGGATCATCGCGACCTCCCGCCGACCGCGGCATCGAGTGCGGCTGAGAAGGCGGACCTGACGCCGGCGCGCTCGAGCGCATCGAGGCCCCTTGCCGTCGCCCCTCCAGGCGAGCTGACGGCACGCCGCAGCGCGAGCGTGTCGCGGTCGTGTGCCTCGAGCAGCCGCGCGGTGCCCGCGAGCGTCTCGACTACGAGCCGCGCGGCGTCATCAGCGCCCAGGCCGAGTCGTACGCCCGCGTCGACCTGCGCCTCGGCGACGAGCGCGAGATACGCAGGCGCACACGACATGAGGCCCATCGCGACGTCGAGAAGACGGTCGTCGAGGACGACGAGTGAGCCGAGCTCTGAGAACAGCCGCGTGACCTCGCCGTCGAGCAGCGGATCCTGCGGCTGATCGCGCGCCTCGACGATCGCGCCCACGCGCACCTCCGCCGCAAGCGAGGGGATGAACCGGTAGACGGGCCGGCCTGGATAGGCCTCCTTGACCGCGGAGAGCGGCGTGAGCGCGAGGATCGAGGCGACGGCGCGCGCCTCCGGAGCGACCTCCGCTGCAACCTCTGCGAGCTGCGCAGGCTTGTGGCAGAGCACGAGGAGGTCCGCGCTGCGCGCGACCTCGACGTTGCTGGCGGCGACACGTCCTCCGAGCTCCTCCGCAAGTGCCTGTGCACGGGCTGCGATCGGGTCGGCGCAGACGACAGGCCGACGCCAGCCGCGCGCAAGCGCGCGCGCCATGCTGCCTGCACCGATGAGGCCTATCTGCATATGACTCTCAGGCTACCGATGGACGGCGCTCGCGGGGGCAGGCTGCACGCGAGCGCAACGTATGCGAGAGCTGCGTGTCGAGCCCGATCATCGCTTGCCGAGAGCGCGCCTCAGGACTGGTTGAAGAAGCCCTTTTCCAAGATCCTCGCGCGCTCCTCCGCAGAGATCTCGACGTTGCGCGGTGTGAGCATGAAGACCTTGTCAGCGATCCGCTGCATGCCCCCATCGAGGGCATAGGTGAGCCCGCTGGCGAAGTCGATGAGCCGCTTCGCGAGGTCCGTCTCGGACCCCTGGAGGTTGAGGATGACGGGGATCGAGTCCTTGAACTTGTCGGCAACCTGTTGGGCATCGTTGAAGGACTTTGGAACGACGAGGTGCACGCGCACGTCGCCGTTGGTCCTGGCGCCGACGGGTCGCAGCACGGTCGTCGGACGTCCCCCACGCGGCTCCTCCTCGGCGAAGATGTCGTCGAAGTCCTCCCTTCTGCTGCGCCGTGAGGAGGACAGCCGCCGGACGTTCGGTCGCTCGCGGTACCGATCCTCGAGCTCCTCCTCGTGGGCGTAGTGATCATCGTATTCGTCGTCGTGGTACTCCTCGGCAAGGCCGAAATAGACGAGCACCCGATGCCATGAATCGCGTAAGGCCATGTGTTCGGGCATTCTTCGCTCAGAGAGCGGTTTTCCCTGCAAGACATGCTAGCCACCTGGGCACAGAGGCGCCGGCCACCGGCCTCCGCGTCTTTCGCCGCCCCCGGATTCGTGCATGCGCAGGACCCTGCCACAGACGCGCCGGCCGCCGGCGTCTGTGGGGTCGGTGCACCGAAGGAGCTCTTGCCCAGCAGACCGCCGCGAGCGAGCGGGCTCGCGCTCAGGTGAGCAGGCTGCGCCCAAGCCGCACGATCGTAGCGCCCTCCTGCACGGCGACGAGATAGTCCTGGCTCGTGCCCATCGACAGGCGTTGGAGGCCCCTGTGCGCAGCGAGCTCTCTGAGCGCGGCGAAGTGGCGCCTGCTCTGCTCCGGATCGTCGGATGCAGGCGGCATCGTCATCAGTCCAGTGACGGGGAAGGGGGCGACCTCGATGAGCTGATCGATCTGGTGAGGGGCGATGCCCGCCTTGCCCTGCTGCCCAGAGACGTTCACCTCGATGAGGAGCTGAAGGGAGGGGGATGCGAGGTGCGCGAAGCGGGCGAGCTGCCTTGCGGCAGACTCGCTGGCGAGCGAGTGGATGAGGCGCACGTGCGGCAGGATTTCGCGCACCCTCCTGCTCTGGAGCGCTCCGATGAAGTCCCAGGTGAACCGATTGGGATACGCGCTCGCCTTGGCGGCGAGTGCCTGCGCCCTGTTCTCGCCGACGAGCTGCACGCCGGCGTCTGCGAGGATCGGCATCTGCTCGAGCCCGACGTACTTGCTCGCGAGCAGCACCTCGACTTCGCTGCCCTGCCTGCCGGCGAGCGACGCGGCATCCCGAATCCGGCTCCTGACCTCCGCGAGGCGCGCGGCGATGAGCGCTGCCTCCAGGTGGCTCACGTCAGCCACGCAATCGCCGCCTGCCTGCCGGCGTCGACCCCTTCGCGGCGATGCGAGAACATCCGCGTGTCGCAGATGGTGCAGACCTCTACGTCCTGAATGCGCTCGACGCCCGCGGCGACGAGACGCGCGCGTGCATGCCAACGAAGATCGAGCGGGCGCGGAGCAGGCCTGGAGGAGGGATGAAGCGGGTGCGCGTCCAAGCCGACGACCCCGTGAGGAGCCTGCCCGAAGGCGGCATGCACCTCCTCGCCGACGACATAGCAGCACGGCCCCGCGCACGGGCCGATGATCGCGACCAGCTCCCCCGCTGCGCCTGCCCCTGCGAGCTCGAGAACGGCGGTGACGCCCTCCTCCACGACGCCCGAGGCAAGGCCCCGCCAGCCGGCGTGCACCGCCGCGACCGCATGGGGCGCGGCGATGACGATCGGCACGCAGTCGGCGACGAGCACCATCGCTCCGACCCCCTTGGTCGCTGTCGCCTGCCCGTCGGCGGCATCAGGCAGAGGTGTGCCGCCGCATCCCTGAATGCCGCGCACGCGCCTGACGCGCGTCCCATGCACCTGTGGCGAGGCGCACAGCCACCGCAGGCGAAGAGACCGGCAGAGGCGCTCCCTCGCCTGCAGGCCATGCTGATGGGCGACGCCCGCCCGCAGGGACAGGTTGCCCGCGGCGCGCGTCGTGAAAAGCGCCTGTCCGATGTGAGGCAGCTCGATCTGAAAGCCGACGCTCACCTGCTCCTCCGCACTGCGTCGCAGCTCTGAAGGGCCACCTCGAGCTCCGCCTCGGCGGTGTGGGGAATGCGCCCGTCGAGCAGATCACGCATCGCGCGATCGAGCGCGCACCGGATCTGCGGTCCAGGCTCGATGCCGGCGCGGATGAGATCATCGCCGGTGATCCCGAGTCGGCTGTGCCTGAGCTCGGAGATCCACCGCCGCGCTGCCTCTCCCCCAGGCTCGCCTCCAAGCGCACCGGCGAGCGCGACGGTCTCGACGGCGCATCCGCGCAAGAGCTCCCACAGCGCGGAGGCGCTTCCAGCCGCGGCGATGCGGGCTGCAAGCGTTCGCCCGCGCTCGACCGCCTCGACGACGACGCGGCAGTCGGCAGCCGAATACTCGAAGCTCTGAAGCAGGCCCCGCACCTGCTGATGCGGGAGCGGGAGCATGATCGCCGAGAGCGCGAGCAGGTCTGCCCGGCCCTCAGCGGGCAGAAGGGAGAGCGCGGTCTCGATGAGGCCGCGCTCGACGCTGATGCGATCGTCGATGGAGCGGAGCAGTCGAAGCTTCGCGAGCTCGCAGAGCACGGCTGCCGGATCGCTCTCAGCGCACGCGAGTCGCAGCTCTGCGCCGGTGCGGGCGGCTGAGACGGTCGCCGGCGCCCCCTCCTCGACCGCCTGCGCTGCGAGCCGGGAGGTGTCCCGGTGCACCCGAAAGTGGAGCCTGCCCGCATAGCGGCCAAGCCGCCACAGCCTGGTGGGATCCTCAGAGAAGCTCCGGTCGTGCAGCACACGCAGGCGTCTGGCCTCGAGATCATCGATCGCATGCGCTGCAGCGCGCATCCTGCCAAGCGAGGCGCTGCTGAGCGAGATCGCGATCGCGTTGACGGTGAAGTCGCGCCGCTGCAGATCCTCTTGGGGCGTCCCAGGGGCGACGAGCGGCAGCGCGCCCGGGCGCGGGTAGGTCTCAGAGCGACGGACCGCGATGTCGACGCCGAAGCCGGGCCAGCGAAGGGCGGCGGTGCCGAAGCGCTCGTGCGTGCAGATCCGAAGGTCCTCCGCGAAGGCGCTCTGCTCCGAGCGCAGCGCGCGATGGAGCTCTGCGGCAAAGGTCGCGGCAGCGGTCTTGAAGGTGTCCCTGCCTGCATCGATGGCGACATCGAGCTCCTCCGGCGGGAGGCCAAGCAGGAGGTCGCGCACCGCTCCTCCGACGAGCTCGACGTCATCGCGAGGGGCGGCGAGCGAGAGCAGCGCGCTGCCGCCCGGCAGGCGGCGGACGGCCTCGATGAGCTCGCCCGGCGCGCGAGCTGCCCCCGCTCGCCGCCCACGGCCCGATCGCGGCTGAGCGGTTGAGCGCCCTGCTGCGGGGTCGCGGTGAGCGGTGTTGCGCGGGCGAGGTGACGGCATGGCACCGGCTCAGGTGGGGCGGACCGGAACGCCCGCCGCCTCGAGCGCCCGCTTGGCTTCAGCGATCGTGTGGCGCCCGTAGTGAAAGATCGAGGCGCAGAGGACGGCGTCGGCGCCGGCGAGCACAGCTTCCGGGAGGTGCGAGAGCTCGCCGGCGCCGCCAGAGGCGATGACAGGCACGCTGACCGCCTGGGAGACCGCTTCTATGAGCGAAGTGTCGTAGCCGTCGCTCGTGCCGTCGCGGTCGATGCTGGTGAGCAGAATCTCCCCCGCCCCCCTGTCCACCGCCTCGATCGCCCACTGCACGACGTCTCGCCCGCTGGACGTCCTGCCGCCTGCGGTGTAAGCGTGCCAGCGCCCCCGTGAGATGGACTTCGCGTCGATCGCGAGCACGACGCACTGGGAGCCGAAGATGCGCGCGAGCTCGTCGAGCAGCGCGGGGCGGGACAGCGCCGCAGAGTTGACGGACACCTTGTCAGCGCCGGCATCGAGCACCGCCTGCGCGTCGGCAGCAGACCTGATCCCACCGCCGATCGTGAACGGCACGAACACCTCGTCAGCAGTGCGCCGAGCGAGCGCCACGATCGTCTCCCTGCGCTGATGGGTCGCGGTGATGTCGAGGAAGACGAGCTCATCCGCCCCTTCCCTGTCGTAGTGGGCGGCAAGCTCGACAGGGTCTCCGGCATCGCGGATGTCGACGAATTCGACGCCCTTGACGACGCGACCGCAGTCGACGTCGAGGCACGGGATGACGCGCTTGGTGTGCATCTGAGACACCGTAGCGGCGCAGGGCAGCGCAGCCGTCCGTCACCGCGCCTTTGCCACCTCGACGACGACCGGTCGCTGAGGTAGCGGCGCAGGGCAGCGCAGCCGTCCGTCACCGCGCCATCCCCACGGGGGCGGGCCCTCCCGCCCCCGCACCCAAGCCCCCGCTCGCAGGATGACCCCGCCGGCCGGCTCATCCCGGCAGCGCGTCGAGCGCCTCTGCGACGGTGAATCGGCGCTCATAGAGCGCCTTGCCGACGATGACGCCCTCGAGCGCGGGGGCGCGAAGCTCCGCGAGGGCCTGCAGGTCGCGCAGCTGGCCGATGCCGCCTGAATAGACGAAGCTGCCCTGAACCATCTGGGCGAGGTGCCTGACCGCCTCGACGTCCGGCCCAAGCAGCATGCCGTCCCGATCGACATCGGTGTAGACGAAGCGTGAGACGCCTCTCTGCGCAAGCTCCGCGATGACATCTCCAACAGGAGCGTCGATGCTCTCCCTCCAGCCATGGGTGGCGACCCTCCCGCCCCGGACGTCGACCGAGACGAGCACGGAGGATGGCCAGTCGCGGAGCGCTTCTTCGAGCAGCCCCTCCTCAGAGAACGCGGCGGTGCCGAGGATGACGCGATCGACACCGATCTCGAGGACCTCTCGAACGGCACCGAGCGAGCGCAGCCCGCCACCGAACTGGACCCGAACCGGCAGCTCAGAGACGATCCGGTGCAGATGCCGAAGGTTTGCGGGAAGCCCATCCCTGGCCCCATCGAGATCGACGACGTGCAGGTGCGTGGCACCTTCGCGCACCCACTGCGAGGCGGCCGCGAGCGGATCCTGCTGATACACGGTCTCACGCTCGAACTCGCCGCGCGTGAGCCTGACGGCTCTGCCGCCGCGGATGTCGATCGCGGGGTAGAGGATCACGAGGGCACCCGAAGGCCGGGGTTGGCGAGAGCGCCGGCGTGAGGCTCCTGCCGAGCCCCCGGTGCGCCGGCGGCCCGGCGACCGGCGTCGTGGGCGTCGGTGGCTCCACGCGCGGGGGTGCTGCCGCTGCCGCCCTCCTGCGCCCCCCCCGGCGCGGAGGGAGCCTGGCGAGCGGGCGCGGCGGCGCAGATGGCGAGGAAGTTGGCGAGCAGAGCGAGCCCATCCGTCGATGACTTCTCCGGATGGGACTGGGCGCCGAAGATGTTGCCCGAGCCGACGACGGCAGGGAAGCTCTGCCCATACTCCGCCTCCGCGACGATCTGGTCAGGATCCGCCTCCGCGACGTAGCTGTGCACGTGGTAGAGGTGGATTCTCTGCGGCAGCGACCCCCAGAGGGGGGAGTCTTTGACGCGGCAGACCGCACTCCAGCCGATGTGCGGCAGCTTGAGGCCGCCACTGCGCAGGAGCCGCACCTCGCCTTTGAGCAGGCCGAGGCCAGAGGCGCCCTGATGCTCCTCCGATGACTCGAAGAGCAGCTGCATGCCCATGCAGCTGCCGAACAGCGGCATCCCCTGGGCGGCGAGCTCGACGAGCAGCGCGTCGAGGCCGAGGTCCTCCATGACCGCGATCGCGGCGGGAAACGCGCCGACGCCGGGCAGGACGAGCCCATCCGCTGCCGCGAGCGCGGCGTGATCGGCGCTGATGAACGCGCGCGCGCCGACCTTGGACAGCGCCTTCTCAACCGAGCGGCGGTTGCCCATCCCATAGTCGACGATGCCGATGCGCGGCGAGTCGGTGCTCACGAGGTGAGCGTACCCTTCGTGCTCGGCACAGAGGGCTCACGCGCGTCGATGGCGACCGCGGCACGCAGGGCACGCGCAAGCGCCTTGAACGCCGCCTCGATGATGTGGTGGGCGTTGCTGCCCGCAAGCAGCTGGAGGTGCACGGTGATCTTCGCGGCGCTCGCAAGCGCCCTGACGAACTCCTGGGTGAGCTCATGCTCGAAGCCCCCGGTACGACCAGGGGGCACCTGCCCTTCAACGAGCGCGAAGGGACGACCAGAGATGTCGATCGCGCAGCTCGCCCTGGCCTCGTCCATGGGGATGACAGCCCATCCGTAGCGGGCGATGTGAGCGCGATCGCCAAGCGCGAGGTCAAGCGCACGGCCAAGCGCGATCGCGGTGTCCTCGACGGTGTGATGGGCGCCCGTCTGCAGGTCCCCGACCGCCTGCAGCGCAAGCGTGAACCCAGCGTGCTTGGCAAACAGGTCGAGCATGTGGTCGAAGAACCCGATGCCGCTGCTGCGCTCGCCTGCACCGAGCGCACCGTCGAGCTCGAGCTCGAGGTGGATCTGCGTCTCAGCGGTGCGGCGGTCTATGGTGGCGCGGCGGCTCACGACTGTGGATTGTCCCCGATGACGGGGCTTTGCGCCTGGTCGGTCCCTTCGCTCTGGGATTGGTCGGCGGCGACGGCGGTGGGCGGCTGTGCTCGACCCTGAAGGCGAGCGAGCATCGACTGCGCGTGCATGCTGAACCCCTCCGCCTCTGCGATCGGGGCGCCAGCGCGCGCGAGCGTGCCCGCCGCGGCGGACTCGATGCGAACCTCAGCCATCCTCCGTCTGAAGCAGGCGGGGTTGAGCACCGAGGAGAACCGCGCTGCGCCGCCCGTCGGCAGGATGTGGTTGGAGCCGGCTACGTAGTCCCCAAAGGCGACGGCCGCGCCCGGTCCGAGGAACAGGCATCCCGCGCGCCGGACCATCGGCGCGAGGGCCTCCACCTCCGATCCTGTGAGCTGCAGGTGCTCAGGCGAGATCTCATCCGCGATCGCAACCGCTTCGCCCGGGCTCTGAGCGCAGACGGCGGCCCCGCGGCCGAGCCCGAGCTGAGGGTGGGCGAGGCTGAGGCGCTCCAGCTGCGCGAGCACCGCATCGACCACCTGCTCGCGGTGAGAGATGACAACGACGAGGCTGCCCTCGCCATGCTCAGCTTGGGCTGCGAGGTCGAGTGCGACGAGCTGCGGGTCGGCCTCGCTGCCGCAGACGGTGACGAGATCGCTCGGTCCCGCAATCCCGTCTATGCCGACGCGGCCGCAGAGCTGGCGCTTTGCCTCCTGCACGTAGAGGTTGCCAGGGCCGACGATGACATCGACCGCATCTACGGTCTCAGTGCCATGCGCGAGGGCGGCGATCGCCTGCGCCCCGCCCATCCGGTAGACACGCTGGACGCCGAGCAGCCTGCAGGTGCCGAGCACGACGGGGTCGATCTCGCCATCTGCGCGCGGCGGCGAGCAGACCGCGACGTCGAGCACGCCCGCAGATCTCGCGGTGACGACGCCCATCACCGCGGTGCTGGGATACGGGGCCCTGCCGCCAGGCACGTACACCGCGGCAGAGCCGACGGGGATCTCTCTGAGCGTGACGAGGTGCCCCTGCGGAAGGCGCGCGCGTCCGTCCTGACCCACCCCGAGCTCCGCAACCTGAGCGACGTTGGCGATCGCAACCTGCAGGCCGGCGATGAGCTGGCGCGGCAGCTTCGTGATCGCCTCGTTGAGCTGATCCTCCTCGACCTCGAGCGGCAGCGGCTGCCCGCCGTCGAGATCGAGCTCGCTCGTCAGCCGCAGAAGCGCGGCATCACCTTCAGCGCCCACGGCGTGAATGATCTCGCGCACGCTTTCGCTCACGCTGTGGACATCTGCGACGAGCCGACGGATCTCCGCGGCGAGCGCGGCGGGCCCAAGCGATCTCACCGCCTCGATCCCGAACCGCTCAACCTGCACGCAGCCGCTCCACGAGATCGTCGATCGGCGCGGCCTTGAGCTTGTGCGAGACAGGGTTCGCGATGAGGCGCGCGGTGGATCGCGCGATCTCCTCGCGCACGACGAGCCCGTTCTCGCGCAGCGTGCCGCCAGTCGCGGTGAGATCGACGATCGCCTCAGCGAGGCCGGCGAGCGGTGCAAGCTCGACCGATCCCTTCACCTCGACGATCTCAGCCTGCCTGCCCGTGCGCTCCATGTGCGCAAGCGCGGTGCGAGGATACTTCGTGGCGATCCGCATGACGCCAAGCCGCCGCAGCGCCTCGACGGCGGGGTTCTCGCCGCGGGCGTTCTCCGCTCCGGCAGTGGCGAGCACCATGGTGCAGGGGCCATAACGGAGGTCGAGCAGCTCGTAGACCTCCCTGCCGCCCGCCCTGCCGTCGATGCCGACCTGCTCGAGAAGCACGTCCTTGCCGGTGACGCCGATGTCCGCAGCCCCCGCCTCGACGTATGTCGGCACATCCGATGGACGCATCGTGATGACGCTCACGCTGGTGCTTCGACCGCGAGCGCCCGACAGCTTCCCAACGTCCTCGAACAGCAGCCTGCGCTCGTTGCTGCGCATCTCCGCCGTGCTGAGCCCAAGCGCATCGAGCATGTCGAGCGTGCCGGCAAGCAGCGCCCCCCTGGGGACCGCAACCCTGAGATGCTCGGCGGCGCTCACGCGAGCATAGCCCCCGTGCCCCGCTCCTCGCCCGCGAGCGCGATGTGGAGCGCTTCGACCCCGATCGCAAAGCCGACGGCGGGAAGTGGGCGCCCGAAGCGCCCAAGCAGATCGTCGTAGCGGCCGCCGCCCCCGAGAGGCGCACCAAGCGCGGGGTCGTAGACCTCGAACACCGCACCCGTGTAGTAGCCGATGCCCCGCAACAGCCCGAGATCGAAGATGACCCGCGCGGCAACCTCAGGCGCCAGCAGCGCACCCACCTGCCGCATGCCCCTGACGGCGTCAGCCACCGGGCCAGGCGCATGGTCGAGAACCTCCTCGCCGCCCCTGCGCTGCGGCACCTCGATGAGCATCCGCACCGCGCTCTCACGAAGGCCTGTCCGACCCGCAAGCCGCTGAAGCTCGACGAAGTCGCGCCGCCCAAGCGCCGCGAGCAGGCCCGCTCGATCGGCCTCCGGAACCTCGAGGCCGTTCATGAGCGTGGAGAACACGGAGGCATCCCCAAGGCCGACCCTGTAGCTCTCGAGGCCGGTGCTCTCGAGGGTCCGGCAAAGCGTGCTGAGCACCTCGGCGGTGCCCTCCGGAGCGGGCGCACCTATGAGCTCGACGCCAGCCTGCAGCAGCTCCCGGGGCTGGCCACGCTGCGGCCGCACGCGTCTGTAGCAGTGGGCGAGGTAGCAGAAGCGCAGCGGACCCGTGGCCTGCGGATACCGGGTGGCGACGAGCCTCGCTATCGGGACCGTCATGTCAGATCTGAGCGTGAGCGGGGCGCCCGTCTCGTCGAAGAGCCTGTAGGCGGGGGCGGCCTCAGAGAGCTCGGCGCGCGCGAGCACCTCCTCATACTCGAGCGCAGGCGTGTACACCTCGCCATAGCCGTGGGCCTGAAAGCCTCTGCGCAGCGCATCGGTTATCTGGCGCAGCTCGCGCATCTCATCTGGAAGCACGTCTCTCGTGCCGCTGGGGATAGGGTGGATCACTGCGACGAAGAGCCTACTCGCACGGTGGAGCTGAGCGGTGACGCACGGTGCGCAGGAACGCTACCCGGCGAGCAGCCGACCCTTGCGCTCGACGCGGCGGACGGCTTCATCAGGCTCGGCGGCGACTCGCTGGATGCGCGCGCCAAGTGCGCGCAGACGCTCATCGATGCGCTCATATCCGCGGTCTATCTGCCGCACGTTGCCGATCTCGCTCTCTCCTTCAGCACAGAGCGCGGCGAGCAGCATCGCCATCCCCGCTCTGATGTCAGGCGACTCCACGCGCGCTCCGCGCAGGCGCCGCGGCCCTGTGACGATCGCCCTGTGAGGGTCGCAGAGCACGATGTCGGCGCCCATGAGGATGAGCTTGTCGGTGAATATGAGCCGGTTCTCGAACATCCACTCGTGTATGAGCACCGAGCCCTCCGCCTGCGTCGCGAGCGCGACGGCGATCGAGGTGAGATCGGCGGGGAACGCCGGCCAGGGCCCGTCCTGGATCTTGCTCTTGTACTCGCCGACATCGGCCTGCACGAGCAGGCGCTGCCCCGCCGGCACGAGCACGTCGTCTCCGTCGAGGAAGGTCTGCAGGCCGATCCGCTGGAAGACGAGCCGGATCATTCGGAGGTCTGCAGGCATGGTGTCAGTGATCCGCAGCTCACCCCCCGTCACTCCAGCGAGCGCTATGAAGCTGCCGATCTCGATGTGATCGGGGGCGATCTGATGGCTGCAGCCGCAGAGCTCGCGCGCGCCCGTGACGGTGAGCAGGTTCGAGCCGACACCCTCGATCTCCGCGCCCATCTTCTGGAGCATCCGCGCGAGGTCCTGGACATGCGGCTCGCAGGCGGCGTTGCGGATGACGGTCGTGCCCGGGATGAGCGCCGCCGCGAGCAGCGCGTTCTCAGTCGCCATGACGGAGGGCTCGTCCATGAACACCTCCGTTGGACGCAGCCCCCCAGGCGCGCCAAGCACGATGTTGCGCTCGCACTGCGTTGCGGCGCCCATCGCGCGAAACGCGTCGAGATGCGGGTCTAGCCGCCGGCGACCTATGACGTCACCGCCAGGGGGTGGCATCACCGCTCGCCCGAACCGGGCGAGCAGTGGCCCTGCCAGCAGAAACGACGCCCTGATCTGCTCCGCGAGCTGCGGGTCGAGCACGAGCTCCTCCCCGACATCCGCAGCGCTGAGCCGGACCTCGCTCGCCCCGCTCCAGCTCACGCGCACACCGATGGATTGCAGGATCTCGATCATCGCGTCGACGTCGCGAATGCGCGGCACGTTGGAGACGCACACCTCCTCGCCGGTGAGCAGGCAGGCGGCGAGGATCGGCAGCGCGCCGTTCTTGTTGCCGGCAGGCGTCAACGTCCCCGACAGGGGAACGCCACCTTCGATAACGAGCTTCTCCATGTCGAGCATGCGGCGAGACCGGCGCGCGAGCTCGCCTGCCCAGCGCGCGTTCGCTTCGCTGAAGCCTAACACCGCGAGGCGGGGCCACCCCCTCGAACAGCCCGCGACGCGCTCCAGACGCTGCAGAACGACGTGCCAGGGACTGCAGGCCGGCGTGCAAGGGACTCGAAAACGTGCCGCCAGGAGCCGCAGGGCGCCGCGCAAGGCACCCCAGAGCGCGTCCCGACGGGCCGCAGGGCGCCGCGCAAGGCACCCCAGAGCGCGTCCCGACGGGCCGCAGGGCGCCGCGCAAGGCACCCCAGAACGCGTCCCGACGGGCCGCGGGGCGCCGCGCAAGGCACCCCAGAGCGCGTCCCGACGGGCCGCAGGGCGCCGCGCAGGGCACCCCAGAAGCAGTCCGTCCGCACCGCCGCATACACTCGAACACATGTTCCCATTTGGACCGCCCAAGGCCCCCGGCAGCACGCGCGCACGCCCGCTCCTGGTGATCTTCGCACTCGCGCCCGCGCGCGCCGTCAGTGCGCTCGGTGCCCGCATCCCCAAGGCCGGGCTCGCCTCCCGGCACGACGCCTCGCACGACGCGTCCCATCCGACCGCACCAGCGCCGCGCGCTCGGCTCGGCCCTCTCACCAAACCCTCGCGCCACCGCCCAACCCCATCCTCACGCTGCGGCGCACAGCGTCGCGTCGCACCCGCCCCTGCTCCACAGCCCTGTCTCTGCCCTCTCCCAACCCCCCTTCAGAGCTGCACCGCCAGCC
>JAJYUP010000053.1 GCA_021792455.1 Actinomycetes bacterium | reverse complement strand
AGAGGTGTTTCCCCCTCGCCAAAGCCACCGGAAGCTCTCGAGAGACCGCCCCACAGCAATCCTTCACAACTGCACAGCGCCACACGGACATCACAAAGATCCGTCAAGCCCTCGACCCATTAGTACCGGTCTCCTGCGGACGTCACCGTCCTTCCAGATCCGGCCTATCAACCTGGTGGTCTCCCAGGGGTCTTACTCCCTCAAAGGGGATGGGAGAGCTCATCTCGAGGTCGGCTTCCCGCTTAGATGCTTTCAGCGGTTATCCGCTCCGCACGTAGCTAGCCTGCAATGCCCTTGGCAGGACAACAGATACACCAGAGGTGCGTTCATCCCGGTCCTCTCGTACTAGGGACAAATCCTCTCAACTCTCCAACGCCCACGACAGATAGGGACCGAACTGTCTCACGACGTTCTGAACCCAGCTCGCGTACCGCTTTAATGGGCGAACAGCCCAACCCTTGGGAGCGACTTCACCCCCAGGATGCGACGAGCCGACATCGAGGTGCCAAACCGGGCCGTCGATGTGGACTCTTGGGCCCGATAAGCCTGTTATCCCCGGAGTACCTTTTATCCGTTGAGCGACGGCACTTCCACTTGCTACCGCCGGATCACTAAGACCTGCTTTCGCACCTGCTCGACTTGTCAGTCTCGCAGTCAAGCTCCCTTGCTACCTTTGCGCTCTACGCACGATTTCCGACCGTGCTGAGGGAACCTTTGTGCGCCTCCGTTACATTTTGGGAGGCGACCGCCCCAGTCAAACTACCCGCCTGGAACTGTCCCGCACCCGGCTTCACGGTGTGCGGTTAGAAACCCAATACACCAAGGGTGGTATCTCAAGGTTGGCTCCACGCCAGCCGCAACCGGCGCTTCAAAGCCTCCCACCTATCCTGAGCGAGATGCACCGAATCCCAATACCAGGTTGTAGTAAAGGTTCACGGGGTCTTTCCGTCTAGTCGCGGGTACTCGGCATCTTCACCGAGACTGCAATTTCACCGAGCCCCTCGTTGAGACAGCGCTGAAGTCGTTACGCCATTCGTGCAGGTCGGAACTTACCCGACAAGGAATTTCGCTACCTTAGGACCGTTATAGTTACGGCCGCCGTTTACCGGGGCTTAGCTTCGGTGCTTCGGGTCGAGCCCTAACACCTCCACGTAACCTTCCGGCACCGGGCAGGCGTCAGCCCCTATACGTCGTCTTTCGACTTAGCAGAGACCTGTGTTTTTGGTAAACAGTCGCTTCAGCCTATTCACTGCGGCCCCCTCGGGCTCAGTCGGAGAACGACTTCACCCTACCGGGGCGCCCCTTATCCCGAAGTTACGGGGCAATTTTGCCGAGTTCCTTAACGAGGGTTATCTCGATCACCTCAGTATTCTCTACTTGCCCACCTGTGTCGGTTTTGGTACGGGCACGCGCTTCCTCCCTAGAGGCTTTTCTCGGAGGCATGGCGTCAGGGAGTCGCCGGCTCAAAGCCAGCTCACATCGCACCTCAGGTTATGCAACGCCGCATTTGACGGCGCCGCCCCTACATGCTTGTCCCAGGTCGACCATCGCCTGGGTTCCCTCAGCCGTCCTCGTCCCCCCATCGGTGATAGCGGAAGCGACGTGGTACAGGAATATCAACCTGTTGGCCATCGACTACGCCTTTCGGCCTCGCCTTAGGTCCCGACTAACCCTGAGCAGACGAACTTTACTCAGGAATCCTTGGGCAATCGGTGGAGAGGATTCTCACCTCTCTTTCGTTACTTATGCCGGCATTCTCACTTCCCACGCCTCCACGGCTGGCTTACGCCGCCGCTTTGCCGGCGTGGGAACGCTCTCCTACCGCGCGATCAGCCCGTAGGCTTCACGCACCCGCAGCTTCGGTGATCAGCTTGAGCCCCGCTACATTGTCCGCGCTCGAACACTTGACCAGTGAGCTGTTACGCACTCTTTCAAGGGTGGCTGCCTCTAAGCCAACCTCCTGGTTGTCTATGCATTCGAACATCGTTTCCCACTTAGCTGATACTTAGGGACCTTAGCTGGCGGTCTGGGCTGTTTCCCTTTCGACGCTGAAGTTTATCCCCCAGCAACTGACTCCCGGAGTACACGTGATGGTCTTCGGAGTTTGCCTGAAGTCGGTAACCTGGTAGGGCCCCTAGTCCAAACAGTGCTCTACGGCCATCACGCAATTCATCCGAGGCTATACCTAAATATATTTCGGAGAGAACCAGATATCACTGAGCTTGATTAGCCTTTCACTCCGACCCACAGGTCATCCGCCCAGTTTTCAACCTAGGTCGGTTCGGCCCTCCACGAGGTCTTACCCCCGCTTCAGCCTGCCCATGGGTAGCTCGCCCAGTTTCGGGTCTACCGCCTGCGACTCTGTCGCCCTGTTAGGACTCGCTTTCGCTACGGCTCCGCTCATCGCTTAACCTTGCCGCAGACGAGTAACTCGCCGGCTCGTTATGCAAAAAGCACGCGGTCACGGCACGAGGCCGCTCCCACAGCTTGTAGGCACGCGGTTTCAGGTACTATTTCACTCCCCTTCCGGGGTACTTTTCACCTTTCCCTCACGGTACTTGTCCGCTATCGGTCACCAAGGAGTACTTAGCCTTGGAGGGTGGTCCCCCCAGGTTCAGTCCGCGTTTCACGGGCGCGGACTTACTCAGGAGCGTCTGCAGGAGGTCGCGCAGTTTCGTCTACGGGACGGTTGCCCTCTGTGGTGCGCGGTTCCACGCGCTTCGACTACCACGCGACTTTGTAACTCCTGTCGAGCCAGGCACAGCTCGAACCAGACGTCCTACAACCCCCGACAGGCAACGCGTGCCCGCTTGCACCTGCCAGGTTTAGGCTGATCCCCTTTCGCTCGCCACTACTCAGGGAGTCTCGGTTGATTTACTTTCCTCGGGGTACTGAGATGTTTCACTTCCCCCGCTTGTCCTCCGCCGGCCTATGTGTTCAGCCGGGGATAGCGTCGCATTGCCAACGCTGGGTTTCCCCATTCGGGAATCCACGGGTCACAGGCTATTCAGCGCCTAACCGTGGCTTATCGCAGCCGTTCACGCCCTTCTTCGACTCTTGGTGCCAAGGCATCCACCGTGTGCCCTTACTATCTTGACGGTGATCAAACCGCCCGCGACCTCACGGCCGCGGCCGGTGTGGTGATACCCGTGGAGCCCCTCTTCGTGCGCTTGCGCGCCTTCAGCGAGGCTCCGTTTCAGTCGCCGCTTATCAAGGCGACTGATGTGGCTTCTGTGCAGTTGTCAAGGACCGCTGAGAGGCTGTTGCGCCGGCCGCCGGTGGACCTCGGCGGGAACCTGTCCCCGCTCGCTGCCACCGACGGCGAGCGCCGGTCTCTCAAAACTCAACAGCATGCCCAGCGTTGTTGGCGGCGCGCAGGCCCCCGCCCCAGTGGGAGGGGCGTTCGGCTCGATGCACCACGCTGGCCAGGTCCGGTCGACGTGCTAGGCCCGCATCCCTGCTGACACCGTGCGCACCGGGAGCATGCTCCCGGCTGCCGGCCGCTGGATGCGGGGCGCCTCATCGGCGCTCCCTAGAAAGGAGGTGATCCAGCCGCAGCTTCCGCTACGGCTACCTTGTTACGACTTCACCCCAGTCACGAGCCCCACCTTCGACGGCTCCCTCCCTTGCGGGTTGGGCCACCGGCTTCGGGTGTTGCTCACTCCCGTGGTGTGACGGGCGGTGTGTACAAGGCCCGGGAACGTATTCACCGCGGCAGTGCTGATCCGCGATTACTAGCAACTCCACCTTCATGCAGGCGAGTTTCAGCCTGCAATCCGAACCGAGACGCGCTTTGAGGGATTCGCTCCACCTCGCGGTATCGCAGCCCTCTGTACGCGCCAATGTAGCACGTGTGTAGCCCTGGACATAAGGGGCATGATGACTTGACGTCATCCCCACCTTCCTCCGGTTTGTCACCGGCAGTCTCGCATGAGTCCCCAACTGAATGCTGGCAACATGCGACGGGGGTTGCGCTCGTTGCGGGACTTAACCCAACATCTCACGACACGAGCTGACGACAGCCATGCACCACCTGTGAGAGCGCCCCGAAGGGAGGGTGCGTTTCCGCACCTGTCGCTCACATGTCAAGCCCAGGTAAGGTTCTTCGCGTTGCGTCGAATTAAACCACATGCTCCGCTGCTTGTGCGGGCCCCCGTCAATTCCTTTGAGTTTTAGCCTTGCGGCCGTACTCCCCAGGCGGGGCACTTAATGCGTTAGCTTCGGCACAGGGGGAGTCGACACCCCCTACACCTAGTGCCCATCGTTTACGGCGTGGACTACCAGGGTATCTAATCCTGTTTGCTCCCCACGCTTTCGCGTCTCAGCGTCAGTACCGTCCCAGCGAGCTGCCTTCGCCATCGGTGTTCCTCCTGATATCTGCGCATTTCACCGCTACACCAGGAATTCCACTCGCCCCTTCCGGACTCTAGTCCGACAGTATCCACCGGCATCCCAGGGTTGAGCCCTGGACTTTCACAGCAGACTGATCGAACCGCCTACACGCTCTTTACGCCCAATGATTCCGGACAACGCTTGCACCCTACGTATTACCGCGGCTGCTGGCACGTAGTTAGCCGGTGCTTCTTGTGAAGGTACCGTCACTCCGGCCGGCTGTTCACCGGCGAAGCTTCGTCCCAACTGAAAGGGGTTTACAACCCGAAAGCCTTCTTCCCCCACGCGGCGTTGCTGCGTCACGCTTTCGCGCATTGCGCAAGATTCCCCACTGCTGCCTCCCGTAGGAGTCTGGGCCGTGTCTCAGTCCCAGTGTGGCTGATCGTCCTCTCAGACCAGCTACCCATCGTCGCCTTGGTGGGCCATTACCCCACCAACAAGCTAATGGGCCGCGGGCCCATCCCGATGCGGAGGCCGAAGCTTCCTTTCCCCTTGCGGGCACATCCGGTATTAGCCCGAGTTTCCCCGGGTTGTCCCAGTCATCGGGGCAGGTAACCCACGTGTTACTCACCCGTTCGCGGCTTTGCCCCAGGGCAAGCCCTGGTTCGTCGCTCCACTTGCATGTGTTAGGCACGCCGCCAGCGTTCGTCCTGAGCCAGGATCAAACTCTCCGTGAAGTGATTCACGAAAAGCTGTCATGGATCGCCGATGCCCCCGGCAGCGCCGGACGCACAGACGGTGTCAGAGCCTATACACCTGACTCTGCACCATGACGGGTTTCTCAATCCCACTGAACTCTTTGCCGTCGACTCGCGCGCACGATGCGCCGAGGCGACGGGTCGAACCTGGACGCACACCGCGATCACGAGGATCGCAGGTGCGCATGCTGTTGAGTTTTCAAAGACCGCGGGGCCTCTCGCGAGGGCTTCTCGGAGAAGTCCGTCTGCTCCGGCCCCGACGCATCAGAGCGTTTGAGGGCCGACAAGGGAGTATAGCGCTCGAGGGCAGCAGGCGCCCTGCGGACGTAGCGGCCCGCCGCGCGCTTCTGTTGCCTGCTCGAGGCTTGCGCGGAAGTGTACGCGATCGGCGCGACAGATCACCTCAGGCCCGCTGCAGCCGCCGGAAGCGGCGCTTGCCCACCTGCAGGACCTTGCCGTCCAACGCGCTCGCGGCGTGGTCGTAGGCCCCTGCCGCCACGATCGCGCCGTCGACGCTCACGCCGCCCTGATCTATCAGGCGGCGCGCGTCTGAGCGAGAGAGCCCAAGCGCCTCCGCGATCAGCGCCGGCAGGTGGATCGACTCCCCGTGCAGAAGCGCCTGCTCCATCTGCGTCGGCTGCTCTCGCCGCAGGAACAGCGCGTCGAAGGCCTCCTCGGCCGCGATCGCCTCCTGCTCGCCGTGCAGCCAGCGCACGAGCTCGCGCGCGAGCAGCCGCTTGGCGTCCCGTGGCCCAAGCTGCGGTGAGGGCGGCTCGTCGAGCAGCAGCGCACAGTAGGTGGCCATCGCAGAGTCGGGGATGCTCATCGTCTTTCCGTACATCTGCTCCGGAGGGTCTGTGATCGCGATGTCGTTGCGCAGCGACTTGCTCATCTTCCGCTCGCCGTCCAGCCCTGGCAGGATCGGCATCGTCAGAATCGCCTGGGGCTCCTCTCCGTAGGCGCGCTGGATGTCCCTTCCGAGCAGCAGGTTGAACTTCTGGTCTGTGCCGCCGAGCTCCACGTCGGCGGCAACCGCGACGGAGTCGTATCCCTGGAGCAGAGGGTAGGCGAGCTCGAGCATCGAGATCGGCTGCGCCGCCCGCCAACGCTGCGAGAAGTCCTCGCGCTCGAGCAGCTGCGCGAGCGTCGTCGTTCTCATGAGGACGAGGAGCTCCTGCAGGCCCATCGTCAGCCACTCGCTGTTGTGGCGCACCTCGAGCAGCTCTGCGTCGGTCCTCAGGATCCGCCCCGCCTGCTGCTCGAACGTCCTGGCGTTCTCCTCGATCTGCTCTTCGGAGAGCATTGGACGCAGCGTCGAGCGCCCCGACGGATCGCCGACGAGCGCGGTCGTATCGCCGATGATCAGCACGACCCTGTGCCCAAAGTCCTGGAACGCGCGCAGCTTGCGCAGCAGCACCGCATGGCCGAGATGGATGTCGGGCGCGGTCGGGTCGATGCCGAGCTTCACGCGCAGCTGGCGGTGTGCGGCGCGCGCGGCCGCGAGCTTCTCCTCGAGGGCACCTGAGGGCAGCGCATCGACCGCGTGGGAGAGCAGCACCTGCGCCTCGCTCGCAGGCGCCCGGGTCTCCCCGTGCTCGCTGAGATCGTCTCGAGTGTCGCTCGCGCTCTGCATCCCGGCGAATGCTAGACTCTCGCGACTCACCGACTGCGGACGCCAAGGGAGGATGGTTCAGGCGTCGCTGCCGCAGAGCACGCACATCCCTTCGATCCAGGCGAGCACTCGACAGAGCTCGCCTCCGATTGCAGGCTGCGCTCGCTCATCTCCGGGGCCGTCTCCAGGACATCGCCAGGCGGGCATGGGCCAAAACGACCGACACAGCACCGGCACCCACACCTTCGAAGCCACGAGCACCGACGCTTCGGCTCCGCCTGCAGCCCGCTCAGCGCCGCCGCTGCCGGGAGTGGGGTCGCGCGCGCGCGATCGCAGACCAAGACGCTCTCCATCACCCCGCGCGAGCGGGCTTGGAGGCCTGCTCGCCGGCACGAGGCTGACGTGGAGGGTGAAGTGGCACGCGTGGCGGGCGCGCCGAGCCGGTCGGCCGCGCGTCAAGAGGGGGCGGCTCTTCGCGATCGTCGCCGCGCTGCTCGTGCTCGGCGGGATCTCGTTCGTCTTCGGGATGTTCATGGCGCTCGCCTCCGATCTGCCTGCGCTCGAAGATGAGCAGCGGTTCAACGATGCGAGCAACTCCGTGCTGCTCGACGATCAGGGACACACGCTTGCGGTGCTCAGCCAGCACAACCAGATCCTGCTGCGCGCGAGCCAGATCCCGAGGATCGTCAAGGACGCCGTCATCTCGATCGAGGACAAGCGCTTCTACACCAATGAAGGCATCGACCTGCGCTCGATGCTGAGGGCAGCCGTGCACGACGTCTTCGGCGGCGGCGGGCTGCAGGGAGCCTCGACGATCGAGGAGCAGTTCGTCAAGAACGCGCTCGCGGCACAGAGCCACCGGACCATCTTCGAGAAGCTGAAGGAGGCCGCGCTCGCCTTCCACCTCGACCACCGCTGGAGCAAGGAAAAGATCCTGATGGAGTACCTGAACACGATCTACTTCGGCAACGGCGCCTACGGGGTCGAGGCGGCCGCGAGGACGTACTTTGCGCACGTGGCGCCACACATCGGCTGCGGCACGCTGAAGCGGCTGTGCGTGAGCGAGCTCAGCCCCGCCGAGGCTGCGATGCTCGCGGGGATCATCCAGTCCCCGACGGACTACAACCCGATCACCCATCCGATCGCCTGCAGAGAGCGCCGCAACCTCGTGCTCGCGCAGATGCTTGCGCAGCACTACATCGACAGTCACGTCTATCAGGAATCGATCTCGGCGCCGCTGCCTCCTCCGCAGGACATCGAGCCGCCGAGGGAACAGCTGGCCGAAGGGGTCGACGCGGGCTACTTCACGAGCTGGGTCTCTCAGCAGGTGATCGCGAAGTATGGCGCGACGAGGGCGTTCGACGGTGGGCTGCGGATCGAGACGACGCTCAACCTTCCGCTGCAGCGCGCCGCCGAACGCGCCGTCTCCACCTACATGTCCAACCCCGCTGGCCCAACCGCCGCGCTCGTCGCGATCGAAAACGCCACGGGCGACGTGAGGGCGATGGTCGGCGGACGCAACTACGAAACGCACCCGTTCAACATCGCCACAGAGGGCGAGCGTCAGCCTGGGTCGGCCTTCAAGGCGTTCGACCTCGCCGCCGCGCTGATGGACGGGATCTCCCCGAGCTCGGTCTGGCCCTCGAAGATGAAGGTCTTCCGCAACCCGAAGACCGGTGAAGTGTTCGTCGTGCACAACGACGAAGGCGCCTACACGGGCACCAACACGCTGACTGGTGCCACGACCGTCTCGGACAACTCGATATATGCCGAAGTCGGCATCAAGGTCGGCACGGCCAGGATCGCTGCGATCGCCCACCGGATGGGCATCACCACCCCGATCTCCACGAACTATGCGATGACGATCGGCGGACTGAGCACAGGCGTCACTCCGCTCGACATGGCGCACGCCTATGAGACGATCGCCCACGGCGGGCAGCGCGTCAGCGGCACGCTCGCGGCGGCGCCAGGGGCGCCTGTCGCGATCCAGGAAGTCTCAGATCGCAGCAGAGCGCTGCCGAACGGACGCCACCGCGAAGTCAACAGGCCGATCTTCCGCCGAGTGCTGCCGGCGAGCATCGCCGCAACCGAGACCTCGATGCTGCAGACCGTGATCGAACACGGCACGGGCGTCAACGCCGCGATCGGCCAGTTCGCCGCTGGGAAGACGGGCACGACCAACAACTACGTCGACGCATGGTTCGTCGGCTTCGATCACAAGTACACCGTCGCGGTCTGGGTCGGCTACCCCGAAAGCGCGAAGCCGATGCCGACCCAGTACAACGGCACGCCCGTCTACGGCGGCACCTACCCCGCGCTGATCTGGAAAGCGTTCATGCTCGCCGCGCTGCAGAGTGAAGGCCAGAACGTGCAGATCCCCTCCCCAGGCACAGAAGCGGCAAGCCAAGCTGTCGTATCGGGCGCAAGCGAAGCACAGAGCAGCGCCGCCACCAACGCAGCCCCGCGCGGAGAACGCAAGGCGCAAGGCGGCGCGAGCGGCAGCGCAGGCAGCGAAGGACAGCGGGAAGCGACCCCTGCTCACGAAGGCGGGCAAGCAGGCCAAAGCACACCTGGGGCCACTCAACAGACACCGAAGGCCCCCGCCGGGCAGAGCGCTCCTGCGGGTGAAGGGACTCCATCTCCGTCCAGCGGCATCAAAGCTCGAGCACGAGAACCGTCGCAAGGCGAAGGGGCACCTCCTGCAGAACACTCAACGCCACCAGCGGCGCCGGAAGCCTCTGCGGGCCCCTCCCAGGCGACGGGCGGCGCCTCCGCTCCATAGAGATGCGGCAGGCGGCCGATGCCTCGCATCAGGCAGAGCTCGCGGCACGGGGCGCAACGGCTGCTCCCTCGCATAAGGCCAGCTCCCCGCCCAGATCGAGACGGCTCCTCGCTCAGCTCACGCCGGCGCCCGCCTCACATCGGCTCCGCTCATGCCTCGAGGCCAGCTGACGCCTCGAGATGTGCTCGCTTCCCGCCAGGCAGAAGCGCCACGGCAGCTCTGTCGCCTTCGTTATGCCTATGCGCCGGCCGGCGATGAGATCAGGCTGCTCCCATCCGCCCTGCCTGGGGTGAATCTTCACGGGACCGCGGCTGAGGTCGATGCCGTTGTGGGAGAGCTCGATCCCGAGCGCCTGCGTCAGCTTGCCTGGCCCTGAGCACAGCGCGGGCAGCTCCTGGAAGCCCCTGCGCGCCCGCATCACCTCCACGCCTCGCACCGGCGCAAGCGCCCTGATGAGGACGGCGGCGCCCACGCCCTCCCCCTCGCAGACGGCGTTGAAGAGGGCGTGTACGCCATAGGAGCGGTAGACGTACGCACGCCCCGGTGGACCGAACAGCGTCGCCGTCCTTCGCGTCAAACCAGCGAACGCGTGGCAGGCGGGCTCGCTGTGATGGTAGGCCTCGGTCTCGACGATCACCCCCGCGAGAGCACCGTGGCTCAGCACGCATCCGATGAGATCTTCTGCCACCTCGAGCACAGGCCGCCGATAGAAGTCAGCGCGAAGCGGCCGCCCCAACGCGCCGATCCGAGGGCGGTCTGCGTGCTGTGCGCCCATCGTTCCCTGACGATAGCGACGAAGCTGTGACGATGGAGACAGACAGGGCACCGATCGAGCTCCGCGGCTGAGCGGCACCGTGCGAGGGGCGCGCACGCTGGCGGATCGGCACGAGGTGCTTCATGGTAATCCTTCATGACCATGGCGAGAAGGCTTGTGATATCGAAGGGCGGCCAGGTCTCTATTCCCGCTGCGATCCGCAAGCGCTGGCAGTCGCGCACCGTGATGGCCGAAGACCACGGCGACCACATCGTGCTGCGCCCCGCCCCGTCAGACCCCATCGCCGCGGCGATGGGGGCATTTCAGCCAGAGATCAGAGCCCTCGGCTCCGAGCAGGCCAAGCGAATGGATCGCGAGGAGGAGCTGGATGTCGAGGCGCGCGGCTCGCGGCACGCCTGAGCAGCCGCAATCGAGCACGGCCACAGAGCAACGCCGCTCGCGTGAGGTCGCGCCCCCAGAAGCTCGGCTCCCCACCCTGATCGACGCCTCCGCACTCATAGCGCTGCTCGGCAGCGAGCCCGCAGCAGGCGAGGTGGCGGAGATTCTTGAGGACGGCGCGGCGATCACCGCGCTCAACCTCGCGGAGGCCGTCGACCGTCTCGGCAGACGCTGTGGATTGGGGGTGCAGCGAGTGCGCCCCGTCATCGACGGGCTGTTGGAGGATGCGCTTGAAGTGATGCCCGTGACCTCCGTGCAGGCGTGGCGCGATGCGGAGATCAGGATCTCCCACTAGCACTGCACCTCTTGTCCCATCTCGCTGGCAGACGCGGTGCTCATCGCCTGCGGCGGGCCGGACCGGCGCATCGCGACCTCCGACTCGCACGTCCCCCGAACAGCCAAGCGCGAGGACCTCGAGGTCATCCCGCTGCCCGACTCCCAGGGCCGCCGCCCCGGCGGAGCGGCAGGCGGCTCGGCATGAGGTCATCTCACCCATGGATCGGGGCAGCAGGTGCGTCGCCTGTCGGACTCGCCTGACCAAGGAGAGCTCGGCGCCTGCGCACCCAAGCCGGTGTTGGCGGTAGCGTGTGTCGGACCTGAAACTTGGGGGATCGATGCTGAGACCTGCAGGCAGACGCCGTGGCGCCCACCTCCTCTCCAGGGGCAACGCAGGCGGTCGCAGTGCCCGTCTGCTGCCCGCGCTCCTGCTCTGCCTGCTCGCGCTGCTCGCGCAGGCTGTCGCGTCCGCAAGCGCGCCTGCAGCCGCGCCGCTTCGCGGCGCCGCGGTGCGCCGAGACAGACGCCGCGCCGCAGCCGGAAGTCGTGCCTCGGCCGGAAGGCGTGCCCTGGCCAGGCATCGCGCCCCGGCCGGGCATCGTGCCCCTCGGTGCCACTCCAGGAGGCTGGCAGGTCGCCCCTCCAAGCACCTGCGCGGCCCAGGGGTCGAAGTCGCCGCCGGCGTGTTCGTCGCCAACAGGGCGAAGTGGACGCGCCTGCCCGCCGCGAAGCGTCGGCAGCTGATCGCGAAGCTTCGAGCTCTCCAGAGGCGCGCGCACCTCGGGAGGTGCAGGCTCGGCAGGCTGCTGCGGGTGCGACGGCTCAGAAGGGGCGGCCGACCCCGCAAGCGGCCTCGCACACGAGCGGGCAGCGGGCCATCGTCGCGAGCGCACGCATCGAGCTCGGCGAGCTCCACTAGCCTGACCTCCCGGAGCACCTACTACGGGTTCGCCGAAGGAGCCCTGCCGATCGAGACGACGAGCCTGATCGAATCCGGCGGCCCGGACGCCTGCCTGCCTGGGGCACTCAGCTGGGTGTGCAGCGGCGATCTGTGGGGTGTGAACTCCTGGAGCGGGCCCTTCGCGAACGTGCTTGCGATCGGCGCTGCGGGCTTTGCGCATGGCCAGGTCACAGACGCGCAGCAGGCGATCTACGAAAGCCCTGCGCCCTCCTCCGAGATGAGCGAGCTCACCATCGACGCACGGGAGGTGCTCTTCGACATCAGCCTCTCAGGTGGCCTCGCGAGCGCGTCATGCGACCCGGCAGAGCTCACCTTCAGCCTCTTTGCCGGCAGACCGTCGAGCCTCTCGCGCGCTCTCGCAAGCTGCCTCGACAGCGCCTCGGTGCAGGCGCTGCTGCCTGAGGCGGGTTCAGGGGACCTCGCCGTCTTCCTGCGTGCAGTCGACGATCTGAAGAACGCCGGTGACGTTCTGAAGGATGCTGAGAGGGAGGTGCACCTCGGCTCCACGATCAGCTCACAGCTGCGCCACCTCACGGCACCGTCGGGCACCAGTCTGACAGCGATCGCAAAGGCGGCGTGCGTCGGATACAACACCGCCCTCTTCGGAGCCGATCTCGCGCTTCCATCCTGCCAGGAAGAGGCCTTCGCCCCCGCAAGGCTTCAGGTTCGCGGAGGCGAAGCGGTCGAAATCTCCCTGCAGCCTGAAGCCGAAATCAGGTTCGGTGGAGCCGGGCTCGGACTGCACCTGCTGCTCGGGATCCCCGTCATCCTCGTTCACGAATGCAGGCCCGCAAGAGCGTGCGGCAGCGCAGACACGGTGCTGGCCGCCCCCCGGATCCTTCGCCACTCGCTGACGGCCACACCGTCCGCGCTGCCCGCGCAAGGCGGCCAGCTGCGGCTCGCAGCCTCTCTCGCCAACGCCAGCACCTGCCACCTCAGCTCGACTCCCGCGATCGCGGGCCTGCCCTCCGAAGCGCCATGCAGCTCAGGTCAGGTGACTTTTCCCGTGAGCGTGCCTGCAAACGAAACCGCAGTGCCGATCACCTACACCTTCAAGCTCGAAGCGGATGGCACGAACGGCGCATCACCCGCCTCCGCCGAGGTCACCGTGACGGTCGCCCCAGCGAGCAGCTTCGGCGCCTGCACGCTCGCCGCCGCCGGCGCCCCCGCCCCCGCGCCGGGGCAGCCTCAACTCGAGTCCGTCCAGCCAAACGAAAGCGGGTACGCATGCATCGTCGCCCTCGATGACAATGGCGGCGCCAAGGCCTCGAGCACAGGCGGCTACGGCGTCACGATCGGCTTCACCCCGCCGATGACGCTTGGCGGCAGGACATATGAAGATGGGGTCGCGGTGATCACCCAGACCACCTCGGCCGATGTCCCCGAACCGGGCAACACCAACACGCTCATCTATCACGTCCCGGTCTCTGGCACATTCACCGCGACAGTCGGCGTCGACGGTGCGGCGACCAACGAAGGCGGTGAAGGGGGCGCGCCACAGAGCTTCGAAACCAGCTCGCACCTCGACGTCGCAATCAGGGTCGCTGGGCGCACGCTCGCAAGCGAGAGCTTCACCGCGCTCGGCCAGAGCGCGCCCGTCTCAGTGACTGTCAGCTCTGGGACAGATCTGGAAATCGCCTGCTCGAACGTTCAGGGCCAGGAACTCGGGACGCCCTCCAAACCGGGCCAGATCGACGTGGTCGACCCCACCCTCACGCCGTAGGGCAGAGGCGCCCACGCCGGCCAAGGCGTCCACTCTCGCCGAGGCGCCCACTCGGTCGAAGGCACCTCCCGGCCTCTGCGCTTCAAGGCCGCCTGCGCAGGCTCAGCAGCGCGTGGGAGTACTCGCGGTCGACCTCGGATCGGCTCGCTTTGCGCCGCCGTGCGACCTCCTCGGGGGTGAGGCCGGCGATCACGCGTTCCAGGACGAGCTCCTGCTCGCGAGCGCTCAAGAGCGACAGCGCGGCAATCAGCGCATCGGCGGGACCTCCGAAGGCGGCCGCAGGCGCAGGGCGCACTGGCGGCTCGCCCCGGAGGGCTGCGAGCGCTTCGCGATCGCTTCCCACCTCGCCCTCCGCCTCATCGCGCAGCGCCTTCCCAACCGCCGCCTGGGCGCAGCGCGCGATCACTGCGTGCAGTGGCCGGTGCCTGAGATCGATGCCATCCTTCAGAGATCGCCCCACCAGCTCGATCGCGCTCGCCAGCGCATGTTCGGCCTCCTCGCTGGGCGCTCCGCAGCGGGAGAGCTCACGCGCCACATGCGACCGCAGGCTCGCCGCATAGAGCGCGATCAGCTCTTCAACGGCGATGCGGCCCTCATGCTGCTGATCTGCCGCGCCTGCGCGGCGCAGGCGGTCGAGCAGCAGCCGCACCCGGCGTTCCCCGGCGCGCGTATGAGCCCAAGCGCCTTTCGGTGAGCGCTCGATCTTCGCCACCCCCCGGACATCCGTCCTTCGGATCCATTCGATCAGCTCGGATGATAGCTGCTGTCTGAGACGTTCCTGCTCACGTCCAACAGCCGCAGATCAGCTTTGGCGAGGCGCAGGCGATGCCGCCGCTTGGGGCGGGCGGCCTTCCCCCTCATGTTCAACCGCCCCGCTGCGCCTCACTCGCCTCGGCGAGCACCTGTCGCGCCAGCGCGATCTGATCGCGCACTCGGGACAGCGCGGTGCCGCCCTCTGAGACCTTCGACTCCAGCCAGGACTCCTGCGAGAGCACCTCGCCGTAGCGCTCGGGGGCGAGCGGACCGGCAAACGCGTCGCTGTGGGAGGCGAGCTCATCGGGGGTGATCTGCGAGAGGGAGCGGCCGGTCTCGAGTGCGTCGCGCACGAGTGCAGCAACGACACCGTGGGCCTGCCGGAACGGCATGCCCGCCTCCCGCACGAGCAGATCCGCGATCTCGGTCGCGGCGAGCATCTCATCGGATGCGGCGCTGCGCATGCGCTCTGCATCGAAGCGCGCACCGGCGATCATGCCTCTCGCTGCGGCGAGGGAGAGCTCGATCGTCTCGACGGCATCGAACAGCCCCTCCTTGTCCTCCTGCATGTCCTTGTTGTAGGTGAGCGGGAGCGCATGCATCACGCCATGCAGAGCGGAGAGCTTGGAGACGACTCGTGGCGCCTTCCCTCGCAAGAGCTCCGCAGCGTCGGGGTTCTTCTTCTGGGGCATGATCGAGGAGCCGGAGCTCCAGGCGTCTGGCAGCTCACAGAAGCGAAACTCCTCGCTGCTCCACAGCACGAGCTCTGCGCCGAGACGCGACAGATGCGTCGCGCAGCTCGCCGCCGCAGCCAGGTAGTCGAGCACGAAGTCCCTGTTGGAGACCGCGTCGAGCGAGTTGGGTGAGACCGTCGCGAAGCCGAGCTCGTCGGCGACCATCCGCCTGTCTGTCTCGAAGCTCACCCCGGCGAGGGCGCCGGCGCCGAGCGGCAGAACGTCCGCCTGCGCCTGCGCGAAGGCAAACCTCTGCCGGTCTCTCGCAAGCATCCAGAAGTATGCGAGCAGGTGGTGGGAGAGATAGACGGGCTGAGCACGCTGCAGGTGGGTGTAGCCGGGCATCGGCCAGTCGATGTGCTGCTCCGCGCGCGCAAGCAGAGCGGCCATCAGGCCTCTCGTCGACTCCGCCGCGCGCGCAGCCGCCTGCTTCGTGTACAGCGCGAGGTCGGTCGCAACCTGATCGTTGCGCGAGCGGGCGGTGTGCAGCCTGCCCCCGACCGGTCCTATCAGCTCCGTCAGGCGCCGCTCGATCGCCATGTGGATGTCTTCGTCATCGGCCTGGAACGGGAAGCTGCCCCGCTCGAGCTCACCCTCCACGAGGCGGAGGCCCGCGAGCAGCGCCTCCCCGTCCGCCCCTGAGATGATCCCCGTCGCCGCGAGCATCCTCGCGTGTGCACGCGATTGGGCGATGTCCTGCGGCCACAACCGGCGATCGAACTCGATCGAGGAGTTGAGGGCCTTGAAGTCGCTGTGCTGCGGCTCGGTGAAGCGTGACATCTGCCGACAATCTATCGGCAGCCACCAACCACGGAGCCCAGCTCCTGTGCGACGCGGGCGACCTCGCCCTCGCTCATCTGTGGGAAGAAGGGCAGCGCCAGCGACCTCGAAGCAACGTCCTCGCAGACCGGAAGCTCACCCTCGCGGTGCCCGAAGCGCTCCCTGTAGAAGCTCATCAGGTGGATCGCCGGCAGGTACGGCTTGCTCTCGATGCCGCGCACGGCCAGCTCCCGCACGACCGCATCGCGGTCGACGCGCTTTGGCAGCTGCACGACGAAGACGAACCAGCTGCGACGGTCGCCGTTGCGGTCTGAGCAGGGCAGCGTCAGCTCCTCGATGCCGCTCAGCGCATCGATGTACAGCGCTGCGAGCGCTGCGCGCGCCGCGAGCATCCCGTCGAGCTTCCGAAGCTGGGCGATTCCGATTGCGCATGCGATATCGGAAAGGCGGTAGTTGAAGCCGAGGCGATCGTGGTCGAGCCAGCCCATGTCGGGTGCCCTGCCCTGGTTTCGCTCTGAGTCGATCCGCTGCTTCAGGGTCCCGTCCGCGAGCGCGATCATCCCGCCCTCGCCCGTCGTCAGCTGCTTGTTCGCATAGAAGCCGAAGGCAGCCGGATGACCACGCCCACCGACTGGCACCCCATCCCCGTGGATCGCGCCAAGCGCCTCGCAGGCGTCCTCGACGATCGCAAGGCAATGCCTCTGCGCGATCCGCTCGAAAGCGCTCAACTCCGCTGGAGCACCGAAGATGTGCACCGGCAGAAGCGCGCTCGTGCGCTCCGTCACGCAAGCCTCCGCAGCCTCTGGGCTCAGGTTCAGCGTCACGGGGTCGATGTCCGCGAACACAGGCCTCGCCCGCTGATAGATCACCGCGTTCGCGGAGGCGACGAACGAGAACGGGCTCGTGATCACCTCGTCGCCCTCACGCACGCCGACCGCCCGCAGCGCCAGGTGCAGCGCCGCTGTCCCGCTCGAGACCGCGCTCGCGTGCGCCACGCCGAGCCGCGCGGCGAACATCCTCTCGAACTCCTCGAGCGCCGGGCCAAGCGAAAGCCTGCCGCTGCGCAGCACGGCAGTCACCGCCTGCTCCTCCTCGGCGCCGAGCGCCGGCCGCGCGAGCGGGATCATCAGCTGCCGCGCTGCCGATGCAGCGCGGGCGAGGCGGCCGTTCCTGGACGGGTTCCCGCCTGCATCCCATACTCGAGCGCATCGACGAGCGCCTCCCAGGAGGCCTCTATCACGTTCTCGGAGACGCCGATCGTGCCCCAGACCACCTCGCCGTCGGTCGAGTCGATCAGCACGCGCGTGATCGCGTCGGTGCCCTTCTCCTCGTCGAGGATCCGCACCTTGAAGTTGATCAGGTCGATGTCCTTCAGCTTCGGGTGGATCTCACCAAGCGCCTCCCGCAACGCCCGGTCCAGCGCGTTCACGGGACCGTTTCCCTCCGCGGTGCGCAGGATCCGGCTGCCGCTCCTGCGGTCTGGCACCCAGATCTTTATCGTCGCCTCGCTCGCAAGCTCGCCTGAGGCCCTGCTCTCCACGCTGACGCGCCAGGACTCGAGCTCGAACAGCCGCTCGTAGAGCCCTGACTGCCGCCTCATCAGCAGCTCGAACGATCCGTTCGCCGCCTCGAACTGAAAGCCGCGATGCTCGAGCTCCTTCACCCTCTGCGCAACCTGTTGCGCGCACTGCTCGTCGAGGGGTATCCCGGCCTCTGAGGCCTTCTCCAGCACGGTCGC
>JAJYUP010000206.1 GCA_021792455.1 Actinomycetes bacterium | reverse complement strand
CGGAGGGGCCAAGCAACGCGAGGAACGTGCCCGGTGCGAGGCTGAGCGAAACGTCCGTGAGAGCGTGCACCTCACCGTAGTGCTTGGTCAGCGCGCTCAGCTGCACCGCGCTCCCCGCCGCCGCGTTCTGTTCGACGGTCGCGCCCTCCAGTGCGCTCATCTCGCCAGCCCCACCTGCCGCCAACCACGCGGCGCGAGCAGCCTGTAGCCGCCAAGCACGAGGGCTGCGATCCCCAGCGCACCAAGCACAGCGATCACCTCGATCGCCGTGCCCCCTGCGAAGTCGTAGTTTTCCAGCCGCCGCTGGATCGCAATCGATATCGGTGGTGAGCCAGGCGGATAGAGCAGCTCCGATATCGGCAACTCCAGCAGCGTCGCGGAGAAGCAGTAGAGCCAGACCCAGGTGATGTAGCGCGAGAGCACCGGCAGGGCGACGCGCAACCACGCGATCGCACTTCCGACTCCATGCGTGCGCGCGCTGCTCAGAAGCGACTCGTGCAGCTGGGCGAGCGGGCCGACCAAGATGCGCGAGGTGTTCGGCAGCGCACCGGCGATGTAGGCGATCGTGAGCAGCGTCGTCGTCCCGTAGAGCGAGATGCCAACCGCGTGCATCACCGGCAGGTTCCAGATGAGGATGTAGCCGGCAGCCATCACGATCGCAGGCACGGCAACCGCAGCGAGCAGCACGAGGTCTATCGTGCGTCCGATGCGGCCCGCTGCACGCTTGGTGAGCAGGCGCGCCGCCGGCACAGACAGCACCATCACGACGGTCGCTGTGATCGCCGCCAGGCGCAGCGAGTAGAGCAGCGGTTCGTAGAGCGCGCTTTCTCTCGTTACGCGCGTGTAGTTTTCGAAGGTGAGCGCAAAGCCGTGCGTCGCGGTCCCCAGCGACTTCAGCAGCGAGGCGCTGATCGCGCCCACCACGGGAACTCCCAGCGCGAGGGCGAAGAACAGCGATACGGAGATGAGCGCAGTCACCTGCGCCGCAGGCCTCAGCTTCACTCGAACGTGGGGACGCGTTCTGCCGGAGAGCACCTGGTAGGAGCGGCCGCGCATCGCCCGGCGCTGTGCGAAAAGCGCGACGCCGACGAGGCCGACGAGCGTCCAGCCGATGGCCGCCGCGAGCCCAAACTGGACGGGCTCGTTGCCGACCGCGTAGTAGAGCGCGAACGTGGACATCGGGAATTTGGCGCTGTAGGCGAGCGTGGCGGCAACGCCAAAATCACTGATCGTCTCCGCGAAGACGATCGCAAAGGACGCCCACAGGGCGGGAGCGAGGATCGGCAGCACGACCCGGAGCGAGGCGAGGCGGCCCGCTCCGTGGGTGCGAGCGGCGTGCTCAAAGCCGGAGCCAAGGCCCGGCAGCACCGCCGAGATCGCAAGGAACGCGAACGGGACGCCCTTCAGCCCGTCGACGAGGGTCACCCCGAGCGGCCCATAGAGCACCCTCTGGAACGCCGTCACGTTCAGACCCGCGCGCATGAGCACGCCGTCAGGTTCGAACAGCCGCTCCCAGCCGAGCGCTACGAGGTAGCTGGGGGCCAGCAGCAGGGCCCACACCCCGAACTGCCAGAGCCGGCCACCGATGATGTTCGTGCGGTGCAGCACCATCGCAAGCGGCAGCGCGCAGGCAAGCGCGAGCAGCGCGGCGCCCACCCCGACGAGCGCCGAGTCGCCGAGTGCGTGAAGCGACGGGCCGCTGAGCGCTTCACCGAATGCCGACAGGGTAAACCACGAGTTGCCCTGGGCCAACAGTCGAGGTGAGATCGGCACGAGCAGGAAAGCGCCGATCGGCAGCGCGAGCAGCAGGCCGATCAGGATCGCCATCGTGCCCGTCAACCCAAGCCGCGGGCGGGCAGGCAACAGGCTCGAGGCACGCGAGGCGGCGAGCGCCACCGACGCGCTGCCCGCGTCGGTGGCCGCCGACTCGAGTCCGATGCGCGAACCACAGCCCATGGGATCGCCGATCACCTGCCCTGCGCTCCCGATCTCCGAGCCTGCCCCTGAGAGGTGAGCGAAGAATGCGAGCGCATCAGCTATTCAACGATGTGCGCCGTGAACCACCTGTTGATCGACGCCTCCTTCTTGCCCCATTCATAGGGGTTGACCTGCTGCGTGGAGATCGAGCTCAGTTCAGGCAGCTCCGGGCGCGGCTTCGTGCTGGCCGCGACCGGCCAGAAGAGAGAGTCGCCGTGGGGGTCACCGATCTTCATCTGGTGCTGACCCGCAGGCGAAAGCACCCAGTCGATGAACTTCTGCGCCTCTTCTCGCACGACTGGCGGAGCCTTCGCGTCCACGCCGATGTTGCTTGGCAGCACTGTCTCCTTCGGCAGGAACGCGATCTTCAGGCCTTTCACCTCTTCCGTCGCGCCGAGCTCCGCGGAGCTCTGGATCAGGCCGATCGAGATCTGACCGGTTTCAAGCAGGTGCAGCGTGTTCCCGTTGGTTTCCGAGATCTCGAGACCGTTCTTCTTCAGCTTCTCGAAAAACGCCTCCCCCTTCGCCTCGCTGCCAAGGTGGTTCATCACACCGACGACGCATGGATAGGTCGGGCCGGACACCGAGGGGTTGTTCATGCCGATCTTGCCGGCGTACCTGCTTTCGGCGAGCTGTTCCCAGGTCGTCGGAGGCCTCGTCAGTTCCCTGCTGTTGTAGATGACGGCGCACGCCAGGGTGATTCCTGTCGGGACGAAGCTGTGATCGACGGGCACGAGCTCTTCGCCGAGTGCTGTCAGCTTCGGTATCTCCAGGTTCTTCACCAGCATTCCCTGTTCGTCCAGCGACGCGAACGGTTCCTGCCCGTCCACCCAGAACAGTCCCCACTGGGGAGAGGCCTTTTCAGCCTGGATCCGCGCAAACAGGGGCCCCGTCGAGTTTTCGACAAGCTTCGTCGGAATGCCGGTTTCTTCTTCGAACGCCTTCACGCTGTTGGGCGCGTATCCCTGGGCGGAGTAGACGATGAGCGTCTGCTTCGAGCCCTCGCCTGTCACCGTCTCGGTCGCGGACGCAGCTGAGGCGGCCTCGGTTCCAGACGGGCCCCGTGCAGAGGATGCAGGTCTGACCGTCGATCCTGCGCCGCTGCCGCTCTTCGCGCCACCGCAGGCGGCAACTCCGACTGCGCACGCCCCGGCCAGGAGGACAGCGACAGCTGTACGGCTGCTTCTTCGCGGAATCATGCGAACGCTCCTTGGGATGAGTTGCAGACCGCGACCCGTTGCTCCGAGCCACTTGCAGGAGATCTTGCTCGCCGATCTCAGCTGAGGTGTTGTGAGGAGGTGACAAATTCGTTGTCGAGGTGTGAACCGAGCGAGGACAGGCAGCGGTCCACCGACGAGCCTGACCTGCGTGCGCTCGGGGGCGCGGCGGATGCACTGGGGGGCGCGGCGGATACGCTGGGGGGCGCGGCGGATGCGCTGGGGGGCGCAGCGGATGCGCTCGGGGGCGCGGCGGATGCGCTCGGGGGCGCGGCGGATGCCCTGAGGGGCGAGAGGTCCGGCGGAGAGCCCGCGGTCAGCTGATCGTCGTGCCCTCGATGACGTGAGCGACGGTCTCGCATGCGTCGATCGCAGCCTCGAGCGTCTCGAAGATGTCCTTCCAGCGGATGACG
>JAJYUP010000205.1 GCA_021792455.1 Actinomycetes bacterium | reverse complement strand
CGGCCTGCAGTGGCGCTCTGCGAGCCGTGCGGCGACAATCCCGATCACGCCGGGGTGCCAACCCTCCGCGGCGAGCACGTAGCCTGGCAGCGGTCCGGCGGCGCGAATCTGCGCATCCGCCTCGATGAGGATCTGCTGCTCGATCTCGCGCCGCGCGCTGTTGCAGCGGTCGAGCTCGGCCGCAAGCACACGCGCGCGCTGCGGGTTCTCGGTGATCAGCAGCTCGAGCGCAGGCCCCGAATCGTGGAGGCGCCCGACCGCGTTCAACCGGGGGGCGAGACCGAAGCCGATCGCACGCTCGTCGACGCGGCTGGGGTCGAGATGTGCGGCGAGCAGGAGCTCACGCAGCCCGACCCGCGTAGTCGCGCCGATCGCACGCTGCCCGGCTCGCGCGAGCGCCCGGTTCTCATCATGCAGCGGGACGACGTCGGCGACCGTCGCGAGGCCGACGAGGTCGAGCTCGCGCTCGAGCTCGGTCTGGTCGCGCCCGGCGCACGCCCACAGGGCCTGTGCGAGCTTGTAGGCGACCGCCGTGCCGCACAGATGCGGGCACGGATACCCGCAGACGCCGGGGTGCACGATCACCGCCTCCGGCAGCAGGCCGTCGGCGCGAGGCGCATGGTGGTCTGTGATGATCGTCTCGATGCCGAGGTGTGAGGCGAGCCGCACCTCCTCGACGGCGGTGATCCCGCAGTCGACCGTTATGAGCATCTGCGTTCCCCGGCAGGCGAGCGCGGAGACGGTCGGGCCGCGCAGTCCGTAGCCCTCGGAGCGACGGGGTATGTGCCAGTCGACGGCGCCACCGAGCGCCCGCAGCGACCTCAGCAGCAGCGCGCTGCCACAGACGCCGTCGACGTCGTAGTCGCCGTGGACCGTGATACGGCGTCCGCGACCGATCGCCGCAAGCACACGTTCGGCGACATCCGCAAGCCCTGTGAACGCCTGGATCTCGTGGCTCTCCTCGGCAGCGAGGAAGCGGCGCGCAAGTGCTGGTGTGGACAGGCCTCTGTTGACGAGGACCTGGGCGAGCGTCTCGCTGACGCGCAGCGCACGCTGCATCCTTTGGATTGAGATCGGCCTCCCGTTCGGCATTTGAAAGTGGACGTTCGGCATGGAGGCACACCTTACGTGTGCCCTGAGACGGAATCTCGTCCGCTCGCGGAGCCTTTGCATCGCGCGCGGACGGCGGGGCACCCTGCGCCAAGGCGCGGACGGGCCTTCGGATCAGCGGCGCGCGGAGGGCGGGGCACCCTGCGCCAAGGCGCGGACGGGCCTTCGGATCAGCGGCGCGCGGAGGGCGGGGCACCCTGCGCCAAGGCGCGGACGGGCCTGCGGATCAGCGGCGCGCGCGGGGAGGGCCGACGGGAGCCTTCGAGCGGCGTTCGCGTCTCAGACCCGCGAGATAGACGACCGCTATCCCGAGCAGCGCCCCAGGCGCTGCGTACAGAACGACGGCGACGTTCGTCGCTTTCTGCCCTGGGACTGCAAAGCTCGAGGATTCAGCGGCGTAGATGACGAGCCCGATGATGATCGCCCCTGTGAGAGAGCCGAGCAGCGCGCCCACGATCCCGCCCCAGAAGCGATCTGGAAGCCAGATCGTGAAATGCCAGATCGCGAGCCCCGTCAGCACCCAGCCGAGCATCCCCATCAGCGACTTCTCCCGTGCCTGCGGTTGCGCGGCCTTCGTGCCCTCTCGCGCCGCTTCTGATCCTTCATCACGAGCTCCTCAGGCGTGGCGTCCGCCGCCGCCGGGGGCGGCTTGCGGCCGGCCTCGCCCCCATCATCGCCAGCGGGCTCTGCGCCGGATCGTGATCCTGCGATCCGTGCAGGCCCCTGTGCCTCCAGGGGCTCCGCCCCGCTCCCGCCACGAGCCTCAGGGCCCCTTCCGCGCGCTGACGGCCCGGTGGCGCTCCCACTGTCGGCGTCAGCTGCGCCGCTGGAGGTGTCGCGACTCGAAAGCCTCGGCGGAGCCTTCGGGGTGGTTGGCCCGCCGGAAGCTCCCCGGCCCTGAGGGGGCGCTCCGCGGTCCGAAGACGCCAGGCCGTTGGCTGTCTGGCGCTCGGCGCCGGCGCGGCTGCGGCGCGAGCTTCTGCGCGAGGCGAGTGCGGCGCCCCCGCCGCGTAGAGACGGCTGCGCCTCTATGTCGAGGTCGCGTACGAGCTGCTCGAACTCCTCCTGTGAGATCTGCTCGCCAGGCTCCTCCGCCGAGAGCAGGCCCCTGCGCTGCCGCCTGCGCCTGGCGGCCGGCTCGACGTCGAGCGGCTGGCCGGAGGCTCCGGTCGCGTAGGCGGGCACGTATCCGATTTCACCGGTCAGACGCGCTCGGCGGTTGCGGTAGACGGACTCACGTTCCTTCCAGTGGGTGAGCACCGGGGAGGCGATGAAGATCGAGGAGTAGGCGCCTGAGGCGATGCCGACGAGCAGCGCGAAGGCGAAGTCCTGCAGGGTCGCGCCTCCGAAGATGAGAAGCGCGATAACAGGCAGAAGCGTGCAGAAGCTCGTCGCAAGCGACCTCGTCACCACCTCGGACATCGACCGGTTGACGATCTGCGAGAAGGCGGCTCTCGGCATCCTCGGAACGTTCTCGCGGATTCGGTCGAACACGATGATCGTGTCGTACATCGAGTAACCGAGGATCGTCAGCAGCGCGGCGACTGTCGCGCTCGTCACTTCCCTGCCGGTGAGCGCGTAGATGCCAGCCGTGATCAGCAGGTCGTGGGCGAGCGCGATCAGCACGGGGACCGCGTACTTCCACTCGAAGCGCAGTGCGATGTAGGCGGCGATCACGATCAGCGAGACGATGATCGCGATCACTGCATCGTTGGCGATCGTCTGGCCGAACGTCGGCCCGATCGAGGTGTAGTTGAAGTTCTTCACAGCTTCGGCACCGGTGTGCGGCAGCTTCGCGTTCAGCTCCGCCTTGACGTGCTGGACGCCGGTCGGGCCGAGCTTCTTCAGCGTGATGTCGTACCCTGAGCCGCCGCCTTTGAGGTGGTAGCTCTGCACGACCGCGCCATGGATGCCGGCGCCGCTGAGCACGGTGCGGATCTCGCCCGCGCTCACCGGGCGCACGAACGAGGTCTGGATGCGTGTGCCGCCGGTGAAGTCGAAACCGAAGTCGATGCCCTTCGAGCCGATCGCGATCGCCCCCACGAGCAGGATCACGCCAGAGAGCGTGAAGAACCAACGTGAGGCGCCCATGAAGTCGACCTTCCAGCTGAATCGCTTGCGCGCGGCGCCGAGCAGCGCGGGATGCGAGACCGCTCGCGACCTGCCCATCACACCGAGGGCGGCCTGCGTGGCGAGGACCGCGGTGAAAAGCGAGACGAGCGTGCCGATGCCGAGCATGAACGCGAAGCCCTGGACTTCCGCGGTCGCGAGCGCGAACAGGATGAACGCGGTCATGAAGGTGACGACGTTCGCATCGACGATGGCTGCGAAGCCCTTCTTGTAGCCCGCGGCGATCCCTGCGATCACCGAGCGCCCGCCGCGGATCTCCTCCTTGACGCGCTCGAAGATGACGATGTTCGCGTCGGCTGCGACCCCAATCGTGAGGATGAGGCCCGCGATGCCCGGCAACGTGAGCGTGACGGGGATCAGCTTTATCAGCGCGAAGAAGT
>JAJYUP010000204.1 GCA_021792455.1 Actinomycetes bacterium | reverse complement strand
AGACGATCGCGGTCGCACCTGGCAGACGCAGTACACGGTGGGGCAGCAGCACTGAACGGCGAGCCTGCCGCGAGAGGCGCCGCTTTGCGGCGTTGCGTATGCCCCGGCGCTACAGTCCCCTCTGCTGCCCAGTTAGCTCAGCCGGTAGAGCACTTCCATGGTAAGGAAGGGGTCGGGGGTTCGAGTCCCCCACTGGGCTCTAGGGGATCCGCATAACCGAGCGGAATCCAGAGTATCAGGGGGAGTGGACGGCGGGTCTGATTTCCCTGCCGCTGTCCCAAGCGCCCCGTTTTGGGCGCGGCGCAGGGGCGCTGCGCGGTGGCACGCGGGGGCGATGGCTGTGAGCGTGGTTCTTGCGCGCTGGGGAGGGCGGCGTGTCGGCGGTGGAAAGAGCATGGCAAAACGCCGTGCTTCTTCTACAACGTGTGATGCCTGGTCGCGTCTACGCCCAGCTTCTCGAGGTTGCCCAGCAGCAGCACGGTTACGTGACCTCCGGTGACGCACGCGCGCTGGGCGTCGATCCGCTGCGTCTGCAGGATCTCGCGCGGTGCGGCCTGGCCGATCACGTCGCTCACGGCGTGTACCGGATCGCGCTGGTGCCGACGGGACCGCTGGATCAGTACATGGAGGCGACGCTGTGGAGCCAGGCGGGCCGCGGTGTGATCTGCGGGCCGAGCGCGCTGGACCTGCACGGGCTGTGCGACGTCAACCCGACGAAGATCCATCTGAGCCTGCCCGCGACGTATCGGCCGCGGCGTGCAGTGCCCTCGCCCTACGTGCTGCACCGCCGCGAGCTCGATGCGGGGGACGTGACGCTGCTAGACGGAAGTTTTTGAGGCCGTAACGCCCGATCGCCCGTGTTGATGGGCGATCGGGCTTTTCTTGGCGGTTTCGCGTAGACACTAATAAGTGGTTTGTGCCGTCCGGCAAGTGTGGCACGATGTGTTCATGCCAAAGCGTACTGGTGCTGTGCATCTGACGACGACGCGTCGCCACTACAAGGGCCGGGTATATGAATCGACGCTGCTGCGGCGCTCCTACCGCGAGGGCGGCAAGGTCAAGAATGAAACGGTCGGCAACCTCTCACACCTGCCCGCGCACGTGATCGAGGCGATCCGCGCGATGCTCGCCGGCAAGGTGCTCGTTGACGTGGAGGATGCTTTTGAGATCGAGAGCTCGCTGGGCCATGGACATGTCGCCGCGGTGCTGGGCGTGCTGCGAGCGCTCGATCTGGAGCGGCTGATCTCCCGCGAGCGTTCTCGCGAGCGCGACCTGGTGGTGGCGATGATCTGCCAGTTGGTGATCGCGCCGGGCTCCAAGCTGTCGTTCACCAAGCGTTTCTGCCAGAGCACGCTCGCAGATGAGCTCTCACTCGGAGAGGTCTCAGAGCCCGAGCTGCTGGCCGCGATGGACTGGCTCGCAGAACGCCAGCAGCGGATCGAGCGCGCGCTCGCCGCACGGCACCTTTCAGACGGCTCCTTCGTGCTCTATGACCTGTCCTCAAGCTATTTCGAGGGGCGCTGCTGTCCCTTGGCCGCGCTGGGTCACAATCGTGACGGCAAGAAGGGCAAGCTGCAGGTCAACTGGGGCCTTATCTGCTCACCGGAGGGCAGGCCGGTGTCGGTGCAGGTGCACCCGGGCAACAGCGCCGACCCGGGGACGCTGCCCGGAGTGCTTGAGGCCGTGAGCGAGCGTTTCGGGGTCAAGCGAGCGATCTTCGTCGGGGACCGCGCGATGATCACCCAGGCGCACGCGGAAAAGCTCAAGGAGCTCGGCGCTGGGTTCGTCTCCGCTTTGAAGACCGTGCAGATCCGCACGCTGATCGGCTCGGGCGATCTGCAGCTCTCGCTCTTTGACGAGACCAACCTCGCGGAGATCGCCTCCGATGAGTTCCCCGACGAGCGGCTGATCGTCTGCCGCAACCCGCATCTGGCCGCAGAGCGCGCCCGCAAGCGCGAGGATCTCCTGGCCGCCACCGAAACCGAGCTTCAGAAGGTCAAGTCGATGGTCGACGGTCCCCGCGGGCGACTCAGAGGCGCCGATGCCGGCAAGATCGGCGAGCGCGCAGGAAGGGTCTCCAACAAGTACAAGGTCGCCAAGCACTTCGAGCTGCAGATCGCCGACGGATCCTTCTCCTATCAGCGCAAGGTCGAGCAGATCGAAGCCGAGGCAGCGCTCGACGGCCTCTACGTGCTCAGGACCACCTGCCCGCAAGATGAGCTCTCAAGCCAGGCTGTCGTGCGGGTCTACAAGCAGTTGAAGATGGCCGAGCGCGCCTACCGCACGATCAAGACCACGCTTGACGTCAGGCCCATCCGTCACCACCTCGAGAGCAGGGTCCGAGCCCACTTCTTCCTCTTCCTACTCGCCTACCACGTCTGCTTCGAGCTGCAAGCACGCCTCGCCCCGATGCTCTTCACAGACGAGACGCCCCTGGCCCCGGCAGACCCGGTCGCGAGCGCCACGCGCTCCCCGGCCGCCAAGAAGAAGGCCGCCAGCGTCCGCACCACCGACGGCCTGCCCGCCTACAGCCTCACCGACCTCATCGCCGAGCTCTCAACCATCACCCGCAACCAACTGCGCATCGGGCAGACCGAGCACACGATCCCCCGCCTGAGCAAACCCAACCCGGTCCAGGCCAAGGCGCTGCAGCTACTCGACATCAAGCTCGCCGCGTAGACAGAACCAACCCAGCCCCAGACCCCCGAAACCCCGCCACGACGGGCGATTCAGCAGCCCGGCCTCAAAAACTTCCGGCTAGAGGGCACCCCGATCGTGACTGCCATGCGCGCGATCCTCGATGGCATCGAAGAACATCTGTCGCCGCGCCTGATCGAGCAGGCGCTCGCGAACGCGGCGGAGCGCGGCCTGCTCGAAGACGAGCAGATCACCGAGCTGCGCGGCCGGATGCAGGCGCTGGCCGCCTGAGAAGCGATGGCGGAGCTTCGCCGGCAGGCGCCACACAACGTTGGCGTGATCGAACGGTGGATCGGCGAACACGCTCGCGCGCAGCGCGTGCTCGTTCCGCGCCTGCAGCGGTGGGTGCAGTTCATGGTGCTGCTCGCGGCGTTGGACGGGGTGCGCGAGCACAACGGCGAGCCGCTGTTTCTTCTCAAGGGCGGCACGGCGATGGAGTTGCGCCTGCGCACACGGGCGTGCGCCACGCAGGACATCGATGCGCTCTTCCGCGCGCCTGCCGCATCGGTGCTCGCACAGCTCGATCAAGCACGGAGGGGCGCCTGGGGCGATTTCTCCTTCGAGCGCGGCGCGCCGGCGCCGATCCGGCAGACAGGCTCCGTGCGGATCGAGATCAAGCTGTCCTACCGCGGCCGGCGGTGGGGAACCGTGCCGCTCGAGCTCGCGCCAGCCGAGGGCGAATCCGGTGGCGATGTGGAGACGCTGGACGGTATCGAGTTGCAGCAGTTCGGCCTGGCCGGGCCGCAGCGCGTGGCGTGCTTGGGCGTGCGCTACCAGATCGCGCAGAAGATCCACGCCTGCACCGAGCCGCCGGCTGCCGGCCGGCGGGTGGACCGCCCCGGCTTTCTTGGAGACGGTTTGTTTGTCAGATGATATCGGTGAGTGTGTGTATGGTTCTTTCTCTTACTGCGTAGAGGCCAGTCGACGGGGCTGACCCCTCTGGCC
>JAJYUP010000052.1 GCA_021792455.1 Actinomycetes bacterium | reverse complement strand
TCCCAGGTGTGAGCCTGGAGCAGGGCCACGTGATCGCGAACCTGATCCACGCCTCAGGCCAGGCGATCGTCTATGTCGGCCACAGGGAGCCCGCAGAGCACTACTGGGAGCAGCTGAAGGGCGCTGGTCTGACGATGGCGCCGCTCGAGCAGGGCTAGGAGCTCGAGAGCAGGGCAGGGAGCCCTCAGACCGCCTCCACCTCTGCAGCCTCGAAGCGCGGGCTGTGCGCTGAGTTGGAAGCCGACGCTGCCCGATGCGGTGCGCTGCCAGGCTCGATGCTGCCTGCGGCGGTGCATCTCCAGGCGGCGTACAGCACCGGGATCTGGTACCAGCCTGAGTGCCTCGCTCTGAAGGCGCACATCTCCGGCCCTTCCCAGTAGCGCTCCCAGTCGAGGTGGTCCTCGAAGGTGACGAACTGCTGGAACCTGTAGCGGTCGTCCTCCGAACGGTAGACCTGGAAGGAGCTCGCTCCATAGTGCATCGCGACCTGCGCGATCTCGTTGAGCGCAGCTTCGAACCCGTCCGCCCGAAATCCTGTCGCGTACCAGGGAACGACGATCGTCTCACTCATCAGCCACCCACCTCTGCGTATATAGCGCTCAATCCCTCAGCGGTTCTGCCGAGGTCCTCTGAATCGGCGCCGACGAGGATCGCGATCTTGCCGAGATGCCTGTTTTCGAGCATGAGCTGGTGCGCCTCAGCGACGCCCTCGAACCCCATCGTGCGCCAGATGACGGGACGGATCTGCCCGCTCTCGATGAGCTCGTTTGCCTTCACGCACTCATAGGCGTTGGCGAAGTGCGAGCCGATGATCTCCTTCTGCTTCATCCACAGGTACCTGACGTCGAAGTCGAGGTTGAACCCCGTGGTTGCGGCGCAGATCACAACCTTGCCGAACGGCTTGACGGTGTACACCGACGTTGGGAACGTCGCTTGGCCGACGTGCTCGAAGACGATGTCCGGCAACTCTCCAAGGATGCTCTTGACCCTCTTTGCGAACTCCCGGCAGACCTGGAAGCGGGCCTTCTCCTGCTCCGGCGTCTCCGTGCCTGTGCGCATCATCCCAGAGAACTCGTTGCGGTCGATGTAGCCGACCGCTCCAAGGCGCTCGACGAGCTCGCCCTTCTGTGGCGAGGAGACGACGCCGACGCAGTGGGCGCCCGCTGTCGCGCACAGCTGGGTGGCGAACACGCCAAGCCCGCCGGCAGCGCCCCAGATGAGCACGCGGTCGCCGGCGCGCATGTTGCAGCGCGTGATGAGCATCCTGTAGGCGGTGAAGTAGGCGAGCCCATAGGAGGCGGCCTCAGCCCAGGTGAGCCCCGCCGGCTTGTGCAGCAGCTGCTGGGCCTGGACCTTCGTGAACTGGGCGAAGGACCCCCATGTCGTCTCATAGCCCCATATCCGCTGTGAGGGCGCCGCCATCGGATCGAGGCCATGCACCTCAGGGTCCTCATAGGAGGCCTGGTTGCAGTGGATGACGACCTGATCGCCAGGCTTCCACCTGGTCACCCCCGGACCGACCTTCCACACGATCCCCGATGCGTCAGAGCCGCCGATGTGGTGGCCATACTCGGGGTGGTCTCCGTACTTCATGACGGATACGGGCTGCCCAAGAGCTGCCCATACGTTGTTGTAGTTGACGCCAGCGGCCATGACGCGCACGATCACCTCGAACGCGCGAGGCTCCGGGACCTCGATCTCCTCGAGCTGGAACGCGTCCTTCGGCTCTCCGAGGCGCTCCTCCCTGATGACCCAGGCGGCCATCGTCTTCGGCAGCTCGCCGACCTCGACGTCGAGCCTCGAGACATGATTCAGGTCTATCGCCACTTTGTGAGGACCTCGCTCGTAGTGCTTGCGGGTGCATTGGACCCCTCTTCGAAGGGTGCGTGCCCGCATCCTATCCGCCCAGCGCTTGGAGGGCGACCGAGACGGCTGAGGGTGCGGTGCCTGCGAGCCTGCTGAAGGGGGCGGGCTGAGACCGCGGTGGACGGTGTGCGGCTACCGCCTGGGGCGGGGTGATCGAGATCGGCGGTGGGGGGCTGCACGATCGGCGCCGGGGGCCGGACGATCGGCGGCGGGGGCCTGGAACGGCAGCTCGACGACCTGGGCGCCGACCCCGCTGACGGGGTCGCTCACCCTGCTTGCAGGCTCCGCCTCCCTGCGCAGCAGCGCGAGGCCGATCGGCCCAAGCGAAGGGGAGACCGCGCTGCTGCCAAGCCTGCCGACGATGCGCCCCTGCAGCTGCAGAGGAGTGCCGGCAGGCAGCGGCTGATCGAGCAGCAGCCCCCTGAGGTGTCTGTTCGGCCTGCCCTTGTAGTGGAGCCTGGCGACGGTCTCCTGGCCGACATAGCAGCCCTTCGTGAAGCTGACGGCTCGCTCGTTGAGGCCCGCCTCCTGGGGGATGACGTCCTGCCCTATGTCGATGCCGAAGCGCGGCCTGCCCGCTTCGATCCTGAGGATCTCAGCGGCCTGCTCTGAGACGGGCTGCGCGCCGGCGGCGAGCAGCGCTTGGGCCACCCGCTGGGCATCCTGAGCGGCGAGGAGCAGATCGACGCCAGGTGGCTGCGCAGTGGCTATGAGGCGCACAGGCCTCGAGCCGATCGTGACCTCGGCGTGGGCATGCTCTTTCTGCAGGTGAGAGGGGAGGTGTGCCTCATCGATCGCGGCGCCAAGCACCTCGCCTGCCTGGGGACCGATGAGCGAAAGCAGGGCGCACTGAAGCGTGCGCTTGTGAAGCTGCACCTGGTGGCCGATCTTGAAGCGCATGATGAGGTCGAAGAGGGGCTGCAGCGCGACGCGCTCGGTGTCGAGCAGCAGCTCGTCCTGCGTTGCGAGGATCCTGAGGTCGCCGAGCATCTTGCCCTTGTGGGTGAGGAACGCCGCATAGCAGCCCTCTCCCGGTCGCAGCGAGACGACGTCGTTGGTGACCTGTCCATGGAGGAACTGCGCCGCGTCGGCGCCCGTGAGCGCGAGCTTGCCCCTGTCAGATCGGTCGAGCAGCCCGCAGCCCTGCACGAGGATTGCGTGCTGAGCGCCTTGGCGGCTGGTCGAGGACATCGAAGTGAGCATAGCCTCGCTACGCTTGGGTCTGATGGGACTTGCCGATGCCTTCGAGCAGATAGTCGACTCTCTGCCAGCGGACTGGACGGACCTCGAGCTCGACCTGAGGATTGCGCAGGAGTCGCGGTATGTGGATGCCTCCGTCTACCTGGCGACCTGCAATGCTCGCCCATACTCCCGCCACGATTGGCATTGGCGGCTGCTCGTCGCCCATGAGTTCGGCCACGCGGCGGCGGCGCCGGCGGTGCATGCTGCGCTGCGCCTCCTGGACGAATCGGGCATCGAGGGCGAGCTGGTCGTGCGCGAGATCCGCAGCGGCAGGGTGGAGGTGACCCAGATGTGGGGTCGCCCTGAGTCCGTTCGGCAGGCATTCGCGCGCCTGCGCGCCCAGTAGCGGGCCTGCTGAGGCTCGGCAGATGGCTGTCGTTCTCGTCCTGATCGACGATCTGATGCTCGGCTCGAAGGTGAAGTCGGCCCTGGAGCGCGCAGGGCACGAGGTGAGGCTCGCGGCGGGAAGGAGCGAAGCCGAACGGCGCTTGAGCGGAGCAGAGCTTTTGCTCGTCGACCTGTCAGGCGAGCCGAGCGAAGGGCTGCAGCTGGTGGAGGATGTGAGGGAGGGGAGGCTCGAGGCCGAAGGGCTTCGCACTCTCGCCTTCTACCCGCACGTCGATGGCGCGCTGCGGAGGCGGGCAGAGGCCGCAGGCTTCGATCTGGTGGTTCCACGCTCGAGGGTGGCACGCGAAGGTGCGACGCTCGTGAGCACGCTCGCAGCGCGAAGCTGAGCCTGGCGGGTGCGCGGCTGTGCCGGCGTGGGGAGCCGCGACCGCTTGAAGCCTACTGCGCCTGATCGAGTGGCATCAGCGCGCCGTTGGCAACCCTGACCGAGAGCACGCTCCTGTCGCGGGAGCGCTGGTAGAGCGCGAGCCTGATGACGACGCCATGGCAGACGACGAGCGCAGGCAGCGGTCCCTTCTGAATGTCTGAGAGCGCCTGCGCGACGCGCTCGCTCTGCTGAGCGAAAGACTCGCCGCCAGGGAAGGCGAACTGGGGGTCGCCCGCGAGGAAGGCGGCAAACAGCTGAGGGCTCTGCCGCTCGACCTCGGCGAAGGTGCGGTCCGTCCACCGCCCAGCGTCGGTCTCGACGAGGCGCTCATCTAGCCTGACCGGCAGCTGGATGCGCTTGGCGACGATGAGAGCGGTCTGCTTCGCTCTGAGCAGCGTGCTCGACCACAGCGCGGCGAACGAGTAGGCGCCGGCGTGGTGGGCGAGCTTCTGTGCCTGTGCGACGCCAGTGGCATCGAGCGGCACGTCGAGCCGGCCTTGGAATCGCCGCTGGAGGTTGTAGGCGGTCTGCCCATGCCTTGCGAGGTAGATGCCGACATCGGACGGCTTGGGGCTGCCCGCCGGAGGTTGGAGGTGCTCCGCAGAGACGCTCCGGGGTGAATCCTGCTCGGCGATGGGCTGCAAATCAGCTCCGGGGTTCGTGGCCATGGTCTCGATGATCTGCGGGGTGGGCGTGCGGCGTGGATGCGTGCCGCGGAAGAGGGCAATCCTGCCTGATCGGAAGCGGGCGCGCCGCGCCCCCACCGAAGGCGCGCCCCTCGGCGTGCCCTCGAAAGGGCCTGAAGAAGCGGGTGACCGTGGGTGCCTGCTGTCAACCGCTCTTCGGCAATAGACTTGAGGGCCGATGGCCCGAAGGATCACCTACTCTCGCAACCTGACGCTGTCGCTGTCCCGAACCTGCCGTTGTTACTGCAAGTACTGCTCCTTCGCGACTCACAAGGCGCACCTGTACTCCCCCGCGGAGGTCCTTCAGCGGCTCGAGGCGGCGAGCAGGCGCAACGTGAAGGAGCTGCTGGTGCTGACAGGCGAGCGCCCTGAGCACAACGCGGAGGTGGCAGCTGCGCTTGCCTGCTTCGGGCACGAGGACTTCACCTCCTACGTCGTGTGGGTCTGCGAGCGCGCCTTGGAGCGGGGTCTGCTCCCCCACACGAACCTCGGCGTGCTCCCCCGCGAGGATCTGGCGCGCCTGAGGGAGGTGAGCGCCTCGCAGGGGCTGATGCTGGAGTCGATCTCAGAGCGCCTGATGCAGACGGTCCACGCCGGCTCGCCAAGCAAGCACCCGCAGCGGCGGCTCGAGACGATCCGTGCCGCAGGTCAGCTGAAGATTCCGTTCACCTCCGGCATCCTGGTCGGCATCGGCGAGACGGAGGAAGAGAGGATCGCCTCGCTGGAGGCGCTGGCGCAGCTGCACTCACAGTACGGACACATCCAGGAGGTGATCCTCCAGAACTTCGTGCCCCACGAACGGTATTACGGCCGCGAGCCCGCCGAGATAGCCGATGCGGCGGCGAAGGCGTACTGGCGCACAGGGATCGCAGAGGGCCGGCCGAACCTGCCGCTGCCGGAGTGGGCGAGGCAGGGTGGAGGGGCGGTGAGCATCGAGGACATGAAGCGGCTGGTGCGGCAGTGCAGGCGCCTGATGCCAGACGTGGGGATTCAGATTCCGCCGAACCTCGCAGACTGGTGGCGCGAGCTTCTGGAGGCGGGGGCGACCGACCTGGGCGGACTGTCCGCAAACGGCGACCACATCTCCCCCGAGCACCCATTCCCCTCGCCACATGAGGTGCGAAAGCGCCTGCAGCCGACAGGGCTTGCGTTGACGGAGCGGTTGTGTGTCTACCCGCGCTACATCGACGAGGAATGGCTTTCAGAGGGCGTTCTCGACACGATCAGGATGAAGTACTGGAGCTTCATCCCAAGAGGCGGCTCCGGCCGCGGCGAGCGAGTGCGTCTGCCGAGACCGGACGTTGTCTGGCGCGCGGTGGAGAAGGGGCGCGAGGGAGCGAAGCTGAATGCAGAGGAGCTGACGGCGCTGTTTGCCGAGAGCAGGCAGGAGGCTGTGGAGGCGATGAGGCAGGCAGCAGACGAGCTGCGCTTGGAGCTGGCAGGCGACACGGTGACCTTCGTGGTGAACCGGAACATCAACATCTCGAACATCTGCACAGTGGGCTGTGCCTTCTGCGGCTTCGGGCAGAGCAGGCGCTCTCCAGACGCCTACGAACACGACCGCGAGGAGTTCAGGCGGCGCGTGCTGGAGGCGTTGGACTACGGGGCGACCGAGCTGTGCATCCAGTCAGGGATACACCCAGACTGGCAGCTGGAGGACTACCTGGGCTGGCTGTCCTTCGCAAAGCAGATCGCAAGGGAGCAGGGCACAGACATACATCTGCACGCCTACAGCCCTATGGAGGTCTCCCACATGTGCGACATCTCAGGGCTGAGCCCAGACGAGGTGTTCGCGGCGCTGAAGGAGGCGGGCTTGGGCTCGACGCCAGGGACGGCGGCAGAGGTGCTGCACGACGGCGTGCGAGCGCGGATCAGCCCGAACAAGCTGCCCGTCGCGCGGTGGGTGGAGATGATCGAAGCCTGCCACAGGGCGGGGCTGCGTTCGACGGCGACGGTGATGTTCGGCCACATCGAGGAGCCATGGGAGCTGGCAGAGCACATGGACGTGGTGAGGCGCCTGCAGGAACGCACAGGTGGGATAACGGAGTTCGTGCCGCTCTCCTTCATCCCCTTCCAGACGCTGCTGGGCCGCACCCACGGGATCGAGGAGATCTCAGAGCAGGAGAACCTGAAGCACACCGCCGCCTTCCGCTTGGCGCTCGGCTGCACGGTGAGGAACCTGCAGGCCTCATGGGTGAAGATGGGCTTGGAGCTGGCGAGCGAGTCCCTGCGCTGGGGGGTGAACGACCTCGGCGGCACGCTGATGGAGGAGAGCATAAGCAGGCTCGCAGGCAGCGAGCACGGCACTCGGCTGGACCCTGAGCAGCTGATCGCCGCCGCGCACGCCGCAGGGCGCGATGCAGCGGAGCGGAGCACTTTGTATGCGATCCGGGCGCACTACAGAGTGCGATCCGGGCTCATTGCAGCGTGAAGGATCGCGGCGCCCTCACCGAAACAGGTCCTCCTGGAGCGGGCGCAGCAGCGCGGCGGCGCCAGGGCCGTCCTCGCCCGTGATGAAGCGGGCGAGCCCTTCGACGAGGACTGCAGGCTCCTCTGAATCCTTGGCCCTGGCGAGGTCCGCCGCGGCGGCGATGCTGTCAGCGACGGCAAGCAGCGTTGCGGTGAGCGTGCGCGAATGCGCGTCGGTGCGCCCACGCCAGTCGTCAAGCGGGGTGAGGCCCGCGAGACCGATTGCGACATCGCACTGGCCCTGGCGCCAGGCGCGCCCAAAGCTGTCTGTGATGAGCACGCCAGGCGCTGTGGGAAGGCGCAGCAGCTGACGCAGCCGCGCGCGGATGAGGCGCGCAGAGTGGTCAGGGTCCTGCGGCAGGAGGATGAGCGTCTCAGCCTGGGGCGAGTTGGAGGCGTCGACACCGGCGTTGGCGCAGACGAAGCCATGACGTGTGCGGCAGATGAGCGTCCCCTCCCTTTGGCGGAGTATCTCGACGCTCTGGTCGAGCACGACCTGGATCGCCCTGGGGTCACGCCTGCGCTCCTGCGCTGGGAGGGCGGTGTGCTGCGCTTGCTCGGCGATCTGCTTGGCCCGCTCGCCTGCAGTGATCTCGGAGAGCTGCACCGTCGCCCCCTCCGCCTTGGAGACGATCTTCTGGGCGAGCACGAGGATGTGCTCGCCGCTGAGCGAGACGGGCGGGTCCTGGGCGGCGCAGGCATCGACGATGATCTGCGCGAGATCGTCGCCAACGGCGATCTGAGGCAGGCCCTTCAGGCTGCGGATGTGGAGGCTGCCCACGTCGCCTGCCCCGAGAGCCCAAGCACCCGCCGCGTGCGCGGCGCCTTCCCGTCCTCCCCAGCGAGCCTCGACCGCAGGACGTCGAGGTCCTCGCTCGTGTCGATGTCGAGCATGAGCGAGGGCAGCCTCTGCACGCTGCATCGCAGCTGCGCCTGCCGCGCGAGCGTGAGGTGGCGCTCGCAGCTGTTTTGCCCGAAGCTCGGTGGTATCGCGGTGGGCGGGGAGAGCAGCAGGCCGTTCGTGCCAGTGCCATGACGGTCCGGCACGATGACGACCTCGCCTCTGGGCTCGCTGTGCGCGAGTGGGTTCGGCGCGAGCAGCGCGGCGAGGTCTCCCTCGTCGAGGCAGGGGCAGTCGCCAGGAACGCAGAGCACACGCTGAATGCCGACGCTGAGCGCCCGCTGGATGCCAAGCGTGACCGCAGCGTTCTGGCCGTCCTCAGCGCTGTCGGCCAGCAGGATGACCCGGTGAGAGCCGAGCGCCTCGGCGCGGGCGGAGGAGGCGATCGAGGGCTCCCCAGTGACGATGATGATGAGATCGAGCATCCGAGATCTGCTGAGCGTCTGCAGCACGTCTGAGACCATCGCCTGCGCGAGCTGAAGGCGCATCGGCTCCGCGACGTCGCTGCTGAGTCGCTGCTTGGCGTGCGAGAAGCGCTTCACAGGTAGGATCGCCGCGGTGCGCATGCGCCGACAGCCTAGCTTCCGGCGCCTGGGGCTCGGTGCCCAGCTCGACTCTGCAGGGATTCCGCGAACGCGAGGGTGCTTGCGGCGAGCTGGGCGCGCTCGCTGGGGGTGCCCATGAGGGTGTCGATGACGAGGTGCGGCAGCCGGCTGCGAGGCTCTTCGTCTGCGACTATCCCCGCGAGCAGCGATGGGCAGACGGATTCGTAGAACCCGATGACCCCATCAGCTGTGGCGGGCTGGTGGTGGGCGTGAAGGCAGGAGGCGGTCGGTCCCTTGAGAACCCGAGAAGCGACGATGGGGCTGACGCAGACAGCCCTGCCTTCGATGAGGTGGATGACATCGCGGAGCGCGTGGAGGATCGGCCAGATGGAGATGACAGGGTTGCTTGGGCCGATGATGAGAGTCTGCGCCTGCCGGAGCGCCTGCACCACCTCCGGCGATGGGTGAACAGGGCGCTCACACTCGAATCGCACCTCTCGCACCGGCGCCTTCCCGCCGTCTCTGATGAGGAACTCCTGGAGGCTGAGCCCATTGACGATGGTGCGCTGGGGCATGTCGCACATCGGCAGCACCTGCGCCTGCAGGCCGATCTGGCGGCAGAGCTCTCTGAGCGCAAGCGTGTGGCGCATGCCCTGCGCCTCGAGCTGCGTGCGGCGAAGGCACCAGGCGAGATCTGAATCGCCGAGGTTGAACCAGACGTCTGCCCCAAGGCGCCTGAGAGCGTGAACGACGGCGAAGGTGTCACCCTCTACGCCGTAGCCGCGCTTGTCGATGAGGTCGGCGAGCGAGTAGCAGACGAGGTCAGGGTCAGGGCTGACGTGGGCGCCGTAGATCTCGATGTCATCCCCTGTGTTGGCGATGACGATGAGGCGCTGAGGGCCGACGACGTCGAGCATGCCACGCGCGAGCTTGGCACCGCCAGTGCCTCCAGAGAGCAGGACGACAGGGCGGGCAGGCGGATCGGGATCCTCTGAGGGGGCGGCAGGAGCGCCAAGCTGGTCGGCGCGTGGTGGTTGCGGCTCTACTCCCAAGCTGGGTCAGGGAGTCCTGCGAGCTTGATGCCAGCGTGCGCCTTGTAGCGCCCGTTGACGGATATGAGCAGCGCCGTGATCGCCTCCGTCACCCTGGCCATCTCGAGGCGGCCGCAATCCACGCAGCGGAGACCGTCGATCTGCGCGAGCAGGCGTGCGGCGCGCTGCTTGTCCGCCTTCGAGTCACCACAGATGAGGACGTCCTCGTCCATCTGCGCGTCGATGTGAGAGAGCGAGTGGGCGCTGACGGTGTGCAGCGCAGAGACGACTTTGACTCCAGCAGGCAGAAGCTCCTGGCACTGCTGGGCGGCTGAGCCCTGAAAGACGCCTATGGTGCGGGTCGCCCTGCCGCCGACAGCGCTCGCAAGCGGCACTGTCGCGTCTATGAGCAGCTGGCCTTCGGAGAAGGACTCCTTGACGCTCGCGAGCGTCTCCGCCTGGCTGGCGAATGGAACGCTGAGCACGATCGTGCCCGCCTGCTGCACTGCATGCGCGTTCTGAGCGCCGGCGAACTCGCCATGAGAGACGATCTCTCTCGCGCGGTCCGCTGTCTGCTGCGCCCTCTCCGCGCTCCGGGAGCCGATGACGATTGGCACTCCCGCTCTCCCAAGCCTGATCGCGAGCCCAAAGCCAAGCGCTCCAGAGGCGCCGATGATGCATACCGTCCGGTTGTTTGGCTGCTCCGATGGCACGGCGGAGCAGTATACGGGCTTGCTCCAGGTTGCAATCGAAGGACGGACGGCGCCCGCCCGAACGCGCTGCCGAAGGGGGCGGACCCGCTTCTGGCCGCGAGGCGCCTGGGCCGGCTGCGAGGGGCGAGGCGCCTGGGCCGGCTGCGAGGGGCGAGGCGCCTCGTGCTGGGAGGGAGGCACATCGGGTCTGGTGATCAGCGACCGCTGAAGCTTGGCGTGCGCTTCTGCGAGAGCGCGGCCGCCCCCTCAGCGAAATCCTCGCTCGACGCGCAGATCTGCTGCGCGCTGACCTCCTGCTCGAGTGTGAGGGCGAGCGCGGGCTTCGCGGCAGCGTCGAGCAGCCGCTTCGCGAGCCCGACCGCGATTGGAGCGCAGGCGAGCAGCTCGTTGAGAAGCTGCTCCGTGGTCTGTCGCAGCTGATCTGGTGGGCAGACCCTGTTGACGAGTCCGATGCGGTGGGCCTCCTGTCCGGACAGCAGCTGGCCAGTCATCACCATCTCCTTCGCCCTGCCAAGACCGATCACGCTCGGCAGGCGTGAGCAGCCACCTACGTCAGGCAGCAGGCCCACTCGGGTCTCAGGCAGGCCGATGACGGCGTCCTGCGCGATGACGCGCAGATCGCAGGCGAGCGCGAGCTCGACCGCTCCGCCGATGCAGCCGCCATGGATCTCTGCGATCGTCGGCTTGGGCATCTCTTCGCAGAGATTCCAGGTCGAAAGCACTCCGGCGCGCAGCTGCCGCAGATTCTGCGGCTGCTCCGAGAGGCGTTGCAGCACAGTGAAGTCCATGCCAGAGGAGAACATCGCACCCTCCCCGCGCACGAGCACGCAGCGGACATGATGGTCCTCTGCGGCGGCGCTGAACGCGCCTTGCAGCTCTCTGATCATCTGCTCGTCGATCGCGTTGCGCTTGTGGGGGCGGCTGAGCACGATGTGGCGCACGGGCCCCACGTCTTCGACGGTGACGGCAGTCATAGCGGTTCCTCCTCGCTGTCGTGGTGTGGTGTGTGTGCCTGAGTGCCTTCGGCGCCCGGTCTCCTGATGCGGTGCCCGCGGCGCGTCGCCTGCGCTCGGCGCGGCGATCGTGCAGCCGGCGGCCCGCCTTCGCATTCTGCAGCCAGCGGGCGCCGCGGCGATCGTGGCGGCGGCGATCGTGTAGCGTTGCACGTCGATGGATGCGAAAGAGCTCGCGTTCGCCGGGATCGCGGAGCAGGCACGGCTGATCGACTCAGGGCAGGTGAGCTCGCGCGAGCTCGTCGAGCTCTACATAGAGCGGATCGAGCGATTCGACTCCGACGTGAAAGCGTTCCGGGTGCTCTTCGCAGAGCAGGCGCTCGAGCAGGCTCGCGCAGTGGAGCGGACGCGAACCTCAGGCGGGGGCGGGCCGCTGCTTGGCGTGCCTGTCGCGGTGAAGGACGACACCGACGTTGCAGGGCAGGTGACGGCGATGGGCAGCAACGCGTTCGGTGGGCCGGCAACTGAAGATGCGGAGATCGTGAAGCGGCTGCGGGCGGCGGGGGCGATCATCATCGGCAAGACGAACGTCCCTGAGCTGTGCATGTGGCCCTTCACCGAGACGGTCGCGTGGGGCAGCACCCGCAATCCATGGGATCTGCAGCGCGCCCCAGGCGGGTCGAGTGGCGGCAGCGGCGCGGCTGTCGCCGCAGGGCTGGTCGGCGCGGCAACGGGCTCAGACGGGGCGGGGTCGATCCGCATCCCGTCCGCGTGGTGCGGTCTGTTCGGATGCAAGACGCAGCGGGGCAGGGTGCCAGGCAGCGGAGGGTGGCATGGCATGTCGGTCAACGGACTGCTCGGCCGGAACGTCGCCGACACGGCGCTGTTCCTCGACGTGCTTGGAAGCTCAGCTGGTCCGGCTGGCGGTGATGGGGCCTCCTCGTCGACCTCATTCGTGCAGGCTGCGGCGGAGGGGAGAGCGGCGGAGGCTTCCGCGGGGGGGCGGAGGCGCCTGCGGATCTGCTTCTCGAAGAGGATCCCCCCAGGGATCCTGACGACGCTCGACAGCGACGCTGAGCGCTGCCTGATGAACAGCGTCGAGCTGTTGCGCTCCCTTGGGCACACAGTGGAGGAGCGGGACCCCGACTATCCGGCGCAGATGCTCCCTGCGCTGCTTGTGCGGATGTTCTGTGGGATCGCCGACGAAGCGCGGCAGATGGCGCGCCCTGCGCGCCTGGAACGACGCACGAGGGCGATGGCGAGGATCGGGACGCTGATTCCCCGCAGCGCTCTGCGTTGGTCTTTCGAGCGTGAGGGAGAGATCGCCGCGCGGCTGAACGCTGTGCTGTCCTCCCACGACGTCCTGATCACGCCGGCGACGGCGAAGCCCCCGCCGCCGCTCGGACAGTTCGAGGGCGCCGGTGCGCTGCGAACGTTCAACGGGGTGGCGCGGCTCGTGCCGTTCAACGCCCCATGGAACCTGACGGGCCAGCCGGCCTGCTCGGTGCCAGCGGGGTTCGGCGCCGATGGCCTGCCCAGGGCGATCCAGCTCGTCGGGCGAGCCTCAGACGAGCGGACCCTTCTTGCGCTCGCCGCTGAGCTCGAGCGCGAGCAGCGATGGCCTGAGCTTCGACCAGCGCGATTCGCGTGAACGCGGCAGAGCGCGGCTTGCGCGAGGGCCGCGCGGTCGGCACTGAGGGTGCTGCGAGCGAGCGGAGCGACGACTCAGGCGAGGCGCGCGAGCCTGAGAGCCTGACGAGCGTCGCGGAGAGCCCTGCGGGCGATCCCGAGGAGCTGCTCGAGGTCGCGATCGAGCTCGCGAGGGAGGCAGGGGGGCTGCTGCTCGAGCGCTTCAGGTCCCAGGGCGGGGGCGTCGTCTCGACGAAGAGCTCGCCAACCGACCTCGTCTCCGAGGCGGATCTGTCCTCTGAGCGGGTGATCCTGCGTCGGCTCGCCGCGCTGCGCCCAGGTGACAGCGTGCTGGCAGAGGAGAGCGGGGGGACGGCGGGCGAGATGAGTCGCTCCTCAGGGCAGAGGCGAAGTCTGGGCGAGGCGGGGTCAGGCGCGGCTGCCCGCCTGCGTTGGATCGTCGACCCGCTCGATGGCACGATCAACTTCCTCTTCGGCATACCGCAGTGGTGCGTGAGCATCGCCGTCGACGATGGGCGTGGCGGCACGCTTGCAGGCGTGATCTATGACCCGTGCAGAGAGGAGCTGTGGAGCGCGGTGAAGGAGGGGCCTGCCCTGCTGAATGGGGTGGCGATCAGGGGTTCAGGGCGGCGTGAGCTCTCGACGGCGCTCGTGGCAACCGGCTTCGCCTACGACGCGGAGGTGCGCGCTGCGCAGGCGGCTGTGGTTGCGCGGCTGCTGCCGAGGGTGAGGGATGTGAGGCGCTTCGGCAGCGCCGCGCTCGATCTCGCCTGGACCGCTTGCGGGCGCTGCGACGCCTACTTCGAGCGGTCCGTGAAGCTGTGGGACATCGCCGCAGGGGCTCTGATCTGCAGGCGCGCCGGGCTGACCGTCTGCGAGCTGCGAAGCGAGCGCGGCTTGCCCTGGGGGGTGCTCGCCTCCGCGCCTCCGATATCGGAGGCGCTGCGGCTGCTGGTCGGCGGGCAGCAGAGCAGTAGCGCGGCGTCGTGAGGATGTGCTCGCCCGATGCGGCGGCGTGATGGCGCGCGATGGGACGATGCGATGGGGCGTGATGCGGCTGCGATGGGGCGAGGCAACGGGCCGCGACGGCGCGCGATGCGGCCGCGATGGGCCGCGATGTGGCGCATGCGGCGGGTGGGATTCGAACCCACACGCCCTTGCGGACAAGGCCTTTTGAGGGCCCCGCGTCTACCGTTCCGCCACCGCCGCGCCCGCGAGATTGTAGGCGCTTGGCCCGCTGCTGAGGCGCCCCAGCCGCCGCTCGCAGGCGCTCAGGCCGCTGCTCCGCCGATAGGCGAAGGCCTGCGCGCGACAGGCCGCTCCTGCTCGACGTTCCAGCCCTGGTTGAACCCCCTCATCGCGAACACGATCAGCAGGATCTGCACAGGGATGATCGCAAACGTGAGGATCCCGAGCAGATCGGCGTTCAACGTCATCGGCGGGAAGTAGCTGTGTTCGCGTTCGAACCACGACTCTCCGCCGACGAGGGCGAAGATTGCGAGCAGGACGGCGAGCCCGGAGGCGACGGGCAGCACGCCCCTTCGCCAGCGTGAGGCGAAATAGGCGATCAGGAGGTAGACGAGCGCGAAGAGGTACTGGATCGGCGCGAGCAGCCCGCCCTGGGCGCTCGCGCCCCCGACGCTGACGATCAGCACGAGCGCGGCGCTGACGAGCAACAGCAGAACGACGGCTGCGCGCGTGCCCCTCACGACCGGCTTGCCCCGGTTCGGGTGCACCACGACGAAGCCCTCCGGCAGACCCCTCGACATCGCAGGCAAGACGATAGCGCGCAGCAGCGGCGTGCGCCACCGCGGTAAGCGTGTGCCACCGCGGTCGGTGGGCGCCGCCCCGCGTTCGGCGTGGCCCTCCCCCCCGCCGTCGGCGTGCGCAGCGCTCGCGCAGTCGCGCAGCCGGCGCTGCGGTAGCGTCTGGGGCGCTGCGGGCGTGGTGGAATCGGCAGACACGCCGGCCTTAGGAGCCGGTGGGCGCAAGCCCTTGCGAGTTCGAGTCTCGCCGCCCGCATTCTCACCGAGGAGATCACCGATGGCTCGCAGCCCGACCACAGAGCGTCCCCCGACCACAGAGGCTCGGAGCACAGAGCGCCGAAGCCCCCACCGCCTCAGCGGCGCCGAAGCGCTGCCGCCCGCTGCGCGCACGCTGCCGCCGCTGTCGCAGGCGGCGCTGCTCGCAGCGTGCCTCGTCGCGATCGTGGTGCTGTTCCTGCCGCTCACGCCGATGTACGACTTCGACGTCTTCCTGCACGCAGGGGAGATGCTGCTGCAGGGGCGCTCCGTGTATCCGAACCCGAGCTCTCCGGCGGTCTACTCAGGCTCTGCATTCGTCTATCCCTACCTCGCCTCCTGGCCGTTCGCGCTCTACGCACTTCTGCCTGCGGCATCAGCCCGCGCCCTGTTCTTCCTCACCGGATCTGCTGCCGTCATCGCAGCGACGATGATCGCTGGGCGGCGTGAAGCCATCACGACGGCGCTCGTGCTTGCGACTGCCTTCACGATCACGGGGCTGCAGCTCGGCGCGCTGAGCCCCCTGCTGCTTGCCGGGGTCGTCGTGCTCTGGGCGCTGAGGGACCGCCCGCTCGCCTTCGGCGTCTGCGCAGCGGCCGTCGTCGCCTCGAAGCTGTTCCTCGCGCCGATTCTGCTGTGGCCGCTGCTCGCCGGTCGCCGGCGAGCCTTCGCCTGGGCCTTCGTTCTGACGGTCGCTGTCATCGGTCTGGGGTTCCTGCTTGGACCTCTCGGGCCGATCGGCTACCTCCACCTTCTCGTCGCGCTCGCGCGGCACGAGTCGAAGACGGGCTTCAGCGTGATGGGCGCGCTGAAGAGCACCTTCAAGCTCGCCTCTCTGCCAGCGGAGGCGATCGCGGCCGGGCTCGCCACCGTGATGCTTGCAGGCTCGCAGCTTCTCTTCCGCCGCACGCGCAGGGAGCAGGCGCTCTTCAGCGGCGGCGTGCTCGCCTCGCTTGCCGCGACACCGATCCTGTGGAGTCACTACCTCGCGCTGCTGATCGCGATCCTGATCGTGTGTGGGGCGCGGCGGCGGTGGTTTCTCGCGCTCGTGCTCGCGAGCTGGGTGATCGCTCCGCCGCATGGGATCTGAGCGCCGGCGCATGGGATCTGAGCTCCGCCGCATGGGATCCGACCTCCGCCGCGTGGGATCTGAGCTGCGGCGCATGGAACCTGCGCTGCTCGCGAGCGGGTGTGCTGCGATGGGCGCTCGCGAGCTGGCAGCCGACTGCGGGCGTCGTGCCTTCAGGCGTGCACTCGCGGCTAGCAGCCGACCGCGGGCGTCGTGCCTTCGGGAGTGCACTGGCCCCAGGCGGTGCGGTAGTAGGCGGGCACGACGCCGTTTTCCACCTTGATCGATTTCACAGCTTCGTTCCAGTCGAAGGACATGTTCCCGCTCAGGGTGACGTCGTTGCCGGCGATTCCGCCGTCGAGTTTGAAGTTCCCCGTCAGTTCGATCGATGCGTTCGGCGCGTATATGACCGCGTCGATGTTCTCAGTGCCCGCGACCTTCACCGTCGTTTTCCCGTAGACGTAGATCTGCAGGTTCGTTGGGCTTTCCCCACCGATCACTTCCAGGTTTCCGCTGAAGTTGAAGCTGCCGCTTCCGGCAGGGCATTCAGATCCTTCCCGTTCAGGGGAGTCGATGAATATCAGGGCTTTCGCGCCCTTTGCGACCGTGAGGGTGCCTTTCGTCGCCGTGAGGCTGCAGAAGTTGTAGACGCCGGAGCCGAGCGTCACCGTGCTGTTCGCGCTCATGCTGAGCTCGCGAGTGGATTCGTTGAATTCCACCTTGCCAGAGACCCCGTCATACGGTTCGACTGGAGGTTTCTTCAACGCGTTTGCGATCCGGTAGTCGCAGTTGCCTTCAGGTTCGTTGGAGATCGCGCATTCGCCGCTTGGAGCCTCTTTGGCGGAGTTGCCTGGGTTCACCGGTGCGAACACGATTTCCCCTTCGGCGGGTGTGCGCACCTTGATCGATTCGCACACTTTGGCGTTGCCCTTGTATTTGCCGGAAGGCCCGAGTTCGCAGCCGCCGATCTGTTCGGATGCACCGCCTTCAGCTTCGATCAGTCCGTTGCTGCCAAGCGCGCCGTTCACTTTCGGTTTGCCTTTCATCGTGAGCTTTTCACGCGCGATGATCCCCGGGACCTCGAACAGCGGCTTCGCCGTGAACGAGGCGACGCGCGCCTCCACCCTCACCTCGATCCCTTTCGCGAGGCCTGTCGCCGCGATGCACCGCTGCTGGAGCGTTTCCTGGCTCACCGCTTCCAGCCCGACGCATTTTTCACCGGGAGCGAGGGCCGGGGTCGTCTGGTAGCTGTAGCCGGCGCCGTTGCCAAGCGGCTCTTCAGGGGCTGTGCAGAGGCCGCCGGAGGGCGCCTGCCTGCTCGACTCTCCTATGCATTCGCTTGGTTCGGGGTTGAGCATCGTCAAGCGATATGTGGCGACGCGAAGCCCCGCTTCCGCGGCGGCGAGGGCGGCCTTGCGCTGTTCGTCGTGCGTCGTGGAGGTTGCGGTGCCAGATGAGACGCTGACTGCGGCCGCAGCGAGCAGGGAGACGATCAGAAGCACCGCGATCGCGGCGATGAGGGCGATCCCAGATTCCCCTCCTGCGAGGGAGCGGATGCTTGTCGAGAACGGTCTGCGCATTCGGATGGTCCTGTTCGGGTTGGAGTCCTCGTGCCGGTTCGAGGTCCTGTTCGGGTTGGAGCCCCTGTGCCGGTTCGAGGCCCTGTTCTGGTCGAAGTCACTGTTCGGGTTGGAGCTGCTGCAGTCCTATTCGGTGTTCAGCTGGAGCTGGGCGGGGTAGCGTGCCACTTCGGTCTGGGCGCCTTCGATCGTTTCGGTGCGCCCGCCGGTGCCGTAGACGAGCGTTGTGTTCGTCGTCGAGGTCGGTGCAGGCCAGACGCGCAGTCCAAGGCGTTCGCCGGCTTCGACGGTCACCGGGGTGCTCGTGGAGGCCCCTACGACCGTGCCGTTCGGCTCCTCGAGCGTTCGCGAGCTCGTCGGTTCGAACGCGAAGGAGATCTGTTCCAGGCTGCTTGGCCAGCTCGTGCCGCTTGGCGGCGTGTAGCTCGTCCACGCGATCTGCTTCGGGGTCTCTTCCGGGCTCGTCCAGAGGGCTTCGATGTTGTTCGGCACTTT
>JAJYUP010000203.1 GCA_021792455.1 Actinomycetes bacterium | reverse complement strand
CCACGATTGCTGTATCGGTCGTGATGGGCTGCCGCAACGTTGAGGCTGAGCCGCGCAAGCTCAGGGCCGCAGCTGACGACCTCGCCATGCTCGACCCTCCAGCGCTCCCCGACCCTCAGGCGCGAACCCCGCTCGAGGCGACTCGTGCGAGCTGCCGCCCTGAAGCGGTCGAGACGCCAGCCGCGGGTCGGCGCAGCGAGGGTGGGGGCGTCGAGCACTGGTGCGATCTTCTCGAGGTCATCGGCGTGGCCAGTGCGCCCCTCTGGGTCGCGCAGCGGCAGCATCGCGCATCGCCAGAAGTCGAGCACCTGCCGCCCCTCCTGATCGACCGTCCTGATCCGCAGCGCCGCAAGCCCAGTCGCCGCTCGCCCTGGACGCGGTGTCGTCTGGCGAAGCGCGACGACCTCGGTCGTCGTGTGGAGGGTGTCGCCGATGAGCGGTGCCCTCCGGAAGGCGAGCCCGCGATAGAAGAGGTTTGCGATCACGCGCCCGGTGAGCACCGTCGACTGCCCGATCGCGACATCGCAGACGAGCTGCGGGTGAGCGAGCATCCGATCGCGCCCGGTCACCTCATTGCAGAGCTGAGCGTCGAGGCAGAGCCGCAGGCGGCTGCCAAGGATCGCCTGATGAAGCGCGGCGTGGCCCTCAGTCAACGTGAGCGAGGGCGCCCCATCCTCGACCATCCCAACCTCGAGATCCTCGAAGTAGGGGCCCGCGACATCGTGAGGCTCGACGGCCGTATCGGTGCCGGCATCGCTCACGGTCAGCACTGGGGATGACATCTGGACATATCGGAGCCCGAATCCTCCCACGTCGCGATGCGAGGCGGCGCGGCGCTCTCAGCGGCGCTGCCGGCGAGGGGAGCGATAGGCTCGCGGTGGCGGTGGTGAGCACAGCTTCGGCGGACATTCGCCGCCTTCAGAGGACCCCTTCGCTTCGACGCTCGCCTTCGCCGCAGGTCCCTGGCCAGCCGCGTTGACAGCGAGCACGCCGACCTCGTATCGGCCGGCGCTCGGCAGCTTCACCGTCTGCGCAAATCGGCCGCCATCGCCGCCTTCGTGCCCTTCGCCGCGTTGCCCCGTGCCTTCCCTGCCTTCGCCCCCAGGGCCGATCACCCTCGCGTCGCTCGAGCTTCGCACAGTCACCTCGCCGGTCGAGCCTTCACCGGAGTAGAGCACGAGGTAGGAGCTCACCGGCGCCCCACCGTCGGTGCTCGGTCCCGACCATCTCAGTGTCACCCTCCTGCCGCTCACCGATGTCCTCAGGCCGCTCGGCACCCCTGGGACCGTGATCGCGACAAGCGCGGCTGAGGGCGCGGAGGCGGGTCCGGTGCCGGCGGCGCTTCGCGCCGCGACCGTGACGTCGTAGCGGTAGCCGTAGCACGGCAGATAGACCGTCGCGCTTCTCGCAAGCGACAGCGTCTCGACGGAGATCGGGGTTGCGCACCCGCTCGGCGCCGGACCATCCGGATTCACCGTCGCGACATATTCGCTGATCGGCTCGCCGCCATCGGTCGCAGGCGGCTCCCAGCTCAGCTGCACCGCGGCGCCAGGGGGAGTGGCGCTCGCGCTGATGAGCTTCGGCGCGAACGGCGGCACTGCGTCGGCGAAGCTCTTAGGCGCAGAGGGTGGCCCTGCGCCGAGTTCGTTCTTTGCGCTCACCGAGACGGCGTAGGGGTTCACCGTCGCGCCGCCTGAGGTGCTCGCCGGCAGGAAGGCGGGGAGCGGCAGGCAGACGCTCGTGCCGGCGGCCTGCCCGGCGACCGTCTCGCCGCCGTTGCCGCCGTCGCCGGACCAGGAGATCGCATAGCTTTCGATGTTGCGCCCGCCGGTGTCGCTTGGTGCCCGGAAGGTGATGTGCGCGACGGGGCCTTCCGCTTCGCCGGCGCTGCAGGATCCAACTCCGCCGGAGACCGATTCGACAGCCGGCGCCCCAGGCAGCGTCGGCGCCTCCGTGCTCGCGCCCGTCGAGGCGACTCGGCTCAGCTGTCCTCTGTTCGACCTCGCGTAGATGCAGACGGTGTAGGCCCTGCCTGCTTCGAGCAGCCTGCCTTCGCTTTCTGTGACGAGTGCGCTCGTCGAGGTCGGTTGCACCGTCTGCACGCCGCGTTCCGGAGGTTCGGCTGGGCAGGACCCTTCGCGAATCGTCTCGAGCGCGTATCCGTTCAACCCTTCAGAGCCGCCATATGCCGGCTTCTGCCATTCGACGCTCAGCGCATACGGCAGGGCATACGAGACGACGGGCGAGAGCACAGGTGAAGGCGCCGGTCCCCATCCGCCTGAGATGATCGGTATTTCTTCTCCGATCGGCACGTTGACGCTGTCGGAGAAGCTGTAGCCGAGCACGTTGAGCACGACCCCGACGGAGGCCTCGACTCCACCCCTCACCGCCCATCCGGAGGGCGTGCCGGAGAGCGTGCCGACATCCTCGATCCCGAGCTCAGGGCCGACCCCGGCGACGCCCTGAACGCCGCATTCGACGATCAGCGCCGGCCCGATCCCCGCCGAGACTGTCCCCTCCCAGGATTCCGGGGTCTGCCCGCCTGCTCCTTCGAGGGTCGCCTGCGGGCTCAGCGTGCTTTCAGGTTTGAGTTCAGGGGTCGTCGCGCCGAACTTGAAGGAGGCGCCGATGCCACCTTCGAGCCGCGCCGTGAGCTTCTGGTCGATCGGTTCGCCAAGCGCAGCGGACACCGAGGCGATCGCCGCCAGCTTGAAGGTGATCGTGGGGCAGAAATCTGTCTCAACCGATCCGATCGTCACCTCAGCGAGAGCGTGGGAGACGCTGCAGCGGATGCCGATCAACGTCTTCAGCGTCGATTCCAGCGAGATCCCCGGTTCGAGCGAGAACCTCCCATGGATTATCGGATTGAAGAGGTCCGGGTCTTCCCAGCCGATTTCGATCGACGCATGCGGTTCGATCCTCGGCGCGATCGTCGCGTTCAGCGCGCCTGTCGGTCCGCATCCGACCGTGAAGGGCGCCTGTTCGTCTTCCGCGATCCGGGCGGGGACACGCGCATCGGCGCTCCTCCCGCGCCGGACACGGGAGCTCCTCGCACGTGGGGCGCCGACGCTCACCTTCATCACGCCGCGCGTGAAGGCCTCAAACGGCGAGACCGCCGCGGTGCGCACGAGCAGCGCACCGTGCCTGCGCCTCACGCTCCCAACCACAGCGAGCACGCCGTGCGGCAGGCCGCGACCAACGTTTACGACGAGGATGTCACCCGCTCGCAGCCGGCGCGTGAACAGGTTCCTGCGCAGCGTGAAGCGCCCCACCGAGGGGAGGGTGCGGCCGCGCGGCACGATCACCGAGCTCGCTGGCACGAGCACCGTCGAGATCGGCGCGACGTCGAGATAGCTCGCGGTGAGAGTGACGGTCCCTTTCGGCGCAACCCTGAAGCGGATGCTCTGTTGCGCGAGCGCCGCGGTCGCAGTCGTCGGGTAGGCGACGCGTGCTCTGCTCAGCCTGTCAGGCCTGATGAGGAGCGTGTAGTCGCGCCGGCTCGGCGGAAGGCAGACGGTGCGCCCCCGGTAGAAGGGCATGCGCAGACGGCTTGGACCTCGCAACAGGACGTTCGCCCGCACCCTTCGCGGCAGGCCTTCGATCCGCACCGTGAGGCGTCCACAGGGGCGGCTGCTGCGGCGGTGCGAGCGGCGCGCCATCGAGTCGCTGCGCCTGACGC
>JAJYUP010000003.1 GCA_021792455.1 Actinomycetes bacterium | reverse complement strand
GGCACAGCCGCCTACTTCATCGGCCGCTCCGCCGAACATGCTCTGGAACTGTTCGGCCTCTACGGCCTGATCGCCTTCGCGATCGCAGTGAGCACCCTCCTGGTGCTGCGCCGCCGCCACAAGCGGCTGCTGCGTGCGGCAACGCCTGTGGGCGACCAACGAGGCGAGGAGCCTGAGCAGGCAGCGCACACAAAAGGGAGGGGCCCGGCAGGGCCCCTCCTCTCCATTCCGGGACCGCCCGATCTGAGCGGCGAGCGCGGTCCCTGGGATTCCGTCTGAGGCGAGATGCTCGCCTCTCCTGAGATCGAAGCTCTCAGGACTGCTGCGACTGCTGCGTCTCGCCCTCCGCGGCCGAGCCCTCGATCACAGACTCCTTGCCGCTGCCGGCGACCTGAACCTGGACGCGGTGGGGCTTGCGCTCCTCAGGCTTTGGAACCTTCACCTCGAGCACGCCATGCTCGAAGCTCGCCTGAATCCCAGAGGGGTCGATCCCCGACGGCAGGGTGAGGCTTCTCGCGAACGCGCCTGAGGCCCGCTCTATGCGCCTGACCCCACCCTCTTGGGTCTCCTGGGAGAGCTTGCGCTCGCCAGAGATCGTGAGCACGTCGTCCTCGAGCTCAACCTTGACATCGCCAGGCTGAACGCCAGGAAGGTCAGCCCTCAGCACGTAGTGATCGCCCGTCTCGACGAGGTCCATCGACGGTACCCAGCGGCGGTCCGCTGCAAGCACCCTGCCCCCCTGGGAATCGAACAGCGAACCGAACAGGCGGTTCATTTCCTGCTGAAGCGACTCGATCTCCCTCGCGGGTTCCCATCTTATGAGTGCCATCTCTTCTGCTCCTGATAACGATTGGTTGACCTGCGGCGCCAGCGCCTGATTGCCAGCGCCTCATCGACATCAAAAATCTTAGCGCATCAAGATCAGATTTTCTATGCGTAGTTGCAACGGATGGAGTGCGTGCAGATACACCGTCCACCCCACGGCGAGCCGCAAGCGCGCAGCGAGGTGAGCGGGCAGCGACGGGGCAGGCGGATCTGCTGCGCCTCTGAAACGGCGGCGGCGGATCAGCGCGCTCTCAACGGCGGCGGCGGATCAGCGCGCTCTCAACGGCGGCGGCGGATCAGCGCGCTCTCAACGGCGGCGGCGGATCAGCGCGCTCTCGAGCCGTTGAGGCAGCTGCCGCAGCAGGGATCGACCTTGTCCCAGAGCTCAGCAAGCATCCGCAGCTCCTGATTGGACAGGCGCGAAAGAAAATGCTGCCGCACCACAGCACGATGCGTGCGGCGCGCGGCGCCGAGCTTCGAGCGCCCAGCGTCGGTGAGGCATGCGTAGGCGCCCCTCGCGTCGTGTTCGCAGGAGCAGCGCTCGAGCAGGCCATCACGCTCGAGACGGTCAACGAGGCGGGTGAGGCCGCTCCGCGACATCTGCGCCTGTTCGGCGAGGTCGCACATCCTCATCCTGCCAAGCTCAGATTCGTCGAGATAGTGCAGCACCTCGTAGGAGGTCATCGGGAGTCCGTGCCGGTGCTCGAGCTCGGCGTCGAGCACCCGGGCGAGCGAGGCGTGCACTCGGAGCAGGCCACGCCAGGCGCGCAGCTCATCAGGGTGATCGTCAGGATCGCACTCCAGATCGCGTGGCGTGAGGCCGCGCCCAGGAATCTTGACTGCTTGCGCCGTCGTCATGAGTAGATGTGGCCCTGCGGCAGGCCGTCCTGATCGAACATAGCAGCGTCGCAGCCGATCTGGAGGTGAGTCGGCTGAAAGCTCACTGAGCGCGTGCGGCGATGAGCGAGCGCCCCGTCATCTGGGGGGGCTTCTCGATCTCGAGCAGCTCCAGGATCGTCGGCGCGACATCGGCGAGAATGCCCTGCTCCGCGGTGAGCGAAACGCCGCCGGCGGTGAGGATGAAGGGCACTGGATTGAGTGAGTGGGCGGTGTTCGGGCTGCCGTCCGGCTCGAGCATGTGGTCCGCGTTGCCATGGTCAGCGGTGACGACGCAGGCGCCGCCAGAGCGGTGCACTACGGCGAGCACCTGCGCGAGGCAGCGGTCGACAGTCTCGACGGCCTGAACGGCGGCGGCGATCACGCCGGTGTGCCCGACCATGTCCGCATTCGCGAAGTTGATGATGCCGAAGGCCGGCAGATCCTGCTCCCAGGCGGCAGCGAACGCGTCGGCGACCTGCGGTGCGCTCATCTCCGGGCGCAGGTCATAGGTGGGCACGTCCCTGGGGGACGGCACGAGCTCCCTGCGTTCACCACGCAATGGGCTCTCCTGCCCGCCGTTGAAGAAATAGGTGACGTGCGGGTACTTCTCAGTCTCTGCGACGTGCAGCTGGCGCGCGCCGGCGCGCTCGAGCACGGAGGCAAGCGTGAGGCTCGGCCGAGCGGGCGCAAACGCAACAGGGTAGGGCCACCCCTCCTCGTACTCGGTGAGCGTCGTCAGCCTGCGGACCGGCGCCGCGCCGCCCCGCCCCTGCCAGCCGGGCAGCTCCTCCCCCGCCTGACCGAAGTTGGGCTCAGCGAGCGCGCGCACGATCTGGCGCATCCTGTCTGGCCTGAAGTTGAAGCAGATGATGCTGTCAGCGGGCGCGATCCCCTCGTGCTCGCCGACGAGCGTCGGCTGGATGAACTCGTCGGTCTCGCCTCTGGCGTAGGCGGCGGCGACAGCCTCCGCGCCGCTGTCTGCACGCTCGCCCGCCCGCCTGTGCACGAGCAGGTCGTAGGCCCGCTGCGTGCGATCCCATCGCCGGTCCCTGTCCATCGCGAAGTAGCGCCCGACGACAGAGGCGACATCGACGCCGGGCAGCTCGTCGAGCTGCCTGAGGAAGGCTTCGCCAGAGTGGGGAAGCGTATCCCTGCCGTCAGTGAAGGCGTGGAGGAGGATCTGCGCCTGCGGCGCGAGCTTTTGCGCTGCGGAGAGGAGCGCGAGCAGATGCGCAAGCGAGGAGTGCACTCCGCCGTCGGAGACGAGCCCAAGCAGATGCACGCGCTGAGCGCCCTGGAAGGCCTCGACGAGCGTCTCGTTGGCGGTGAGCAGATGGGCTGCGACAGCCTCGTCGATCCGCAGCAGATCCTGCTTGACGATCGCTCCCGCCCCGAGGTTGAGATGGCCGACCTCCGAGTTGCCCATCTGTCCGGCGGGCAGCCCAACGTCTGTGCCGCAGGTGCGGAGCGTCGTGTGCGGACACCTCGCCCAGAGCAGATCGAACGTCGGAGTCGCAGCGAGGGAGATCGCGTTGCCCGGAGAGGGGTCGGCAAGTCCAAAGCCATCGAGCACGACGAGACACGCCCTCGCAACGGGCAGGCTGCGCGGTGCGCCCTGAAAGAGGCCGATTTGGGAGTCCTGCGAGGGGGGCGCTCCGCTCATGGGCGCCGTCCGACTGGACAACGGAGCCGCCCGCTCGCACCCCAACGGGGCGGCTGACACGCAGCCCGAAGCGGCCTCATGCCTCAGGGGTCCCGACTGCCGCGGCGACGATCGCCGAGAACTCATCCGCGTCCAGCGAAGCCCCGCCTACGAGCACACCGTCGACGTCCTCGAGGCGCAGCAGCTCGGAAGCGTTGCCAGCGGTGACCGAGCCGCCATAGAGGATCCTCACCGTCGGGGCGACATCCGGACCGCCTGAGGGGGCGACCGCCTTGTCGCTGAGAAGTGCCCTGATGAACGAGATCGCCTCCTGAGCCTGCTGGGCAGATGCGACGTTGCCCGTGCCGATCGCCCAGATCGGCTCGTAGGCGATGACGACATCCGCGAGCCGATGAGAGGGAACACGAGAGAGCCCCTCGCGCACCTGATGCCTCAGCCTCCGCTCAGTTTCCTGCGCCTCGCGCTCGGCCTCGGTCTCCCCAACGCAGAGGATGGGACGCAGGCCCGCATCGAGCGCGGCGCTCACCTTCGCAGCAAGCGCCCTGTCGGTCTCACCGAAGAGGCGCCTGCGCTCAGAGTGGCCGAGCAGGACGCCATCGATCCCGATCTCCGCAAGCATCGGCGGCGATATCTCGCCAGTGAAGGCGCCCGCCTGCTCCTCATGCATGTTCTGAGCATAGATCGCGACGTTCGAGCCGGCAGCGCTGCCGACCATCACATGCAGATCCGTGAACGGAACGCAGAGCGCGACATCGACACCATGCACATCGGAAACCTGAGGCAGCAGGCTCTCGATGTGGGCCTCCGCCTCGCTTGCGGTCTTGTGCATCTTCCAGTTGCCGGCGATGAACGGCACGCGCATCCCCATCGTGATCGCTCCAATCACTCCGCGCAGGCGCCGCAGAGCGCATCGTTGAGCGCCTCGATTCCGGGTAGGCTGCGACCCTCGAGCAGCTCGAGGGTCGCACCGCCGCCAGTGGACAGATGGTCAACCGCATCCTCGAGGCCGAACATCGCAAGCGCGGCGGCAGAGTCGCCGCCGCCAACGACGGTGAGTGCGTCGCTGTCTGCGACCGCCTGAGCGACGGCGCGCGTCCCATCTGCGAACGGGGCGAGCTCGAACGCCCCCATCGGACCGTTCCAGAAGACGGTGCCCGCCGCCGCGATCGCATCGGCATACCGCCTCGCGGTGCGCGGTCCGATGTCGAGCCCGATCCAGCCGGCAGGAATGTCGAGGCCATCGAGAACGCGGCGGTGAGCCTCGGCGGAGAAGCTGTCCGCTATCACGGTGTCAACGGGAAGCAGCAGCTGAGCTCGAGACTCCGGCCCGCGCTCAGGCTCCTGGCGGCCGCGCTGAGGCTCCTGGCCGCGCTGAGGCTCCTGGCCGCGCTCAGGCTCCTGCCCGCGCTGAGAATGCTGGGCACGCTGCAACAGCGCGCGCGCATGGGCCACCTCCTGCTCATCGCAGAGCGATCCTCCAACCTGATGGCCAGCGGCGGCAAGAAACGGGAAGGCCATCGCGCCACCAAGCGCGACGGTGTCGGCGAGGTCGAGGAACCGTCCGATGAGGCCGATCTTGTCCGCCACCTTCGCGCCACCGAGCACTGCGAGCAGCGGGCGTCTCGGCGCAGCGGCGATCGCGGTGAGCACCTCGACCTCCCGCTCGAGAAGCAGCCCAGCGGCGTGCGGCAGCAGGGTTGCGATGCGGTGCGTGGAGGCGTGGGCCCTGTGGGCGGCTCCGAAGGCGTCGTCGACGTAGGCGTCGGCGAGCGAGGCGAGCTCGGCGGCGAGCGCAGGGTCGTCCTTCGTCTCGCCAGGCTCAAACCTGACGTTCTCGAGCATCATCACCTCGCCAGGCCGAAGCGCAGCGGCAATCTGCCTGACCCGCTCGCCGACGACACCAGGGGCGAGCTCAACCTCTGCATCGAGGTGATGCGCAAGCGCCTGCGCGACGGGCGCAAGCGAAAGCTCAGGCTCCCTGTCCTTTGGACGCCCGAGATGGGAGACGATGATGACGCTCGCGCCGCGAGCCCGCAGCTCTTCGATCGTCGGCAGAGCGGCGATGATCCTGCTCTCGTCCGCAACGCTGAGCGTCCCGTCGGAGGCGGCGCCGCGCAGCGGCACGTTGAAGTCGACCCTCAGCAGGACGCGCTTGCCGTCGACGTCGAGATCCGCAAGCTTTCTCACAGGACCCGCTGAACGAGGTCTACGACTCGGCTCGAGTACCCCCACTCGTTGTCATACCAGGCGACGACCTTGACCATCGTGCCGTCCATCACGGTGGTGAGCTCGGCGTCGACGATCGCGGAGTACGGGCTGCGCACGATGTCGCTGGAGACGATCGGATCCTCTGTGTAGGCGAGCAGACCCTGCAACGGGCCACGCGCGGCGGCAGACCGGAACGCCTCGTTGATCTCCTCCGCGCTCGTTCGGCGCCTGCACTCGACGGTGAGATCGACGACCGATCCGTTGGGCACAGGGGCACGCACAGCGAAGCCATGCAGCCTGCCGTTCAGCTCTGGGATGACCGCTCCAATCGCCTTTGCCGCCCCAGTCGAGGCGGGTATGAGGTTGATCGCAGCCGCCCTCGCCCTGCGCAGGTCGCGGTGCGGAAGATCCTGCAGCCGCTGATCAGCGGTGTAGGCGTGAACGGTCGTCATGAGGCCGTGCTGAATCCCAACGGTGTCGTGGACGACCTTCGCGACCGGCGCGAGGCAGTTCGTGGTGCATGAGGCGTTCGAGATGATCTGGTGGTGCTCGCGCGAGTAGGCCTGATCGAAGTTGACGCCAAGCACGACCGTCACATCAGGGTCGCTCGAAGGGGCGGTGATGATCACCTTGCTCGCGCCGGCGGCGAGATGCTTGGCGGCATCCTCACGCTTCGTGAACCGCCCAGTCGACTCGATGACGACCTCGACCCCGAGGTCAGCCCACGGCAGCACGGAAGGGTCGTGCTCAGCGAGAACCGCGATCTCCTGCCCGTCGACGACGATCCTGTCCTGAGAGTGACCGACATCACCCTTGTAAGGGCCAAGGATGGAGTCGTACTCGAGCAGATGCGCGAGCGTCGCTGCGTCGGTGAGGTCGTTGACGGCGACCCACTCGATGTCGGCGCCATGCTCCTGCGCGGCCCTGAAGACGTTTCGGCCGATGCGGCCGAACCCGTTGACGCCGACACGTACGGACATGCCTCAATGCCTCCTGACCTGAAAGATCGATGCCGGGCGGAGAGGCGCTTGCGACCCCCGCCCGGCGAGCCCGCCGAAGGCTATCAGGAGCGCACGGAGGGCATCAGGCGCACGGAGGGCATCAGGCGCACGGAGGGCATCAGGCGCACGAGCAGTGCATCAGGCGCACCCACAGCACGTCAGCTCCCCTGCAGCGGATCAGGCATCTCCAGCGCGCCTGTCGAGATCCCGGTGGGCGACGGCGACGCTCAGCTGCCTGCAGGCCTGGTAGCGCTCAGCGAGATGCTCAGCGACAGCGACGGAGCGGTGGCGACCGCCGGTGCAGCCGATTGCGACGACGAGGTGAGACTTGCCCTCCGCCACATACTGCGGGAACAGGAAGTCGAGCAGCGGATGGAGGTGCTGATACAGGCGCTCGAGCCGATCATCGCGGGCGATGTAGCGGACGACGCGATCGTCGCGCCCCGTGAGCTCGCGCAGGTCCTCCTGGTAGTGGGGGTTCGGCAGGAACCGCACGTCGAAGGCGAGGTCCTCACCGCGAGGCGGACCATACTTGAAGCCGAAGCTCATGAACGTGACGGCGAGCCTGCCTGCAGGCTGTTGGGGCAGCAGCTCCTCGGCGATCTTGCGCGCAAGCATCCCAGTGGAGAATCCGGTCGTGTCGATCACGAGGTCCGCGCGTGCGCGCAGCGGCTCGAGCAGCGCCCGCTCCGCCGCAACCCCGGCGGCGACGCTGCCATCGGGCGCGAGGGGATGGCGCCGACGTGTCTCCTTGTAGCGGTCGACGAGAGTCTGCTCAGAGGCGTCGAGGAACAGCAGCGTGTGGTTGACGCCAAGGCCCCTGAGGTCGGCGACGACCTCCTCGAGCGCCTCGAAGTAGACGCCTCCCCGCACGTCGGAGACCACAGCGGCCCGCTCGACCTTCGAGCCTTGATGCATGAACAGCTGAAGCAGCGAGCTGATCATCTCAGGAGGCAGGTTGTCGACACAGAAGTAGCCGGCATCCTCGAAGACGTTCATCGCGGTCGACTTGCCCGCACCAGAGAACCCAGTGATCACGACGAGGTTCTGCAGACGCGAGGCGTCGCCTCGCCTGCGAGCGTCCTGCTGCGACGGATGCGCATCCAATGAAGCCATTCACCACTGATTGTGCCGCGCTTTGCGGACGAGCGAGGGACCTCGCCGTCGGGTGGGGCGGGGCCTGGTCAACCGCCGCCGGATCTGTGCAACCTCTGCCGACCCCGTCGCACTGCGCAGAGCGTTCCGTTCAACCCGTCTTGTGCAGAAGCGCATGCAGGCTTCTCCCAACCTTCGGCGGCACACCGGGAACCGCTTGCAGCTCCTCGCGCGAGGCCTCGAGGATCGCTTCTGGAGATCCGAAGTGGAAGAGCAGAGCGCGCTTGCGTGCCGGCCCGACCCCTGGCAGACCGTCGAGCAGGGACGCACTCATCGCGCGGTCGCGCCGCACGCGATGGTGGGCGAGCGCGAACCGGTGAGCCTCGTCGCGCACCCGCTGCAGCAGCTGCAGGGGGGCGGAGCGCTCGTCGAGCAGCAGCGGCTCCCTGCGATCGGGGAGGAACACCTCCTCGATCCGCTTCGCAAGCGCGATGGCCGCGACACCTCTGTCGAGCAGCGGGCCAAGAGCGCGCAACGCTGCTGTCAGCTGACCCTTCCCGCCATCGATGACGATGAGGCTCGGCAGCGTCGCGAAGCTCGAATCGCAGGCCGTCTCATGCGGGGGGACCGAAGCGAGCTGCTGCCACTTCGCGACCCGCCTGCGAAGCGCCTCCTCCAGTGAGGCATAGTCGTCAGAGCCTTCGACGGTGCGGATCGTGAAGCGGCGATAGTCCGCCTTCTTCGCCGTGCCATTCTCGAAGACGACCATCGAAGCGACGGTGTGCGTGCCGCCGAGATTCGAGACGTCGAAGCACTCGATCCGCAACGGCAGCGCGGCGATCCCGAGGGCCTGCCGCAGTCCTTCAAGCGCCTCGATCCTGCTCTGCCGGCGGCGCTGCAGCCGCAGCCGCTCAGCGTCGAGAGCAAGCACCGCGTTGCGCTCAGCGAGCTCTGAGATCTTTCGCTTCTCGCCCCGCTCAGCGGCCCTGATCTGGACGGGCGCGCGGCGGCGCGCGGAAAGCACCTCCGCGATCGCATCCTGCTCACCCTGCTCGCGTTGCAGCAGCGCGCGCTGGACGATGATCTTTGGAGGTATCGCAGCGCTGCCGGCGTAGTACTGAAGCAGGAACTCCTCGATCACCTCACCAGGCGTCCGCTCCACCTCGTTGCAGAGGAAGAAGGACTGGCGGTCTGAGAGGACACCGTCGCGAACCTGGAAGACCTGGGCGTTCGCATCGACGCCGTCGAGCGCAACAGCGACGACGTCGAAGGTGCCGGCGGCGCCGACGACCCGCTGATGCTCCAACAGCGATCGCACCGCCCTCAGGCGGTTGCGCTCGAGAGTCGCCTGCTCGAAGTCTTCAACGGCGGCTGCCGCCTCCATCTTCTCTCTCAGGTCGGACTCGACCGCCTGAAGGCGCCCAGAGAGGAAGTCAACCACCGCGTCGATGCTCTTCCTGTACTGCTCCCTCGAGATGTACCCGACGCATGGCGCCTCGCAGCGCTTGATGTGGTAGTCGAGGCAGGGGCTGCCGCTGCGACGCCCTGGGACGGCGCCATCACAGGTGCGGAACATGAACACCTTGCCGAGCAGATCGAGCGTGCCGCGGACGCGCTTTGCGTTCGAGTAGGGCCCGAAGTAGGCTCGCCCCTCACGGTGCTTCTCGCGCGTGAAGTAGACCCGAGGAAAATCCTCATCGAGCGAGACCGCGATGTAGGGATAGGACTTGTCGTCGCGGAGCTTGACGTTGAAGCGCGGCCGATACTGCTTTATGAAGCTCTGCTCAGCGAGCAGAGCTTCCGTCTCGCTGCCGACGACGACGCATTCGACGTGCCTCGCCTGCGCGACCATCTCCTCGTGGCCAGGGCTGGAAGGCGAGCTTGCCTTCGAGAAGTGAGAGGCGACACGCTTGCGCACCGACTTCGCCTTGCCGACGTAGATCACGCGACCGCGCTCGTCGCGAAACAGGTACACCCCCGGCTGATCAGGCAGCTGCCGGCGTTGGTCAGCGAAGCTCAACTGCTGTGCCAGAACCGGTAGACGACAACGAGCAGATATATCGCGAGCGCAAGCAGCACGAACCAGAGCACCTCGCCCCCGCCCGTGGACCACATTTCAGCGCGGCCTGCAAGCAGCACCGCGCCAAGCGCGAGCGCACCGTAGAGCAGCGCCCTGTGCTTCGGGCCGAGGCTGTCGAGGCTTATGCGATGTTCGCGATACAGGCGGACTCCGACATAGCCGACTGCCGCGCCGAGAGCAGTCCAGAGCACAGCTTCCACGACCGCGGCGCCCCTGCTGCCGCCAGGCACGAACTGCACGAGCGCGGCGATCGCAAGCAGGATGAGCACGTTGCGGATCGTCTGAGATCTGCTCATCCCCTGACTCACTCCACCTTTGTCTCTCGCGGCACCTTTGTCTCATCTGCGCGGCTGATCTCTGTCGCTCGGATGAGCACGCAACTGAGTGTAGGTCGGATCCGTCAGTCAACGAGGGCCTGAAGGCGCTCATATGCCTGCTCGACGGCGCGCTTCGCCGCGGTGTGGCGGGCCTCTGACTTCGCGGTCTCATACTTCGTCGCCCAAGCCGCTGGGTCCGAGAGCTCGTCCTCGAGATCGCGCAGAGACTGCTCAGCGGCCTCGATCGCCGCTTCCGCCTGCGCCTGCTCGCGCAGACGGTTCTTCGATGGACCGCGACGCCGCCCTCCATCTCGCGCGGGCGCGCGCTGAGCGTGAGCGCCCGCGACCACACCCGCGCGCGAGCGCCCCGGCGCCGTGCTCGCGGCTCTCGCGCCGCCGTTGGCTGGTGCACCGTTTGCGGCCGCTCCGCTCGGGGCTCCGCCGTTCGGGGCTGCGCCGCTCGGAGCTCCGCCGTTCGGGGCTGCGCGGTTCGGGGCCACACCGTTCGGGACCGCTGAGCGCTTGGCTTCACCTGCTTCGCTCAGAGACTGTCCGCTTGCCCCACGCATCTCTTCGCGCAGGCGCACATACTCAGGCCAGCCGCCGAGGCAGCTCCGCAGGCCCTGACCCTCCAACGCGATCGTGCGAGCGCCGACCGCATCGAGCAGTGCGCGATCGTGAGAGACGAGCAGAATCGCGCCCTCGAAGGCACGCAGCGCATCCTCGAGCGCCTCGCGGCTGTCGAGATCGAGGTGGTTCGTCGGCTCGTCGAGGATCAGGACGTTCGCGCCAGACTGCACGAGGATCGCCAGCGCCAGCCGCTGCCGCTCCCCGCCGGACAACCCCGCAAGCGGCTTGTCCGCGTCGGAGCCGGAGAAGAGGAATGCGCCGAGCAGGGCGCGCGCCTTGTTCGGGCTCAGCCCTGTCGCCCGCGCTGCCGCATCGAGGACGCTCTGCCCGGGATCACCACCGACGCCGAGCTCCTCCGCGTGCTGGGAGAGGTATCCGACCTTCACGTTGTGGCCTATGCTCAGCTTGCCGCGCTGCAGCTCACGCCTGCCGGCAAGCGTGTCGATCAAGGTGCTCTTGCCGCTTCCGTTCGGACCGACGAGACAGACGTGCTCACCCCGCTCGAGCCACAGCTCTGCGTCTTCGATCAGCACCCGCTCAGGCCGGCGATCATCGCCGCCGACAGTGATCTGCGCGCCGCTCATCTCGAAGATCACCCGACCAGAGCGCTCAGGTGCCTTGAAGTCGAACTCGAGGCTCCGCTGTTGTCGGCCGTCGGAGCCGCCGAGCTTCTCCATCTTCGCGAGGCGCTTCACCCGCGACTGCGCCTGACGCGCCTTGCTCGCCTTGTAGCGGAACCGTGCGATGAACCGCTCGAGCCTCGCTATCTCCGCCTGCTGCGACTCGATCGCACGACCGAGCGCGAGCTCCCTCGCCGCCTTCTCACGGCGCCAGGCGTGCCAGCTGCCGGCGAAGAATCGTGAGCGCCCGCCGTCGATCTCGAGCACCGAGGTCCCGACCGCCTCGAGGAACCACCGGTCGTGGGCAACGAGAACGACGGCGGCATCGATCGTCGTCAGCGTCTGCTCGAGCCACTCGAGCGACTCGATGTCGAGGTGGTTGGTCGGCTCATCGAGCAGCAGCACCTCAGCGCCTGTCGCAAGCGCCCTCGCAAGCGAAGCGCGCGTCAGCTCGCCACCAGAGAAGGTGGACAACGGACGTGTCAGATCCTCCTCAGCGAAGCCAAGCCCCCTGCTCGTCAGCGTCGCGCGATCGCGCCAGAGGTACCCTCCGAGCGCCTCGAGCCTCGTCTGGGCTCGTGCATAGCGGTCGAAGGTCGACTCGTCGGCGACGCCACCTCCCATCGAAGCCTCCAGCTCGGCGAGCTCAGCCTCGATCTGAAGCTCCTCGCGGCATCCGGACAGGACGTAGTCCCGCAGGCAGAGCACCTCACCGCCGCCGACTGCGTCACCGCGACCCCTGCCCCATCGTGGCGGGCGCTGGTCGTGCAATGCGACGCGAACACCCCTGCCCACCCTCAGCTCGCCACCGTCGATCGACTCCTCCCCCGCGAGCATCCGCAACAGGGTCGTCTTGCCGGCGCCATTGCGAGCGGCGATCGTCATCCGATCCCTGCGCTCGAGCTTGAAGGAGACCCCGCGCAGCAGCGGGCTGCCAGCCATGTCCTTCTGCAGGTCCGATGCGATCAGCAGTGCCACAGACCGCCATGGTATGAGCTTCATCGCGACCGCCGAAGGCCGCTCCCGACGAAGTGCCGCCTGCGAGGAGAAAGCACCTCACCGCCGCGTGCCGCTGCGTGCCGCTGCGCCGCACGCGCCGCTGCCGCTTCTGTAGGATCCACGCCGATGCGCAGGATCACCGCAGCGGGCGGCACCTCGAAGGCCAGGATTGGCAAGCTCTTCGCAGCGCTCTGCTGGGCGGGCGCAGCGCTGCTGCTGATCGCACCGAGCGCCCTCGCGGAGAAAGCGCATGGCCGCGGGCTGTGGGGCACGACGACCGACGAAGTCGTCGTCTATTTCGCTTTGATCATGATTGCCGGCTTCCCGCTGCTGATTCTCGCCTTCAGCCTCATCCAGTGGCGGCTCGACAAGCGCAAAGAGGCTCACAAAGCCGCAGAGAAAGCGTCGCTCGCCGAGGCCTACTGGCGCGGCGGCTGGTAGCAGCACCGGCGGCGGGGCCTTCGGGGAGGCTCTGTGATGAGCAGTGAAGACCAGGAGGGGACTCGCTCAGGCCAGGCCCGTGAAGCCGGCCCAGAGGAGCGCTCTGAGCGCGAGCCGGTGAGCTATACGCGTCATCGCCGCAGCGCGCTCGTCACGATCAACCGCCCGTTCTGCCGCAACGCGATCGACGGGCACACCGCCACGGAGCTCGAGCGTGCGGTGAGGCGGTTCGAATCCGATCCCTCAGCACAGGTGCTCATCATCACCGGCGCGGGCACGGAGGCTTTCTGCGCAGGCGCGGACCTGAAGCGGATCGACAGCTTCGCCAGCAGGGTGAACGCACCGGCGGGGCCGCTCGGCTTCACGCGCCTCACCACAGCGAAGCCGACGATCGCCGCGATCTCTGGCTGGTGCGTCGCTGGCGGCCTCGAGATCGCTCTTTGGTGCGACCTCCGGATCGCCGCGTCAGGGTCGAAGCTCGGGTTCACAGAGCGGAGGTTCGGTGTGCCGCTCATCGATGGCGGGACCCAGCGGCTGCCGCGGATCGTAGGCCTTGGCCGCGCCCTCGAGCTCATCCTCACCGGGCGCGTCATCGATGCGCAGGAGGCGCTCGCAATCGGCCTCGTCAACGAGATCGTCAGCGAAGGAGCGCACCTCGAGCGCGCCTTCGAGCTCGCGGAGCAGATCGCATCCTTCCCCCAGCAGACGATGCTCGCAGACAGGACAGCGGCGATCTCAGGGCTCGACATGCCGCTTCCAGCGGGCCTCGAGCTCGAGTCCAGGTCGGGCCCTGCCCTGCTCGACCAGGCGCGCGCCGGCGCGGCCCGCTTCGCCGCGGGAGCGGGACGCAGCGGGCGCCCGCTGCATGAGTGAGCTCTCGCGCTTCGCGAGCTCTCGCGCCTCGCGGACCCTCGCCGCTCACCAACCGCTCCGCGCACAACGGCGCAAGCGGGGGCTTGCGGCGACTCCGCTGCAGAGCAGTTATGCTCGACTGCAGATGACCTACCTGGTCACAGGAGCAACGGGGTTCATAGGTCGGCGACTCGTTGAGCGGCTGCTTCAGCGCGATGGCGAGATCCACATCCTCGTCCGCGACCAGTCGATTCGCAAGGCCGCCGAGCTCGTCAGAGACCTCGCAGAGCACAGGGATGACGCACCTGCGCGCATAAAGGTGCTGCGCGGTGACCTCAGACAGCCCCTGCTTGGTGTCGCCCAGGCGAGCATCGAGTCGCTGCGGGGCGAGGTCAGCCAGATGTTCCATCTCGGCGCGCTCTATGACATGACCGCCTCAGCACGCAGCAACACTGAGCTCAACGTCGGCGGCACAACACACGCCGTCGAGCTTGCACGGTCGCTTCAGGTCACACGGTTCAACCACGTCTCCTCGATCGCGGTCGCCGGCACGAAGCGGGGCGTCTTCTCAGAGGACGACTTCGAGGTGGGACAGGCGCTGCCATCCCCCTACCACAGGACGAAGTTCGAAGCTGAGCGGATCGTCAGGGAGCAGTGCGACGTGCCATGGCGGGTGTACAGGCCCTCGATCGTTCTCGGCGACTCGAGGACTGGGCAGATGGACAAGATCGACGGCCCCTACTACTTCTTCAAGACGCTGCAGCGAGTCGGGCACGTTCTGCCTCACTGGCTGCCGCTCATAGGGCTCGACCTCGGCAAGACGAACGTCGTGCCCGTCGACTGGGTCGCTGCGGCACTCGACCACATCGCGCATCAGGACGGACTCGACGGCAGCTCGTTCCACCTCACCGACCCCGATGGCATCGAGGTCGCGAAGATGTTCAATCTCCTCGCTGAGGCGGCGAGGGCCCCGAAGATCGCGCTCACGATCGACAGGAGGGTCCTCGACCCGCTGCCGACATCGGCGCTCTCGCTGCCCTGGAAGCTGCCGGGACTCAGCTGGGCGAGACGGGTTGCGCTGCGGGAGCTCGGCATCCCTGAGGAGGTCCTGCGCCACATCGAGCTCGCGCCCTCCTTCGATACGACCCGCGCCCGCAGTGCACTCGCAGGCACGCCGTTTCAGCGCCCGCCTGCATTCGAGGAGTATGTCGAGAAGATCTGGGGCTACTGGGAGCGGGAGATGGACGCGGCGGCGAGGAGGCACAGAACGCTGCAGGAGGTCGTTGAAGGCAAGCACATCCTCATCACTGGCGCCTCCTCTGGGATCGGCCGTGCGGCCGCGCTGAAGCTCGCCGCTGCCGGCGCGGTGCCGCTGCTCGTTGCCAGGGACGTCGAGAAGCTCGAGCAGGTGCGGGCAGAGATCGTCGCAAACGGCGGCGTCGCCTACGTCTACTCGGCTGACATCTCGAACATGGATGACATCGACCGTCTCGTGGAGAGGGTGCTCTCTGATCACGGCCACGTCGACGTGCTCGTCAACAACGCGGGGCGCTCGATAAGGCGGTCGATCGCGCTCAGCTGCGACCGGTTCCACGACTATCAGCGCACGATGCAGCTCAACTACTTCGGCGCAGTGAGGCTGATCCTCAGGCTCCTGCCGACGATGCGTGAGAGGCATTCCGGCCACATAGTGAACGTGTCCTCGATCGGCGTTCAGACGAGCCCACCGAGGTTCTCTGCATACGTCGCTTCGAAGGCGGCGCTCGACGCCTTCACGAAGGTCGTCGCCTCTGAGGTGATCGGCGACGGCGTGATCTTCACGACGATTCACATGCCGCTCGTCAAGACGCCGATGATCGCGCCCACGAAGATCTATGACGCCTTTCCCGCGATCAGCCCAGAGCAGGCAGCTGAGATGATCTGTGAGGCTCTGCGGACTCGCAGCAAGCACATAGGCACGAGGCTTGGAACCTTCGGAGAAGTCGCGTACGCCATCTCGCCGAGCGCGGTCGATCGCATCCTGCATCTCGCCTACCAGGTGTTCCCTGACTCCGCCGCGGCGAAGGGTGAGCGGGTGACCGCAGAGGAGCGCGCGAACCTCGAGCAGATCGCGATGGCAAACCTGATGAGAGGCGTGCATTGGTAGCTCGCGGGCAAGAGCGATCCGCCGACCACGGCGTCTGCGACCACGATCATGCGGGCTTCGTGCTCGGGGCGTCGCGGAAGGGAGCGAGATGAAGCGCCTCGCTGAGGGGGTGTTCATGCTCAGCGGATTTCCGCCGAACGCGATCAACATCTATCTGCTCGGCGACGTCCTCATCGATGCAGGCACCCGTCAGGCGGAGCGCAGGATCCTCAGACAGATCGCTGGATCGCCTGTATCTGCGCACGCGCTCACACACGCTCACCCTGACCATCAGGGCTCGAGCCACGCGATCTGCGAGCGGCTGCAGATTCCGCTCTGGTGCGGCAGAGATGATCTCGACGCAGTGCAGACGGAGGGTGGCGTGCGCAACCCGAACGCGCCGCGGTGGCTGAACTCGGTGCAGGCGCGGTGGTGGACTGGGCCTGCCCATCCAGTCGACAGGGCGCTCGCGGAGGGAGATGAGCTCGCGGGGTTCACGGTGCTCGAGACCCCTGGGCACACCATCGGCCACATATCGCTGTGGCGGGAGGCTGACAGGGTGCTCGTGCTTGGCGACGTGTTGAACAACATGAACCTGCTCACAGGTCGCCCTGGACTCCACGAGCCGCCGGCGATGTTCACGCCTGACCCTGCCCGCAACAGGGATTCCGCGCGGCGTCTCGCGGCGCTCCGGCCAGAGCTCGTGTGCTTTGGCCATGGACCGCCGCTGCGGGACCCGGACGCCCTCTCAGAGTTCGCAGCGAGACTGCCTCGCTGACCTCTTGGCAGACCGCTCTGGCAGGCCGGCGGCAAGGGAGCAGGGATTCTCAGGAAAAGCCTCACGGCCCCCTGCCGACAGTTCACTTCAGGAGAGCGGCCCGCGGGGGCGAGGTGCGCTGCGTCGGAGCGCGCCAGCCGCGAAGCTGCGATCGAGCGCCTCCAGGTCGGACGCGACCACATTCACCGTCCCCCCGCCGCTCTCATGACGCTCGAGCCGTCCTCCTACGAGCAGCAGCGGCTCTGTCCGCACGACCGTCCGCCGTCGCTCATAGAGGCGGGCTGAGACGATGACGTTGATCGTGCCAGCCTCATCCTCGAGCAGCATGAATGTGATCCCTTTCGCAGTGCTTGGCCGCTGCCTTGCGATCACGAGACCTGCAACCCTCACTGCCTCGCCGTGCATCACCCCCTCGAGCTCCGCAGAGCAGAGCACACCCTCGCCACGCAGACTTCGCCTCATCAGCCCAAGCGGATGGCGCTCTATCGAGACGCCTGTCGTCGCATAGTCGGCGAGCATCGCCTCCCACTCCCCCACAGGAGGCAGAGCAGGCGCATCTGGAAGATCGAGCTCGAGCGCGAGCTGGATCGCAACCTGCCGCTCGCCCTCCACAGCCCTGCCCACAGCCCCACCGCCCCGCCTGGGCACGCTCGCCCCGCCCTGCCTGGGCACGCTCCTGCCACCGCCCTGCCTGGGCACGCTCGCCCCGCCCTGCTCCATCCGCCCGTCCTTCAACCTGTGAGCGGCAGCTGCCATCCCCAGCTGCCACAGGGCCCTCCGCCGTGCCACATCGCCACCGCTCGCAAGCATGTCGCAGGCCCCTGCGCTCGCAAGCAGCTCGAGCGCCGCCCTGCTCATCCCTGACCTCGAAGCGAGATCAGAGAGGCTGCGAAATGGAGCGCACCTCCTCGCTGCGACCAGAGCCTCGGCGTCCCTCCTTGCGAGCCCCTTCACATAGCGCAGGCCCATTGAGATCGCGCCGTCATGCCTCAGGGTGCAGTCGATATCGCTCTCGCACACCTCAGGCGGCAGCACCCTCACTCCACGCCGCTGCGCCTCGTGGATCAGGCTGTCTGGAGCGTAGAAGCCCATCGGCTGCTCGTTCAGCAGGGCGCAGAGGAACTCAGCGGGGTGATGGACCCTCAGCCAAGCGGACTGGTAGGCGAGCAGGCCGAAGGCCGCGCCGTGAGCCTTCGGAAAGCCAAACCCCGCAAAGCCTGCGACCATCTGCCACACCCGCTCAGCGAGGGCTTCGTCGACGTCGTCGTGAGTTGACATCGCTCCCTCTACGAACTCTCTGTGGTGACGCTCGATCGCCTCCGCTGAGCGTCTCCTCGACATCGCCCTGCGCAGGCCCTCCGCCCTGCCCTGCGTGAACCCTGCAAAGGCGACCGCTACTTCGATCACCTGGTCTTGGAAGACGATCGTCCCAAGCGTCTCAGACAACGGCTCCCGCAGCGAAGGGTGAGGGTAGGGAATCTCTGAGCGTAGGCTCGGCTCGGCGAGCAGCCTCTGGCGCCGTTCGATGTAGGGGTTGATCGCACCACCTACGATCGGCCCTGGGCGCACGATCGCCACTTGGATCGTCAGGTCTGCAAGCGTCCTTGGCCTCGTGCGGCGCAGGGAGCTCATCTGAGCGCGGCTCTCGATCTGGAAGACGCCTGTCGTCTGCGCCTCTTCGATGCACTTGAACGTCGCCTCGTCGTCGAATGGGATCCTGCTCAGATCAACCTGCTCGCCGGTGCGACTCGCGATCGTCTCGACGCATCGTTCGACTGCGGAGAGCATCCCAAGGCCAAGCAGGTCGATCTTCAAGAAGCCCGCGTCAGCACAGGAGTCCTTGTCCCACTGGGCGATTTGGCGCCCCTCGATCGCCGCAGGCACAATCGGGCAGCAGTCGACCAGCGGCCTCGTCGCAACGATCATCCCGCCTGAATGCTGGGAGAGGTGCCTTGGCAGACGCTGTGCCTGCTCGGCGAGAAAGACGAGCCATCGCCACCTCCCTGTGTTCGAGCGCTCCCTGCCGAGGACGGACTTCGCCGCCTCTGCAACCGCCCCCTCTCCCCCCCACCCATCAGCGGTGCGCGCGACGCGCTCGATCTCGCCTGGCGGCAGTCCAAGCGCCCTGCCGATCTCCCTGATCGCACCACGCGCCCTGAAGGTTGGAAAGGCGGCGACGAGCGCAGAGCAATCGCGCCCGTAGCGCTCGTGGATCATCGGTATCAGCCTCTCTCGCACATCTCTCGGAAAGTCGAGGTCGATGTCTGGCACAGACTCGATCTCCTCGTGCAGGAAGCGTCCGATCGCGATGCCGTTCTCCACTGGGTCGATGTGGGAGAGCCCCGTCAGATAGCAGACGATCGAAGACACTGAGGAGCCGCGACCCCTGCCTGGCGTGAGCAGCGTGCTCGCTGAGCCCCCTCTGCGCACAGCGGCAGCCGCCTCGCCTGCGAGCTCGAATATCTCGTGGTGGAGCAGGAAGAAGCCGGAAAGCCGCAGCTTCTCGATCACCGCAAGCTCCTCCTCGAGACGCAGCGCCGCCTCCCCCCTGCGCTTCGAGCCTGGCGCGTAGCGCACATCGAAGGCCGCTTCGCAAACCTCCCTCAGCCGCCTCGCAGCGTCCTCCCTCTCTGCTCCTGGGTAGCTGTAGCCGAGATCTGCGCAGAGGTCGAAGTTCAGCGTCTCAGCGAGAGCAGCGCTCTCAGCGACGGCGTCCTCGTGACCGGCGAAGCGCGATGCAAGCGCCTCTGGCCTCGCGAGAACGTGGGTGTGGTTCGGGCGCAGGTGAGCCTCGCAGCCGTCGAGCGTCAGCCTGTGCCTCATCGCAACGAATGCGTCCTGAAGCAGCGCCCGCTCTCTGCTGTGTGCGTGAACATCTCCACTCGCAACGGTCTTCAAGCCGATCCGTCGCGCAAGCCGCTCGCGCATCATCGCGCGCGCCCTGTCGTGGCGAGCGTATGTGCGTTGGAGCTCGATGTACAGAGACCTCGGGCCGAAGGCCTCCAGCAGCCTGCGCAGAGACGCCTCATCCTCGATTCCACGACCAGCGCACCCGCTCAGGCAGACGAGCCCATCGGCGTGATCGACTACCTGCTCCAGCGTCACGCTCGGCTGCCCAGCCCTGCGCCCAGGGCCGCTCCGAGTGTGGCTGTGAGCAAGCGTGATCAGCCTGCAGAGGCTGGCCCACCCACGTCTGTCTCCTACGAGCAGCGTGATGTGCCGGAATGCGCCCCGATCACCGAAAGGCTCCTCGAGAGCGCCTTCGCGCCGCTCGCAGCGACAATCCAGCCCCTCGCCTTCGCGCCGCCTGAAGCGACGATGCGACCCCTCGCCTTCGCGCCGCTCGATCTGCACCGTCATCTCCGCCCCGAAGATCGGCTTCAGCGGCGTGCCCTTCGCGGCGATCGCAAGCTCCATCGCCCCTGAGAGCGAGTCGTGATCTGTGAGCGCAAGCGCCTCATAGCCGAGCTCGAGCGCCTTCTCTACGAGCTCCTCTGGCCTCGAGGCGCCATCCAGGAACGAGTAGGCGGAGTGGCTGTGCAGCTCTGCGTATCGTGGTGGGCATCGCATCTGCGAACACATGCCTGGGCGTCATCTCCCGCGCTCACGCCGCCTGAGAGAACCAGCGGCCTGAGAGCAGGTCGTGGAAGACGACGAGGTTGCGGCCGCCTGCGCTCACCACCTCCCAGTAGCGACGTCGCACTGGGCTCTCCGTCCACCACCGATCCTCTACGAGCCAGGTCTCACGCACGGCCTCGATCCGTTCGCCGCCAACCTCGACAGGGACGCCCTCTTCGCCATGCCTGCGATCGCCGACCTTCACGCTCACGGGACGCGGCTTGTTCAGCACACGCCTGCTGACACCCTGTCCCCTGCCGCCTTTGCCGCCTGTGCCTCTGCCACCCAGTCCCCCGCCGCCTTGGCCGTCGCCTTGGCCGTCGCCGCCTTGGATCTCGCGCCTGGGGGCGCTGCCGCCAGATCCACCGCCAGGACCACCGCCCACATCCCCACCGCTCCAGTACCTGCCCTCAGAAGCCACCGCTTCATCCCCCTCACAGAGGCGGTGCCTCGAAAGGTGCAAGCATCGTGCGGCGCTCAGGCACACGGGAGTCGGGGTCGACGAGCACCACCCTCGAGGCTGCATCGAGGCCTGCAAACGCCTGTGCCTGGACCACCGCCTCACCGAGCCGCGCCCGCTTCTCATCGGCACCATCGCCGAGCAGGTCACGCTGCTCCCCTGCAGGTGGTCCGAAGCAGTCGACGCTCAGGCACAGCGCCTCGACGGGAGCGGGCAGGCCCTCGAGGCTCGTGGACAGCGCTGCCCCTATCCGCTCCGCCTCGCCCAGCGGCTCCCTGAAGACGACCCGCTTGCGCCATGTGCCTCTCTCCACCAGCTGCGCTGAGAGACTCACCGCACGCAGCGTCCGACCCCGTCGCGATCGATTCGCCAGCAGCCGCTCTATCAGAACCGACAGGATGCTCTTCAATGCAGGCCCTGAGTCAGCCCCATCGAGCTGCAGCGTCTCCTGCAGCCGCTCTTCTCTGCGCCTTCGCGCAAGCGGCTCCTGCTCTCCAGATGCAAGCCTGCAGGCGAGCACGCCCGCGCGACCGAAGCGGTCGGCGATCGCGTCGCGCCCAAGCGCGAGGAGGTCCCCAAGCGTGCGAATGCCAAGCCTCTGCAGCAGCAGCGGCAGGTGCTCCGTCTGCGCCTCAAAGCGCAGCAGCTCCACTGGCTGGGAGCGCAGCCAGCGAGGCGCCTCCCCATCGTGCACGACGAGCGTGCGATCGTGCAGGGGAGCAGAGAGGGCTGCCGCAAGCGCGCAGAAGCGCGTCGGCCCCACCCCCATCTCAGGCGAGAGCCTCACCTCAGTGCCAGGCGGAGCGGTGCTCAGCGCCTCTGCGCATGCGATCCTCGCCGCCTTCATCACCGAATCGATCCTGCCGTGGTGGAGGCCAAGCAGACCGTCCGCCTGAAAGAAGGCAAGCCCTCTCCTCGACGCCTCCACCTCCGCGCCGATGCCTTCGAGCGCATCCAGAATCACCTCCCACGCCTCTGCCGCTCCAAGCGGATTCGCGGGAAGCAGGCACAGAGAGGGGCAGCGTGCAAGCGCCTCACCCAACTCCATCCCAGCGCGTACGCCATCTGCTTCCGCCGCCTCTGAGACCTCCCCGATCAGCCTTCGTCCCCCAGGTGTCGGCGCGATCGCACAGGGCTCAGAACGCCCCACTGCGCTTCGCCTGCACTCAGGGGGGCATCTCTGCTCCCGGCCGCCCAAGGCGACCGCAAGCTCGAAGCGGGGGAAGTTCAGGCACACGACCATTGGCGAACACATGTTCGCATAGGATCGCAGTGGATATCAAGGCAGGCGCCAAGGAGCCATCAGCGGGCAGCTCATCTCGAGCTCGCCATCGCATCGCCGCCTTCGATGCGAGCACCGAAGTCGCCTCATCGCAGAGTGCGCCATCAGCTCGCCTCAGGACCCTCGATCACGCCCAGGTGATCTGCGTGAGCAGGAAGCCTCTCAGTCCATCCCCAGCGGCCCTGCTGCAGCACCGCTCAGGAACTGACGCACGAATGGGTTCTCTGAGGAGAACATCCGCTCCGCCCCACCAGACTCGACGATCTTCCCGCGCCAAAGCAGTGCGATGTGCTCGCCGATGCGCCTCGCGGAGGCGATGTCGTGGGTCACTACGAGATAGGTGCCCTTGTGCTGCTCATGCATCTCCTTTATCAGCTCACACAGCAGAGCGGTGCGCACAGGGTCGAGCCCTGAGTCGGGCTCATCGAAGATCACGATGTCAGGCTCCATCACCAGCGCCCTCGCAAAGCCCGCCCGCTTGCGCATGCCGCCTGAGAGCTGCGATGGCATGTCGTTGATCGCCTCTGAGAGCCCGACGTCGGCGAGCCGCTGCGTCACGATCTCTGCGATCTTCGCCTCAGGAAGGTCTGTGTGCTGGCGCAGAGGGAAGGCGATGTTGTCGAAGACGCTCATAGACCCGAACAGAGCGCCATCCTGGAAGAGGACTCCGATCTTGCGACGCATCTGAAGCAGCTGCGGCAGGGTCATCTTCGGCACCGACTGCCCATGCACCAGGACATCCCCAGCGTCGGGGAACATCAGCCCGATCACGTGCTTTATCAGCACGCTCTTTCCCGTACCTGACGGTCCAAGCACGACGGTGATCGTGTCGTCTGGGAACGCGACGTTCAAGCCGTTCAGCACCGGCACGCCTCCAAGCCGCTTCACGACGTCTATGCACCGGATCGACCATCTGCCGTCTTGCGCGCCGCTCACCACCTGCTCGGGGTGGTGGTCGTACGAGGAGGCGGCGGCCGCCTCCTCGTCGGTTGGCAACGCTCGATCACCATCGCCCCCAGCTCTCCACCGTGCACCGTCCGGCTGCCCGCTTTCGCCGACATCGGCCTCATCTGCCCTGTGCACCTCTCCCTGCTCTCCTGCGCCCTCCGCCATCCTCATCATCCTATTCTGAGGCGCTCACGTGCGGGAATTCACTCGTCTTGCCGTTGAAGGTGAACGGCGCCTGCTGCCTGCATGCGGGAGCAGGTACGGAGTTCGTCGTGCTTCCAGGAGCGTTCACCACTTTCAGTGCAATCAGCTGTTCGATCAGCTGCTGTGAGACCTGTTCGTTTGGACGGTCTTCGACCGATGGCGCGCTGTTTGCGCAGCTCGCAGAGCTGAACACCTGCAGCCCGCTTGCAAGTTCGCTGAACGCGCCTGGGTGGCTGTATGGGTTTGCCCTGTTCGTGCCGATCCGCTTGCCATACACCGCAAGCGATTCGGGCCCGACGTACTGCTCGGCGCGCACGTAGTGCTGTCTCACCGTCGTGCCTTTCACGTTCGAGTTGCCGATGATCGCCTCGCTTGCGGCAGTCAGGTTCGCAAAGAAGGACTGCAGCGAAGGCAGGTATTCGTCTGTGTACTGAAGGAAGGGATCGATGTTGTGGAGCACTGGCCGCAGCGCTTCGAGCAGAGGGGTCGTCAGCGCAAGCGACTTCGACAGAGCCGGCAGGCCGCTCTTCGCCGCTTTCGTCAACGGGCCGAGGGCCGTCAGGAAGGAGTCGAAGGTGGGCGCGAAGCGCTCCGTCTGCCGCACGAGCGGGGTGAGCGCGCGCTCTGCGGGCTTCAGCTGCACGAGCAGCGGGTTTGCGTCGGCGGCCAGCCTGTTCAGGCTGCGCAGGGCGGCGCTCGAGTTGCGCTCGAATGCGGGCAGCTGCTTGAACGCGGCTGCCCACTGACTGCTCGCGCGCGCCGCCGCACTGAAGGCCTCGCTGCCGGCGACCGTGAATTCGCGCAGCTGGCCGGATCTTTCCGTCAGCGCGTCGAACACATCCCCAGTGTCACGTACGAGCGCGCGCACCGCGCCCTGCTGGGAGACGAGCAGCTTCAGCACGCGGTTCGCGCTTTCGACGAAGGGGGGGATGTCAGCGAACGACAGATTCAGGTTTTCACTCTCTCCGTTGAAGCTTTCAGCGCTTGCGATCATCCACGTCCTGAACGCTTCCCTCACTTTCTTGTTGAACGTCGAGAGTATGTCGTCGAGGGTCACGAACGGTTCGACGTTCGCGCGCCCCAGTTCGGCGCCGCTCCTCAGCACGGGTGCGCTCCGACTGCCTGGCTTCACCTGGACGTAGGTCTCGCCGAGGAGCGTCTTTTGACGCAGGATCACGTGATCGTCGACGTGCAGAGGCGCGTATTGGCTGTCAATTTCGATCGTCGCCCGCGTCAGCCCTTCCCTGCTCGACGCAAGCGATATCACGTGGCCGACTGGCACGCCGCTTATCTTCACTTCCGACTGTTCTGCGAGCTCGAGCGTGCGCGGGAAGGTGACGGTGAAGCGGTAGCCGCGCGCCTGCAGCGGCGCGCTGCCGCCGAACGTCTCCCACAGGAACAGCAGCAGGCCGAACACGCTCAGCGCAAACAGGCAGATCACGAGGATGTTCGCAAGCGTTGGCGCGCGCTTCTGCATCTATCTCTTCCCGCCCACGTTCTTGCCGGCCACGTTCGAGCTCGCCGCCGCGCTCGCGCGCCCACCCTTGCGCACGCTTGCGCTGCTTGCACTCGTGCTGCCGGCGACGGGCAGCCCCTTCGCCTCGCATTCTGCCCGTTCCGGTGGTTTCAGCAGCCCGATCAGAAGCCGCACGTCAGGGTTGACTTCAGCGATTCCTCCGAGGATCGAGGCGACTTCGCAGTTCAGGTACAGCAGCGTGCGACCGACGGGCCCGTTCGCATCTGCAGAGCTCACGGCGCTGTTGAAGTCGTGGTCGGCCCACAGCAGGAAGAACAGGAATCCCGCCTGCTTCGGCGACGGGTTGTAGGCGAGCTCGTTGAAGAATTCGTTTATCACCGCGAAGCTGCTCTGAAGCTTTGGCAGAGCTTCATCGAACTGCTTCGTCGCGGGCGTCACCTTCTTCAAGACGGGGGTGATCTGCCTCGTCAACGGGGCGATCTCGTTGCCGATCACAGGCGTCGTGCTCTTGAACAGCGACCTGCTCGCCTTCAGGGCGGGCGCAAGCGCGGTCGCGAAGCGGTGCAGCCTGCCAAGCGCCGGCCCAAGCGCTTCCGCGGCGACTGTCAGCTTGCCGAGGCCCTGCCTCGTCTTGCCCAGCGCCCCAGGCAGCAGATGCAGCGTCTGTTCGACGGCGCGATCCTGCTTTGCGAACACGCCGAGCACCTTCTGCGCCGACTGCACGACTTCTGCGATCTGCTTGTCCTTGTTGCCCAGGGCGCTCATCAGCAGCTGGAAGTTGTGGATCGAGTCTTCGATCTCGACGTTGCGGTGCTGCAGCTCGCTCGTTATCCGTTCGATCGCGCGCGTGATCGGGTCGAAGCGCCGGAAGACGGCGGACAGCGCTCTGCCGTTGTGCTTCAGGCCTTCGCCTGCCGCGGCGATCAGCGCCTGCAGATACTGCCTCGTTTCGACGTCGAGAGCGGCGAGGAACTTGTCGAAGTCGATGTCGGGGGCGGTGTTCGCAAGCCCGAAGGTGTAACCGCTTTTGATGCGCCCGCTCGATCTGCTGCCAGGGTCGATCTCGATCGTCATGTCCTTCAGCTGCGTCTTTGGGCGCAGCAGCAGGGTCGCGTTGCGGTAGATGTAGCGGGCGTACTTCGGGGTGATGTCCATCGTCACCTCTGCGACACCATGGCGCAGCTCGACGGCGGCGACTTCGCCGATCTTCGCGCCCGCGATCGTGATCGCCTGACCCTGGCCTGGGGCGATCGCTGAGGCGCTGCTGAAGTCGGCCTTCAGCACGAAGGTGCTTTCACCTGGCAGCGGCAGCCGCTCGTGCACGAGCACGTATCCGCCGACGAACACGGCGATCACGATGATCGTCACCACCGCGATGAACGCGGTGCGGTAGCGCCGTATCTGGTCCGCTATGCCGCGTCCGTGGTGAGCCCCCTGCGAGCTCATCCGCCGCTCCCGCGTCCATCGTCAGCGCCCTGCGAGCTCATCCGCCGCTCCCATCTGCCGGCCCATGGGAGAGCGGCCCGTTCAGGTCAGGCACCGCTTGCGTGTCGCAGGCGACCATCGGCTCGTAGGGAGGCTCGGTCGCTGGGAAGCGTGGGCTCGTTCCTTCGGGGCTCAGGGTCGCCCGCGCGATCAGCTTCGATCCCGGTCTGCTTGTCACGCCGACGATCGAGGTCGGCCCTGAGACGAGCGTGTGCCCGCCGCCGCCCGCGAGGAACCGTGAGAAGGCGCCGTTGCCGTCGAAGTTCTGACCGATGCCTGCAAGTCCGGTCATCAGGTACCAGAATTCCCTGTAGGCCTCGCTGCCTGTCGTTGCAGCGCCGTCCTGCAGCTTCACGTCGCCGGCGGGGAAGAAGACCTTCGTCAGGCACCTGCTGAACAGGTTCGACTGCTTGAAGAACGCCTTTTGGCCGCCGATCAGGCCCGCGAGCGCAGGGCTTGCTTCACTCAGGCTTTCGGCCAGGCCGCCGAGCTCGTGTGGGGTGAGCAGCGCGTCCAGCTGCTTTATCCATGGCAGCGCCGCATCGATCGTCGCACCTGTCTCACTCACGCCGGGGGTGATCGCCTTCGAGAACGATTCGATCGGCGCAAGCGCTCCATCGAGCGCGGCGAACGCTCCCCGCGTCGATCTCAGCGCGCCAGGCAGCTGCGCGACGGCGGCGCGAAGGCTCGAGGACTGGTTTGCGAAGCTTTCGAGGAAGGTGTCGAAGTGGTCGACGAACGCGCCAAGGGCGGCCTCGTTCGCGCTCAAGCCCTTCGTGAACCGCTCTATGCCGGAGATCAGCTTCGATATGTCGTGCTGTTCGACTCCGCCCAGGGACTGCTGGACGATCGCACCGCCGCGCAGCGCTGCAGGACCGTGGCGGGCGGCTTCTTTCAGCGCTTCCGCGCCTGTCTTGCCCCTCACTTCTGGCGCCTGTTCTGCGTTTTCAGCGCTCGTTGGCCTGCTGCTCAGGGCCTGTCCATATTCCTGGAGCAGCACCTGGAGGTCAGCCCTCGTGCCTTTGTGGAGGATGTCGAGCACCTGATCGAGCTGCACGGGGTCAGCCGTCTGGGTGATCGGGATCGTCGACCCGGAGCTGATCGTCGGCGAGGATGGCGTGCCTGGGCGAAGTTCCACGAACCAGTTGCCTTCGAGGAACAGGCGCGGCCAGATCTTCAGGGTCGCGTCACGGTGGATCGGCAGGCCGCTCTGCTGGATTTCCATCGTCACCAACCCGGCTTCTCCCTCGCGCTGCACGGAGACGACATCGCCGACGGTCACGCCCGCGATCCTCACTGGCGATCTCGGCGCGATGTTCTGTGCAGAGGCGAAGACGGCCTTCAGGCGATAGCCGTGGGTGAAGGGGATGTGCTGGGCGAACCCGAAGTAGACGCCGATCGCAAGCAGAATCAGAAGCCCGGAGCCGAAGCGCAGCGAGTTGGTCCGCCGCAGCTCAGAGACGGGCACCCGGTCGCGCCTTCTCCAGAAGCGCGGCCTCATCGGTGGCCACCTGACGCTGCTTTTGTCGACAGGTCCTTCAGAGTCGACTTCGGATACGGTTCGCCGAAGAGGTTTTCGGTGCGCTTCGTGAATTCCCGCCCTGTACCTGAGCTTGGGGCGTGCCCGATCACCGTCTGCCCCGCCGCGTAGCGCTCGTTGCCCGCTTCGCAGGTCGCGATGTTCGGGTAGGGGTTGTAGTGGAGGTGATTCGCTTCCGCATAGAGAGCTGAGCCGCCGCCGTTCGCGGGCGCAGAGGAGGGGCTGCCTTCCGCGTCAGGCCCATCCGGCGGCAGCACGACGCTCGCGCGGGCGAGCGTGCCTATGCCGATGCTCTCGGAGAACGCGCTTGCGACGTTGCGGAAGGCGAGCGTTATGTAGTTGCAGTCGACCTGGTCGGCGGCAAGCGAAGAGATGAACGGCGTGCCGATCGTCGCCGTGTGCGTCAGGTCTTCGAGGGCGAGCTCCACGATCGGGTTTTCGGCGAAGGCCTGGACGGAGCGCGAGGAGGAGGCGATCTCGCTGTTCAGGGAACGAGCGCTCGCAAGCGTCCTCGAGCCCGCTTCGAAGGCATGGCTCAGAGGTGGCGCCGCTTTGATCAGAGCTTCTGCGCTCGGCTGCAGCAGGCGCATGAACTCCGTGCTGTTGCGCATGAAGGGCGCCTCATACGCGAAGGAGTGGGTCGCCTCGTGCAGGGCGGCTGGGCCGCCTTCGATCGACGCTTCAAGCGACTGCGACACTTTCGCCCAGGCGCCGAAGAACGTGTCGAGCGCGGTGTAGAGCCTGCCCTGGTCTTCGGCGACGGGAGCTACTTCTCTCGCCGCCCGATCCAGCGAAGGAAACAGGTTCGTCAGGTTCGTCGCCTTCGATGCGAGGTTGCGCATCACGGGCACGAGCCGGTTCAGGAGCGGCTTCAGTTCACGGATCGCTTCGTTCAGGCCGGCACCGCGTTCGGCAAAGCCGTTGCCGTAGTTCGTGAGGTTCTGCTGGTTGGCGACGCGTGTCTTCTTGTTGAACATGTTGAACAGCTGAGAGAGCTCCACTGGTTCCCGCGTCTGCGAGATCGGGATCCTGCCTCCATCGGGGATCGTCGCCTTCGAGTCCCCACGTTCCAGTTCGAGGTACTTCAGGCCGACGGAGGAGACAGACTGCACGATCGCTTTCGTGTTCGCCGGCAGCGGCTCCACCTTCTTTTCCAGCTTCAGGCTCGCGATCGCCGCAAGCCGTCCGTCTCGCGGATTCTCGTAGGGGACGATCTTTTCGACGATCCCCACCCTCGCCCCCCCGAGGCGCACCTCGTTGCCGGGAAGCAGGTTCGACGCTTCTGGCAGTTCGACCGTTATGTCGTAGGTCGGTACGAACGGAAGGCCGCTGTTCGCGTTGTAGGAGATGTATACGGCGACGATCACGATCAGGACCGTCAGCGCACCGATCAGCAGCGGGCTGCCTGCGAGTGATCCACGCCGGCGGTTCACTGCACCTGCTCCCGCGCTGAGCGCCAGCCGGTGCGCAGTCGACTGCCCGCGGTCGATCCACGCTCGCGGTTCATTGCGCCTCCCGCAGCTTGCCGTGAGAGCCCCTCATCGTCCACCTGCCTGGGAGCGATCCGTCGCGAACGCTCATGGAAGCTCCTGCGGGTTGCAGCCGAGCTTGCCTTCGTCGGTGTAGGGCGAGGAGCCGTCGGCGGCTGGCTGGGTCGCGGCACCGGGGCACCGCGTCAGCTGACCGGTCTTCAGCCCTTCGAGGCCTTCCTGCGGGGTGACGGGGATCAGCTTTTCTTCTGCGTACCTGAAATCGGCGAAGTCAGGGCTCACCCGGACGTAGTGGCCGTTGCCGTCGTAGTAGCCCGCCTCCTGCCCGAAGTCGTGGAAGAGCCCGATCAGGTCGGGCGAGTAGGGGCCGAAGAACGCCGTCACCGGCACCGATTCGTGCAGAGCCTTCACCCCGCTTGGCGAGGCGCTCTTCAGCGACTTCGCAAGCCCTGGCAGGGCGAGCGCGAATTCGGTCAGGTCGTTGTTTGGCCCAGGCTTCGAGATCGCAGTGCTCAGCTGCCTCAGCACGGGCGTCGCCAGCTTCAGCAGGGGATCCAGGCGTTCGAAGAACAGTGCGAGCTTCTTCGTGTTCGGCTTCGAGACGTTCACGAGCTTCCGCAGCGCCGCAAGCGCCGCTGGCAGCCGCGCGAAGGTGCGGTTGCCTTCCTTGAAGGCTTCTGGAAGCTCCTTTATCCCCGCTTCGAGGCTTTCCGCCTCTGAGCCGATCGCCGCGAAGGCGTGGGCTCCGTTGTTCACGACCCCGGCGAGCTCGCTGCGATGTTCGGCGAGCGTGCTCAGAGCCTTCGCCGCCTCGACGAGGAAGCCGTTGAAGACGTGTTCGTCGCGAACGAGCTCGTTGAAGAAATGGTCGGTCGCCTGCAGCGCAGGTGGGAAGAACCTCGTAGAGATGTTCACGTCACGGCTTGCGCCCTCGTACTGGCTCGCGAATCCTTCGATCAGCTGTTGCAGGCCGTGCCGGGTCTTCGGGTTCAGCGTGTTGAACAGCTGGTCGAGATTGACGGCGCCTTCAGTCCTGCTCGTCGGCAGCGTCGAGCCTGAGCGCAGGGGGCGGTTGCTGTTCGGCCCTGGGGCAAGCGAGATGTAGCGGTTCGCCACGCTCGAGAGCGAAGGCACCCTGATCAGCGCGGTCGTGCCTTCGTGCAGCGGCACGAGCCGCCCTTCGACGGTGATCGTCACATCGGCCTCGTAGTCGTGGGTGAGGGCGATCGCCTTCACGCTGCCGACGGGCACGCCGCCGACCTCGACCTGATCGCCCTTCACCAGTTCGTCGGCGCTTGCGAACATCAGGTGGTATTCGGCTTCGCTGCCGCCGGAGGCGATGAGGTAGGCGATCGCCCCGACGAGCGCTGCGAGCAGGCCGAAGGCGATCGCCCTGCCAAGCCACGCCCCTGCGCGCCTGCGCTCGTGAGGCGGTCGCTCGGGTGCATCCCGGCTGGGCTGCGGTCTCGTCTCGCGCGTGATCGTCGCCATCGACTCAGGGGCCCCCTTCACTCCCAAGCTGCGCATCTGGGATCGCCGCTGCGCTCGGAGTGCTCGCAACCGCAGGGCTTGGGATCTGCGCGAGTCGCGCGATCAGCGCCTGCCACGCCGAGGCAGAGAGCCCTGAGCTCGCGCTTGCGGCGGCAGCGACCGCGCCGCTCGACCTGCCGCCCGCAACTGGCGGCGCGAAGGAGACCCTCAGCGAGCGCGCGGCGTGTTCGATGTCGACGCCTTCTGCGCTTGGGTAGCGCACCGGTCCCGCGATCGCCGCAGGCTTCATCGTCGCCTGCAGGCCGATCAGCTTGCGCTCTACGGCGTCGTCGAGGCCGCCAAGCCCTGTCTGTGAGGCGACGGGCAGGCCGTTTATCGCGGTGATCACGACCGTCTCGCCACTCGCCGCCCGCCTCAGCGCCGACCCTGCGGCGGCGCTTGGCTGCAGCGCGAGCGCGGTTGCTGCAGCGCCGCTGCTCCGCGCGCTTGGCCCATCGTTGGAAGCTGCGCTCACGCCGAAGCGAGCGCCAGGTCGCAGAGACGCCCGCAGCGCTTTGCAGCCTCTGCCGCTCACCGTCGGGTTCAACCCTGAAACCGACAGCAGCTCGAGCATCGCGAGCACCTGCCGCTCCATCGCACCGCCCGCCACCTCCGCCCGCATGCAGCCCTCCAGCCGGATCCCCCTGTTGCGCAGCACCTGCTGCTGCAGCTGGCCCGCGGACTCCAACAGCGCCTGGCCAGGGGTCGGTGAGGTGGCAAAGAAGGGGTTCTCGCCCTTCGCTTTGAATATCTGCGTGTCTTCGAGCGCGACCCAGCCGTCGAGGATCGGCTTCGGATCGATCAGGCCGGCTCCGGCGGGTTGTATCTGGAAGAGCATGTGTGCTTCACCGCCGCCTTCGAGGTGCCCTTCGCCTCCACGCTGCACCCCGCTTCCAGGGTGGCCATCGCCCCCACCGGCGAGGTGCCCGAGGATCGTGCCTGCGATCACGTGGGCGCCGACCTTCAGCGGGCGCAGGGTCACGCGCTCGATGCCGGCGGTGAAGCTTCGGGACTGCTCTCGCGCCGCTCTGCTCAGAGGCCGCTGCCGCCCACCGCTCGCTGAGATCCCCCTTGGGGGCTCTCGCAGCGCTTCGACGAGCCCAAAGGCCAGTCCTGACCTCGTCGCTGCTTCGCTCAGCGGGGAGTGGCGCTGCACGCCCGCGCTCGCCGGCGCCTTCGGCGGCGGGCCGACTGGCAGCCGCCTGCTCCGCGCCGGAAGCAGCCTGCGCGGCGAGAGCACCGGGTAGAGACCTGCGATGCTGCCGAGGTCGGCGTAGGTGTAGCGGTTGCCGTAGGCGTCCCTCAGCCGCACGTAGAGACCAAGCGCCCTTGATCGCCCGATCGCGGTGATCGTGCCGTCCGCGACCGCGATCACTGGGGCCCTCGGCACGCTGTAGATCGTCGTCCCTGCGATCGGGTGAAGGTGACCCTTCGGCGAGGCCACCTCAGGGAAGCCGTCGGAGAAGTGCGCGGGGGCGTGCACCGGAAAGCGTGCTTCGGTCAGGCTCATCAGGGCGGAGAGCAGCTGCGGCGGCATCCCTGCGAGCAGCTGCGCGCGCATCATCACCGCTGCGACGTATGCCTCGGAGTGGTTGTAGGCGTATACCGCCGCGCGGATGTGGGAGCTTCCACCGGCGGCGGCGAGATACCGAGCTGCCGCGAAGATCGCGTCTGCGGGGTTGTACGGGTCGGCGTAGCCGCTGCCTGTCGCGTCGACTCCGTAGATCCGCCACTCCTGCGGCAGGAACTGCATCCAGCCCTCCGCGCCGGCGCTCGAGATGCTCAGGTCGCGGCCGTAGTCGGTCTCGACTTCGTTGATCGCCGCGAGCACCTCCCAAGGAACGTCGTAGGCGATTCCTGCCGCCTCATAGATCGGCAGCAGGAACGGCGGCACGCTCAGAGTTTCGATGAAGAAGGCGGGGACTCCTGTGATCGGCGCGCGCAGCGAGAAGGGCAGCGGCGGCGTGCCGAGGCTCACCGCTCCCGTGCTCGCGCCTTCGCCGCTCTGCCCTGCGGCGCGGGTGCCTGCGCCGCGCTTCACGCCGCTGAGGCTCTGCCCTTTCGCGGTCCCGGCGGTGCGGCTCGCACCGCTGCCGCCGCCGGGCTTCGCCCTCTGCCCTTCCTCAGAAGACCCCGAGCGGCTGCCCGCAGTCGTGACGGTCGTGGTCGCCGTGCTCGTGCTCTCAGCCGAGGTGAGGCCCGGGGACCCCGCTGCGCCTGGCGCCTCCCCTTCGGCCTGCGAAGTCGTCGAGCTCGTCCCCGTCGACGTGCTCACTTCACTGCGTTCGCTCGTCGTGCTCGTCGCACTCGTCGTGGTCGCCGTGCTCGTCGTGCTCGTCGTGCTCGTCGTGGTCGCCGTGCTCGTCGTGCTCGTCGTGCTCGTCGTGCTCGAGGAGGTGCTCGAACCTGATTCCGTCGTGCTCGAGCTCGAGGCCGCGGTGCTCGTCGCCGTTTCGCTGCTTCTCGCAGTCCCTGCTCTGCTCGACCTCGAGCTCGCGCTGTCCGCCCTCGAGGTCGAGATGTGCGAGCCTGCGGCCTCCACGATCTCCGGTGTCGCGAAGGGGCCGCCTGAGCCGAGGATCAACCCATCGGCAGAGGCCTCCGCAGTGGACGCCGCGCATGCAGCGAGGCTCACCGCGCTCAGCATGGTCGCGATCGCAAGCCCTGAGAGCCACTGGCGAGATCTGTCGCAGCAGGCTCTCATCATCCGCCAAGCAGATATTCGAGGAGCCGTGCGCTCACGCCGGCGGGTTCCTGCCCAGGCGTGTAGTAGGTCGTCTTTGAGGCGGCGCCGCCGACAGGCGTCGCCGCTCGTGTTGGCTGGCCTGAGTGCTTCGAGGGCGCACCTTCTTCAGGACCGGGGAACTCCGCGATCGCCTGCGCAGGGCTTGCGCCTTCCAGGACGGCGATCGTGCGCTCAGCGATCAGCCCGCCGCTGCGCACTGAACGCGCCTTCGCAAACGCGGCAGAATCCGCGGTGCGCGAGCTGGCTGAGGCAGGTTCGCCGCTCGATGCGGATGCCCCATGCTCGCCGCTCGATGCAGCCGCTGCGCGCCCGTGGCGCCCCCGCGACGGCGCCCGTTCTTCGCCTGCGGGCACAGAGCCCGCTTCGCCGTGGAAGGTCGCAGGGCAGGTGCCGTTCGGCTTCGTCACGTAGCTGACGCAGATGTCTCCCACCACCTCCGCGCGCAGGAAGTGTCCGAGCTTGTCGTAGCCGTTCGTCGTCCCCGCGCCGAGATAGATGAAGTCCATGATGCGCTCGAGCCCGCCCGTTTCCCGAATCCCGTGCTTGCCTGCGAGCAGTTCGGCGAAGCTCGACGCGAACGGCCTGCTCGCGGCGCCCAGCGCCTCCAGGCGGTTCAGAAGGGGCGTCGCCGCCTTCAGCGCCGGGCCTGTCACCTTCGCTGTGCTGCCGAGGCTGATCAGATAGCTGCTCGAGCTGCGTGAGAACGCCGGCAGGTCTTCGAAGGCCCTGTCGATCGCCGGGGCGGCCGTGCTCAGCGCCTTCGCAGTCGGGGTCGTTGCTTCCGCGAACTGGCCGATCCGTTCGGTCGCGGGCCCGAGCTGGCGCAAAAATGCGGGGAAGCCCTTCAGGTCTTCTTCCAGTTCGGGCAGATGGCGCTCGCTCGCCGCTGAGACTTCGCTGCTGTGGGTGATGAAGCCTTCGACGTGCGCGCGGTCGGCGGCGATCGGCGCAAGCGCCCTGTTCGATTCGACGGCGAGGTTCGCAAGCAGCTTGTTCTGGCTTGCGAAGATGTCGAGGACCTTTTCCAACTCCTTCAGCCCAGGGTTCGCCCGCAGAATCACTTCGTGGAGCTCCGGTCCGCGGTCGGCGAAGGTCGCGCCCAGTTCGTTCAGGATGATGCGAAGGCGCTGCTCTTCTGGCATGCGTGTCATGTTCTGGAGCTGGTCGACGCCAACTGGGCTCGAGGTGTTCGCCAGCGGCAGCAGCCACTGCCCTGCGCCGGGCCTGCCCGAAGGGATGCGTTTCAGGGGCGGTGGAAGCGGTGCGCCTTCGGGACGGGGCTGGGTCGGCGAGCAGTTGACGTACTGCTCGCCGAGCAGCGATTGGGGCGCGATTTCGCAGCTGGCGTCGGCGCGGAAATCCTGAAAGCCGGGGTTTTCGATGTGCAGCGAAACGGCCGCCTTGCCTTCTGGCGTCGGTTCGACGGTGCCGACCTTGCCGACCTTCGCCCCCGCGATCTTCACGTCCTCGCCGACCGTCAGGTTCGCGGCATCGTCGAAGATCGCACGCACGGTGTAGGACCCGTTCGAGCCGCCTGGCGCCGCGAGCAGCAGGAACGCAACCACGCCTGCGATGAGTGCGGCGGCCGCGAGTCCCGCCGCTGCTGCACCCTTCCGCCGCCCGCCGCTCTTGCTGTTCACCCCGACACTTCCTCGGTCCCCGATCCTTCCTTGGTCCCCAATCCGGGCTCATCGATCCCGAGCGACGGTGGGGGCAGCTCTTGCCTGATGGTCAGAGCCGCCCCCACGCCGCCTCTGCGCGACCCCGCCGGGGCGCTCCAGCGCCCCGGCGGCATCATCTCTCCTCTACTACTACTTCTTCTTCTTCTTGCCCTTGCCCTTCTTGTGGCCCTTGCCCTTCGCAACCGAGCCCTTCGGACAGGGGGCGGTCGTCGTCACCTTCACCGTTTCCGTCGGCGAGTTGCCTGCGGCACCCTTTTCGCCTTCCTTCACGCCAAACGTGAGTTCAGCCTTCGCTGGGAATCCACCCCTTGGACAGCTCGTCGGCATCGTGCCATAGGAGATCAGCTTCTTGCCCTTCTTCATCGCAGCGCCGATCTTCACGCTGATGTATTCGGCGGAGGCGGCGTGCGAATCCGTCGTCGGCACGATCAGCGGCACTTCAGTCACCTCGCGCAGGCCGAAGGCGCCTGAGCTCGGCTTGATCTGCCCTGTCGCCGCTTCTTCGATCACAACGGGTTCCCTGCCTTCGATCCAGAAGCCGAGGCCCCGTTTCGGCAGGAAGTAGGCCTGCACCTTCACGGTCTCTTTCACAGGCGCCTGCGTCCCGAACTGGACCTCACCGCGAGCTTCCCCGGGCGGGCTCGCGAGCGATGCCTTCGGGCACTTGTACAGCTCGTTCGCCTTCACGTAGCTTTCAGGGCAGGTCTTGAAGGCCTGGGGGTGCAGCTTCACGCCTTTCGGCAGGTAGACGACGACCTGGCGAAGCGGTGCCGGGAAGCCGTTGTATTCGCTGCCTTTGATCGTGAAGGTGGCTTCGACGGCGGCTGGCGCGCCAAGTATGTTGCCGGTGTGCGGCCAGGCTGGGCTGTGCTTGCTCGTCAGGTTCTTCGGGACTGGCACGGCCCTCGCTTTGAACGTGACCGTCGGGGCCGCAGTGGCCGCCGCCGGGAGCGCGCAGCCCAGAGCGACACACGCAGCCGTAAAGATTGATGCTCTTCGCATCGGCTCTTCTCTCCTCTGTTCGGTTGACAGAACCCGCCTCGATCCGCGCAGCTTCGCGACCTTCGACGGTCCGGCGACATCGAGATCCCCAAGCCGACGGCTGAAGGGAAAGCGGCAATCTGACCACAAACGATACCTCGACATCCCGACCTGTTCAAGTTGCGACCGTCAGCAAGATAACGATCGTCATCCAACCAAGTCGTCTCCTCAGCATGCAGACGGGCAGCGATCGCTCGCCGCGTCTGCTGCATCACCTTCAGCTTCAGGCTGAGAGTTGCGTCAAGACAGACGCAGGCGCTCGCCTGAGTAGCGCACGCCGACGGGCTCGAGCACGACTTCGCGAGGACCATCCTCGACGACCCCGGCGCGCACCGCATCGAATCCGAGGCGAGCAGCAAGCGCTGCGACCTCAGCGCCTGCGGAAGGACGGCAGTAGACGGCAAGCCCCACCCCCATGTTGAAGGTGCTGTAGGCGGTCGCCGCATCCATGTCGAGGTTCTCGACGAGCAGGGAGAGCACCTCTGGCGCAGGTGGCAGGCACCGTATGCGATAGGTCAGCGACGCCTTCGCGCGCATCAGCTTCAACAGGCCATGCCCTGTGATGTGGCTCAGGTAGCAGATCGGCAGGTCCGCGCAGAGCATCGCCTCGACGAGCCTCACGTAGATGCGCGAGCGCCTCAGCAGCGCCTCGCCAAGCCTCTGACCATCGCTCAGGGCCGTCTCGTACCGGTCTGGCAGCCGCGATGCGACGAGGCGCGCGAGCGAGGCGCCGTTCGCGTGCAGGCCGTTCGAGGCGACCAGCACGATCTCATCGCCTGGGCGCAGATCCTCGCCGAGGATCGGCGCGCCGCCGCCCACGACCGAGCCGACCGCCGAGCCTGCGAGCTCCACCTCCCCTTCGGCGATCAGGCCCTTCAGGGCTGGGGACTCCCCCCCGCCCCACGCGCATCCCGCCTCCTCGCACGCCTCGAGCCATCCGCTCACGAGCGACGCGCTCCGGTCGGCTGCGACGTGCCACTCTGAGCTGCCCGTCGCGAAGTAGGCGGAGACGACGAGCGGCAGCGCACCGACACAGCAGAGGTCGTTCACGATCGCCGCAACAGTGTCGTAGGCGACCGCTGACCAGCCGTCGAGACCGAGCTGCTCATGCACCTCCCGCGCGATCACCGACTTCGTTCCGAGGCACTCGATCACCGTCGCGAGCGTCGCGCCACCGTGCTGGAAGACGAACGCGGGCTCCCCTCTCGAAGCGTCGATCGCCTGCCCGCCCCGCGCGCGAAGCAGCGGCGAGCTCTTCAGGGCGGAGGCGACCGCGAGGCGCTTGCCCGCGTCGAGCAGGTCGTAGTCGACGCCGGCGTCGCGGTAGCTGCTTTCAGACGACCTCTGCTCCTGCACGTCCACAGCCTACCCGCACCGTCGGAGACGACGGCCCCCTCGAGGCCCCGAGGGGAGGCATCGAGGAAGCCTGCGCACCGTCGGAGACGATGCCCCGCTCAGGCCCCGAGGGGGCATCGAGGAAGCCTGCGTGCACCGTCGGATACGACAGATGCGAAGCTGTGAGATCGTGGCAGGCGGAGGGTCTGCGAAGGCAGGCGGCCGACGATCGACAGCAGGAGGCGAGACTGTGGATTTCAACCCGACGGACCGCTGCCTGCAGCTGACAGGGCAGCTGCAGGCATTCATGGAGGAGCACGTGCTGCCGGCAGAGAAGGTCCACGAGCAGCAGATCATCGAGGCGGGCGACCCCCATCACCAGCCGGAGGTGATGGAGAGGCTCAAGGCGCGCGCGAGGAGGGAGGGTCTGTGGAACATGTTCCTTCCTGATGAGGAGCTCGGACTTGGCCTCTCCAACGTCGAGTATGCGCCGCTTGCGGAGATCCTCGGCCGCTCGCCGATCGCACCGGAGGCATGCAACTGCTCTGCGCCTGACACCGGCAACATGGAGCTTCTGCGGCAGTTCGGCAGCGAGCGCCAGAAGCGAGAGTGGCTTGCGCCGCTGCTCTCAGGCGAGATCCGATCCGCCTTTGCGATGACCGAGCCTGACACAGCGAGCTCGGATGCGACGAACATCGCGCTCTCGATGCAGCGGCGGGGAGACAGCTTCCTGCTCAACGGAAGGAAGTGGTGGGCATCGGGCGCGCTTCACCCCCTCTGTCGCCTGCTCATCGTCATGGGCAGAACCTCACCTGCAGGCTCAGATCAGCCTCCCCACCGCCAGCAGAGCATGATCCTCGTGCCGATCGACACCCCGGGCGTTCAGGTGCTGCGAGGGCTGCCGGTCTTCGGCTACGAGGACAAGGAGGGCCACGCCGAAATCGCCTTCGAGGAGGTCGAGGTGCCCGCCGAGAACCTCATCGGAGGAGAGGGCGACGGCTTCATGATCGCCCAGGCGAGGCTGGGGCCAGGCCGCATCCACCACTGCATGCGCTGCATCGGAATCGCAGAGAGGGCACTTCAGGCGATGTGCAGGCGCGCCGCCTCCCGGGTCACGTTCGGGCAGCCCCTCGCTGCGCGCGGCAACATCCAGGACTGGATCGCTGAGTCGCGTGTCGAGATCGAGATGGCGCGCCTGCTGACGCTGAAGGCGGCTTGGCTGATGGACACGGTCGGCAACAGGGGCGCACGCGTCGAGATCGCAGCGATCAAGGTTGCTGCCCCGAACGTCGCGCTGAAGGTGATAGACCGCGCCATCCAGGTCCACGGCGGCGCCGGCATCTGCGAGGACTTCGGCCTCTCCGCCGCCTATGCGCATGTGCGGACGCTGCGCATCGCAGACGGTCCTGACGAGGTGCACAAGCTCAGCATCGCCCGGCGCGAGCTGCAGAGGCACGCCAGCCCTGAAGCGACGACCCAGCGCGCATGAGCACCGATCTCAGGGCTGTCCGCCCAGCTCTGGGGCCCGCATCGTCGGCGCAGCCGATCCGACGCCGAGCTCCGATGAGCGAGGAGGTCGCGAGCGGGGCGCGGCGTCAACAGGCGCAGGCACAGCATCAGACGCAGACGCAGTGCCAGGCGCAGCCTCAGCATCAGGTGAAGACGCAGCGCCAGCCCCGTCCCCAAGCGCTGCTCAGCGTCGACTTCGAGGACTGGCATCAGCTCGTCCGCCGGCGTCTCGGGGACGCCGGCTGGCGCCAGCGCACGGACGCGCTGCCACGCCAGACGCACCGGCTGCTCGCCCTCTTCGACGAGCTCGGCGTGAAGGCGACCTTCTTCGTGCTCGGCATCGCAGCGCGAGCCTACCCAGAGCTCGTCGAGCTCATCGCCGCCGATGGGCACGAGATCGCATCTCATGGCGACCAGCATCGGCCCGTGCACACCCAGACCATCGCCGAGCTCTCCGCTGATCTGCGATCCGCGCGCCAGACGATCGAGCAGATCACGGGTCGCTCTCCTCGTGGCTACAGAGCGCCCGCCTTCTCGATCACGCAGTCGGCACGCTGGGCCTATGAGGTTCTCGTCGCGGAGGGGTTCGACTACGACTCCAGCGTGCACGACTCTCCGCGCATCCGTCGACGCATCACGCCGCCAAGCGCCTCGCCCCACCTCGTGCAGCTGCCGGGCGGCAGCATCTGGGAGCTCCCGCTCGCCGTCTGGCGCATCGGAGGAATGCCGCTGCCGGTCGGGGGCGCCTCCTACTGGAGCCTGCTCCCGCGAAGCGTCGTCCTCGGTGGCCTGCACAGAGCAGGCTCCATGCCCGCGCTGTACCTGCACCCGCATGAGCTCGACCCTCAGCCGCTGCGCAGCGGGCTCTCACACAGCGCAGGCCCCTCCCAGAGGGTGCGCGCACGGGCGCGCGAGCTTCGACGCAATGCAGCGCGACGCAGGGCGGCACCGATCGTCAGGGCGATCGCGCAGCACTTCGAGCTCATCACGTATCGTGAGGCGCATGCCGAGCTCGAGGCCAGCAGATGCGCGCGTCCAGGAGCGCTTCCGAACGAAGGCGAAGGCCTTCGACGACCTCTATGAGGATGAGCGCCCGCTTGCGCGTCTGCTGAGGCCTGGGCTGTTTCGGCGCAGATCGCTTGCGATCGAGACGATCGAAGCCTTTCCTGGCGCGAGAGTGCTCGACGTGGGCTGCGGATCGGGGCGCATCGGCGAGCTCGCGTTGGAGGCGGGGAGCTCCCACTACGTCGGGATCGACTTCTCCGAGCCGATGATCGAGCTCGCCCGTGCCCGGCTGCAGCGCTTCCACGACCGCACCCAGCTGATCCTCGGAGACTTCCTCGCCTGCCCGCTCGAGGGAGAGTTCGACGTCGTGCTTGCGCTCGGCCTGTTCGACTATCTCCCAGACCCTCGCCCGTTCACGAAGCGGATCTTCGAGCTCACCGCGCCCCGCGGATGCCTCGTCGGCTCGTTTCCTGCCTGGTCGCCCCTGAAGGGCCCGATCCGCAAGATCCGCTACGAAGTCATCGGCGACTGCCCGATCTTCAACTACAGTCGTCGAGGCCTCGAGGCGCTGATGCGCGACAGCGGCTTTGCGCGCATCGACATCCGCGCCCCAGGCAAGAGCGGATTCCTGCTTCTCGCTCACAAGCGGTAGCGCAACCAGCCGCCGAGCCCGGGGCCACGGGGATCCTGAACAGGGCCGCACCTCGCACACGAGCCGCAGAGCGACCAGCCGCTCAGCGGCTCGAGGCGCGGTCGATCCAGCGACGAAGATCTCGCTCGAACTCAGGCCACCAATCGGAGGTGGGCTTCACGAGCACCCGGCGATGGCGAAGCACCTCGAAAGCGCGGCGGTAGAGACGGAGCAGCGGCAGGATCAGGCAGAGCACCACCGCCGCGATGCACAGGATCGCGATCGCCAATACGAACGGGAAGATCCAGGCGACGATCATTGCGCCCCTGAGAACAGCATCCGAGCTCGATCGTAGCGCGCGCCGCCGAGCCGCTCATGGCTGATCTTCGCGGAGGTCGAACCGAGCAGGCGGCTCGGTGCAGCAGAGCATCCTCGCCGACCTGTCTCGTCACGAGAAGCCCGTCGGCTGCGGCCGAGGAGCTCGCCGCGCCATCCGACCCCGCGCGTAGGCTGCCGCCGTGGTCAAGTACATCGGTTCCAAGCGGGTGCTCGTGCCAGTCATCGAGAAGCTCGCGCGGCAGCTGCCCGTCCGGACCGTCTGCGACCTCTTCGCCGGGACCACGCGCGTCAGCCAGGGTCTTCGCCGGGCCGGTCTCAGCGTGCACTGCAACGACCTCGCCGCCTACAGCGAAGCCCTCGGCTTCGCGTACATCGCCGCAGACGAGACCCTCGATCGCGCCCGCATCCGCGAGCTGCTCGACCACCTGAGCGGGCTGCCCCCAGAGCACGGCTACTTCACCGAGACCTTCTGCATCCAGTCGCGGTTCTTTCAGCCGCACAACGGCATGCGTGTCGATGCCATCCGCAACGAGATCGAGCGCCTCGACCTGTCGCCCGTCGAGCGGGGTGTCCTGCTCACGAGCCTGATGGAGGCTGCAGACCGTGTCGACTCGACGTGTGGGCTGCAGATGGCCTACTTGAAGAGATGGGCGGCCCGTTCTTTCAACGACCTCGAACTGCGTGAGCCTAAGCCTGTGCCCGGTCCTGCTGGCACCGTGTCTCGGCGGGACGCCAACGAGCTCGTCGGCAGCCTCGGCGACTTCGACTGCGCGTATCTCGATCCCCCGTACAACCAGCACTCCTACTTCTCGAACTACCACATCTGGGAAACGCTGATGCGCTGGGACGCCCCGGAGCACTATGGGGTCGCGTGCAAGCGCGTCGACTGCAAGACGACCAAGAGCGCCTACAACCTCAGGCGCAGCGCCTGGCAGGCTTTCAGCAGCCTCATCGAGCGCCTGCCGACGCCGTGGATGATCGTCTCGTTCAACAACGAGGGCTTCCACGACCCAGACGACGTCGCCGCACTGCTCTCGGAGAAGGGCTGCCTCTGGTCGGTCGCGATCGACTTCAAGCGCTACGTCGGCGCCCAGATCGGCATCTTCAACCCGAGCGGTGAGAAGGTCGGGCAGGTCTCACACCTGCGCAACAGGGAGCTGCTCTTCGTCGTCGGTCCGGATCAGGCGGCGCTCGACGCCGCGGTTCACGGACTTGCGCCCACAGACACCGCGGACGTGCAGCAGGCGCTCTTCTGGTCGTCCAGCCAAGCCACGCAGCGGGCGCGCAGATACTCGCACAGTGGCCCCAACTCGTAGTCCTTCCAGAGGAAGTATTGGTCTGGCTCCATCAGATGCACCGCCTCTCGCGTGCAGCGCGGCAGGACGGCCAAGCTCTCGCACCACATGGTCACGTACGGGTGGTAATCGTAGCCGTAGAGCTCGTGCATCAGCCGATAGAACTGGACTGTGTGGTGCTCGAAGCCGCGTTCCTCGGCGTTGCCATGCGGCCCCTGCTTCTTGACCTCCACGAAGAACTTCCGCCCCGTCTCATTGGACGTGATGGATGCCTCTGGCCGGAGACCAAGCGCCCGGGCCCCGATCTCCGTTCCGAAGCACCCCAGAAGATCCCGGGGCTTGGCGTCCACCGCATAGCGCGCCGGGTCGAGACAGCGTCGGGCCGCCTCAACAAAGTTGCGCTCCGAGGTGAGGAACGTGCGGTCATGCCCCGGCTGCCTTGCGCGGCGAGACAGCCGCGCGCTGTCCATTCCCATCTCAGGCGAGTTCGCCGCGGAAGCTCGCGGCTCCTTCTCGGCCCGCGAACCGCATCGGAACTTGCAGCATCAAACCCGGCTGAGCTCGCTCACGCGGGAACGGCCGGCGTCTCCCACCCCTCAGTGGAACAGTTTCCAATGCGCAGCGGCCGGCTTTGCAGGCCCTGTGGCGGCACGTTTGTTCGTCTGCCCGGCGGCTTGTGTTCGACTCTGGATGGACCGAGCGCAACTCCGGCCAACTCCGCCTCACGCCGACCGCGATCGTCCGCGACGGCGGATAGGATTGCCCAAGGATGAGGTTCCTCAGACGTCGACGGACCAAGGCGCCGACGCTGGCGCCGGCGCGGCCGTGGGCGGACGCCAGCTGGCTGGCATGGCAGACGCTCACCTACAGCGGAAGCGCTCAAATCAAGACCGCCGGCGTGAGCTATCACAAGGACGCTCTCCGAGCGATCGCCGCCCGGCACGGCCGCCTCGTGATGGCGGAGCTGCGCATCGAGGAGGAGGGGCAGTACGCCGGCGCGGTGCGGGTGTACGTCGGCGGCGCGCAGCTCGGGTCCGTCCCCCACGAGCTGGCGGACGAGTTCCGGGAGGTCATCCACCGTCTCGACGCCGCCGGCCAGCCCGCCACCTGCCGGGCCATGCTCGACGTCGACGTCGGCGAGTACGTGGACGTGTGGCTCTGCGGCAAGCCGTGCGAGCGGGCGGAGGACGACCCGTTCCTGCCTCCCACGCTCGGCGAGCGGCTCGACCTCAGCGACGAGGTCGTCGCCTACCTCGACGACGTCATCCTCGGTCACCGCGCGATGTCCAAGCGGGTCGTGCGGACCGCCGAGCTTGTCCTTCGCGACGGGCGTTGGGCGGTCGTACTCGACGGACGCGAACTCGGCGTGCTGTCCGGTCGGAGCTACCGGCGGCTGGAGGAGGCGCACGCCGCGGGCTTCCCGGTCACGTGCCAGGTCCGCGTCCTGCGCGAGCCGGAGCGGCCACTGCGCGTGGAGGCCGACTTTCCCACAGAGTGACAGACGCAACGGGCAAAGCCGCTGCGGAGCCGCGCGTCGCGCCCAGGCCCGGCCCCGGATGCCTTGCCTTCGCCATCTCAGTGACTACTGAACGCGATGGCAACCACGCGGACTACGCCATGCTCGTCGCCGTCGCTGCCGCCTGTGTACTTCGCGTTGTACTGGTAGTCGAGCCGAGCGGCCCTTCCGGGGACCCGCCAGTGGATGGTTCGCGAGAAGCCATCCTCGTCGGGATTCCCGGCCTTGCCACGCAGAACATTCATTTTGATGCCACCGGCGGGTTCGCCTGGGTGCTGTGCGACATGGTCGTAGAAGCGCTGAGCCTGGTCCAAGCCAATGCGCTCTCCGAGCTCGCTCCACCGGCCCTGATGCCGGTTGTGAACGAGGACGCGGAAGCGAGGCCCGTAGTCGGGCTTGCCTCCTGGACGGCGGGTATTCGTGTACGGCTTGCAGGCGCTCGTGGCAGCGCCACCACTTTCCGGTGGAGGGACCATGCAGCGATACAAGCAGAGCTGTGAGACAGATGCCGGGTTTCACACCCGGGATGCCGTCAGCAGGCGGTCGCAGCGACGCCCGTGGCGACCGCGCTTTCGGGACGTTCGACCTCGGTGTAGTCGCTCGCGGAGTTGTCACCGAGGAGGGTTTCGCGCGCTAGCGAGTCGCTGAGAGCCTCAGCAGTGGCTTTCCAGTCATCGACAGCGGCGACAAGCGGTGCCGTTGACATGGCACGGCAGCCCTCGTAGAGCGCCTCTCCGATGTCGGTGATGAACGCCATCGCGTCTTCCTTGGGAAGGTGTCGGACCCACGTCCAAGGGCCGAGCTCCACTAGGGAGGGCTCACGATGTTCATGGCCTACGGCTCGGTCGAGGATGATGAAGCTCGCCATGGCTTCAGTGAGATCCTCCATGTCCGCAAGCCGGCCACGCATGGCCTCGAACTCCTCTTCGCGCGTCAGGACGAGGCCTGCTCCATCGGCGTCACGGATGCGAGCAAGGCCGGCCCGAGCCGCGTCCAAGATGGCCCGTCCGCGACGATTGAGGTCGGAAGGCTGGTAAATGGTGCTGGAGGCGTGCATGGCCATGTCTCCGTTCTAGGCGCGAGCTGCGCTCATTGCCAGGAGTTCGCAAGAACTAATAGCACATCTTGCGAACCAGCACAAGACTATCGGCATGTCGCGACTTGGGCGTGAGCGCCACGCTCCTGAGTATGCCGCTGGCGAAATGACCCTCAGATGACCACCCACACGCCGCAACTCGCGCGACTGGCGTGACGCCTCAGAGCGCCACTTGGATGACACTGCGACGCGGCGCTTGTCTCAGCGTTGGGTTGGTTGGCTCTACCCGCCCCCAACGATCCGCGCCTGCGCCGCCCCCAGGGCGATGACCTGCGCGCGCGCCCTTCCCTGAACGCCAGCCTCCAGACCGTCGCCCACGGCAGGCCGAGCGCTTCCCCGATGCGCCGCCAGGGCCACGCGTCCGGTCGCGGCCGCGCTGGCGCCGGGCGCCGCCCGCAGCGCCAGGACACCAAGGCCTTCCGCGAGGAGCGCCACCAGCTCGGCGGCCTTGACCCCGAGATCGTCGAGCGCGAGAGCGAGGCGCACGCACCCGACACCGTCCAGCTCACCCGGCGCGGCAGCCGGCAGGTCAAGTGCGTGAAGGTCGGCGGCTGCTGGTACTGCACGCTCGACCTCGGCGCCGGCATCCGCGCCTACATGGGCCCGCGCGGTGCCAAGCGCTTCTGGCACGGCTACTACAACGGCAAGGCCATCTGACACTTCACCGGCGGGGTCATCCCCATCGTCGCGAGCGCCAGCCTCCGCGAGCACACCATCTTCGAGCGCCAGTGCGACCTCGTGTGCGAGCTCATCGGCGCCACACCGCAGACGGCCATCGGCGACAAGGGGCTCTCCATCGTCTCCGCGTTCAACAAGTGCACGACCAACGGCACGGCACCGGTCTTCCCGTTCCGGCCGGGCGGCGGCGACGACCGCCGCCACGACCACGAGCTGACAGCACGCCGGCTGCCCCGGGGATGACCCACGGGCGGCCTTGCTGCCGGTTGGGGCCGTTTTACCGTTCTTTACCGTTGCGCAGCGGCGCCGGCGGCTCCCTCACACCGCCCCGGAGCCCGCCGCAACGAGAAAGACGCCCCAGTTCCCTTATTTGGAAACTGAAGCGTCTAACTGGTCCAGTGGAGACGGCGGGAATTGAACCCGCGTCCGCGGCTGCGTCAGCATGGCTTCTACGAGCGTAGCCGGCTCTCTGATCTCGCCCTGCGCTCGCCTAGCCGGCTGGGTTGCGCAGAGCCAGCTTCCTGAGATGTTCCCAGCTCGGCGGAAGCGGACCTCGCTGGGTGAGCCTGCTGTCTGATCCCGGGTGCCTCCGCCGCAGGCGAGCGAAGCCCGAGACCTCATGCCTGGTTTCTAATCAGGCAGCGAGGGCGTACTCGTGAGAGTCCGCACTTATTGTTTTCCCAGGTGTTTTACGAGGCCTCCTGGGACCTCGACTCGCAACCACACCAACGAATCCAACCGCGTCGAAGCCTGTCGTCCCCGTTCAGTGTGTTCGAACCGATTGTAGCGACAGGTGAGGAGGTCGACAACAGGCCCTCCGCCAGTGCGCGGTCCATGCCAGACGCAGGTGGGAGGGATTGTGCCCAACAGCAGCGGGAGGCTTCGCGGCATTCACGAGCGAGAAGCAGCGACCTGGAGCCCTTCGAGCTGCTGTCAGAATGATCCCATGGAGCCTCGACTCATCTGGCCTGAAACAGCGCTTCAATCCCAGACGCACACAGAGCAGGAGCCCCTCAGCGCGGCCCTCGACGTTCATGCGCAGCCGTCAGGCGAACGCACGGCCTCGCGGTCCTTCCGGCGCCGGGTGGGAAGCGCGCTCGCCGGTGCCGGCGCGCTCGCCGCGAAGTTCGCCGCGCAGCTGAAGGCGCTGCTGCTGCTTCTGCCGAACCTGAAGCTCCTGCTCACCGCGGGGACGGCTCTCGTGTCGATCGCCGCCTACGCGATGCTTTGGGGCTGGAGCTTTGCGATCGGCTTCGTCGCCCTGCTCTTCATCCACGAGATCGGCCACGTCATCCAGCTTCGCCGCGAGGGCATCTCCGCGAGCGCGCCGACGTTCATACCGTTCCTCGGCGCGGTGATCGCCTCGCGCTCGCTCGGCGACAGCGCGGCAGCGGAGGCGCGCGTAGGGCTTGCAGGCCCGATCCTCGGGAGCGCCGGAGCCGGCCTCTGCTTGGCGATCGGCGAGGTGACTGGCAGCGGGCTGCTGCTCGGCCTCGCCTACGTCGGCTTCCTCATCAACCTGTTCAACCTCATCCCCGTCGTGCCGCTCGACGGGGGCAGGGCGATGGCGGCGATGGCGCCGGGCCTCTGGTTTCTCGGATTTGGAGCGATCATCGCCGCCGCGATCGTGTTCCCGAACCCGTTCCTCCTGCTCATCATCCTGTTCGCCGGCTTCGAGCTGTGGCGCCGCTGGCAGCACCGACGCTCGCGCACCCTGCAGAGCGCCGCCTACTACAGGGTTCCCGCGAGGACGAGGATGCTCGTCGGCGTCGTCTACATCTCCTTGATCGCTCTGCTCGCCGCTGGCATGGACGCCTCCTTCGTGTCGCGCGCGATCACCTGAGCGACGACGGTGCGCAGGAGCGCCGCCTGCTCGCCTCGCGAGGTCAGCGGCGCGCTTCCCGAAGCGCCCGTTCCATCTCGCGCCGCGACTCGCGCTCCTTCATCGCCTCGCGCTTGTCGTAGAGGTCCTTGCCGCGCGCGAGGGCGATCTCCACCTTCGCCCTCGGCCCTGAGAAGTAGATCCTCGTCGGCACGAGCGTCAGGCCGCGCTGCGAAGCGAGGCTGCCGATCCTGTCGATCTCACTGCGGTGAGCGAGCAGCCGTCGGGCACGGTCAGGGTCGTGATTCTCGCGCGCGGCGGGCCTGTAGGGCGGGATGTGCACGCCGTGCAGCCACAGCTCGCCACCCCTCACCGTCGCATAGGCGTCCTTCAGCTGAGCGCCGCTCTCTCTCAGCGCCTTCACCTCCGTGCCCTGCAGCTCGAGCCCGCACTCCAGGCGCTCGAGCAGCTCGTATCTGTAGGAGGCGTAGCGGTTGGAGGCCACGTCGCCCGCGCGGACCTTGCGCTTGTTGCCCTTGCCCTTCGCCATCGCACCATGAGCCTACCCTGCGCCTCGTCGAACGCCTCGTCACGGCGCACGCGCGGCGCTCAGCACCTCAGCGCACGGCGATCTGCCGCAGGCATCTCAGCGCTCAGCACCTCAGCGCACGGCGATCTGCCGCAGGCATCTCAGCGCTCAACATCATCAGGTCGACACGGCCGCGGATGGGCTCTACTCGCGCGACGCGAACTGAGACGGCGGATCCGAGGCGCAGCGTCCGCCCTGTGCGTTCCCCTGAGAGGACCGTGCCCTGCTCGTTCAGCGTCCACCAGTCCCGCTCTCCGTCGGCGCTGCGAAGCGTGCGCACAGGCAGCATCCCCTCAAAGGCGGGCGCAGCAGCTCCAAGCTCAGGAGCAGATCGCACCGTCGGCCCGAAGGCTGCGAACGCGCCGGCGGAGATCAGCCCCACGATCTCGCCATCGAAGGGCTGATCGAAGCCCTCCTCCAGCAGCAGCGACTGCAGGGCGAACGCTCGCGCAACGCCTCCCGCGTCCCGTTCGATCCCCATCGCCTCCCGCTCGCGCTCTGAGACCCAGACGCCGAGCTCTGTCAGCGAAGAGGCCTGCGGCGCCTGCTCCCCCGCCCCAATGCTGCTCAGCAGCGCCCTGTGGCAGATGATGTCTGGGTAGCGCCGGATCGGCGAGGTGAAGTGGCAATAGCAGGTCGAGCCGAGACCTGCGTGGCCGATGTTTCTCGGGGAGTATGCCGCCTGCTGCAGGGCACGCAGCAGCAGCGCGCTCAGGGCGAGCCTGCCGCCGCTCGCTGGGATCGACCGATCACCTGCGCGCGCGCGGGCCACCGCACCGCGCAGGTGCGCCTCGACCAGGCGGGAGGCATCGGCGATCAGATCTCCCGCCTGCGAAGGGGACAGGCCCTCGGCCAGCGGCGGCGTCGGGACGTTCAGCGAGGCGAGCTGGTCGATCAGCGCCTCCACGCGCTCTGGCTTCGGCTGCTCATGCACCCTGTAGAGGCAGGGCACCCTCCGCTGCTGCAGGTGCTGCGCGACCGCCTCGTTCGCCGCGATCATCAGCTGCTCGATCAGCGAGTGGGACTCCGTCTGGATGCGCGCCGTGATCTCAGTGACCTGCCCGGTGGCGTCGAAGCTGAACTCAGGCTCTGCGGCGTTCAGCGTGATTGCGCCGGCGCGCTGCTCACGCTGCGCACGCAGCGCCGCGGCGACCTCGCGCGCGGTCTGCAGCGGCTCGGCCCACGGTCCCTCAGCGCGCTCAGATCCGGCGAAGATCCTGTCGACGCGGTCGTAGTCGAGCCGCGCATCTGAACGGATGACTGACCGGTAGAAGGAGCTGCTTCTCAGCGCGGCGCCCTCGATCGTCATCTCGACGGTGACTGCAAGCCTGTCCTCGCCAGGGATCAGCGAGCAGGCCTGCTCTGAGAGCGCAGGTGGCAGCATCGGCTCGACGGCACCCGGCGGGTAGACGCTCAGCGCGCGGCGACGCGCCTCCTCATCGAGAGCAGAGCCCTCTGTCACGTAGGCGGCGACGTCCGCGATGTGCACCCAGATCCGCGCCACGCCGCCTCCGAGCCGCTGCGCTGAGATCGCGTCGTCGAAGTCCTTCGCGCTTCGCGGATCGATCGTGAAGGTGAGAAGCTCTCGCAGGTCCCTGCGGCCTGAGCGCGCTCGCCCTCCACGACTCGCCTGCCGCGCCTCCTCCTCCACGCTGCCTGGGAAGCCGCGGCGCAGGCCTGCGTTCAGCATCAGCGCCTCGATCACGTCGGATGCAACCTCTGGACGTCCGATCACGCGCAGCAGCTCAGGCCTCGCCCCGCCCCTGCGAGCATCGGCGCGTCGATGGCGCGCCTTTGGCAGCTGCACGAGCACGATGTCGCCCTCCCTCGCTGCGGCGCCGCCCTTCCCTGCGATGCGGTTTGAGGGCAGTGGCAGCCGGGCTGCGAGCCGGCGGTCGCGCCCCTCCCCGCGCGCAGGCGCGGCGAACATCGGCTCAGCAACCCAGAACCGGCCCTTGCGCTGCAGGATCGCGGGAACCGTCCAGATCAAGGAGCGGGGCGCCTCATCGCAGCCTGCTCACAAGCGTCTGCAGCGCGACCTGCAGGCCGTGGTTGGTGTCGACACCTCTTGCAACCTGCACTTCTGGCGTGATGCCCGCGCCCCTCTTCACCCCGCCGCCCCCGAGGTTGCGCCCGTCGGGGGTGAAGTACTCGCCGACCGTGATCTTCAGGCCGCCACCGTTCGCAAGCGGCTCGAGCTCCTGGAAGACCCCCTTGCCGTAGGTGTGGGTGCCGACGACGGTCGCGCGATGATCATCCTGCAGCGCAGCGGTGAGGATCTCCGACGCTGATGCGGTGCCTTCATCGACGAGCACGACGAGGGGGATCGAGGTTGGGATGTTGCCGCCAAGCGCCCTCAGCACAACCGTCGGCTGCGCGCGCCCCTTCGTCGTCACGATCACATCCCCCCGTGCCAGGAACAGGCTCGCGATCAGCTGCGCTTCGCTGACGAGCCCGCCCCCGTTGCCGCGCAGATCGAGCACGAGGCCCCTCGCCCCCTGCCGCAGCAGGGAGTGGACAGCTTCTGCGACCTGACCATGTGAGCCTTCGCTGAAGCTCGCGAGGTATACCCACCCGAGCTTCACGTGCTCGTAGGTGCGCATCTCTGAGGCGACGACGGGCGCAGAGATCGTCTCCCGCGTGATCGTCACCGCTCGGGTGCGCCCTTCACGTGAGATCTCCAGCTGCACATCGCTCCCAGGTGGGCCCTTTATCAGGTTCACCGACTCATCGATGGGCAGTGCGCTCAGCGTGCGGCCATCCGCCTTCACGATCACATCGCCGGCTTGAAGGCCCGCCCGCATCGCTGGGGACTCGTTGAAGACGTGCAGGATCAGAAGCCCCTGCTTCGCCTGCCTCACGGAGACGCCGATCCCCGTGAAGGTCGACGGCTTCTCGAAGCTCTTCAGTTCGCTTGGGCTCAGGTAGTCGGAGTAGGGATCATGCAGGCTTGCAACCATGCCGTCGATCGAAGCGGTCAACAGCGAGCGCTCTCGCACAGGCCGGTAGTAGCTTTTCGTGATGATTTCGATCGATTCGTCGATCGGCTGAACCTTCGGCCCTGACACGAAGGCGCTGCGCAGGAACCCAGGGAGCTGTTCGGGATGGCCGCCGAGCCACAGGCCAAGCGCGAGCAGCCCGAGCACCGCTGCAATCGAGAGCGCAACGAGCAGGACCTGGCGACGAACGGCTGACATCAGGACAACAGAGACTATTGTGCAGGGCGATGGCAACCGTCAGTTCCAGATCGATACCGTCGAACGGGATGCCGCTGCACCTCCTTCAGCTGCCGGGAACGAGGGCGGTGACGATCCTGCTCGCCTTCGACGCTGGAGCGCGCACAGAGCGCGCGGAGGAGAACGGCGTCGCCCACTTCCTCGAGCACCTCGTCTTCAAGGGTGGCGAGAGATATCCGACGCATCGCGAGATCAACCAGACGGCTGAGCGACTTGGCGGCGTGCTCAACGCCTACACAAGCCACGATCTCGTCGCCTTCCACATCACGGTCCGCGCGGAGGCGGCACCAGCCGCGCTCGACCTGCTCACGGACTTCGTCGCGATGCCCCGCCTCCGGCCAGAGGAGATCGACAGAGAGCGGGGTGTCGTCATCCAGGAGATCAACCGTGCCTACGACCAGCCATCCACAGTCGCTGAGCACCTCATCGATGAAGCGGCCTTTGGCGAGCATCCGCTTGGACGCACCGTGCTCGGACCGGCCGAGCATCTGCGCACGTTCGAGCGCGAGACGATCACACAGTTCAGGGCACGGCGGTGGGCGCCGCAGAGGGGGGGTGCATTCTTCGCCGGCAACCTCGATCACCTGCCCGAGGCCGCTGAGATCGATGAGATGCTCTCCCGCTTCCCCGCTCTCCCCGACCCAGAGCCGTACCTGCCGGCGCCTTCGCTGCTGGGGCGAACGCTCGTTCAGCACAGGCAGACCAACCAGTCGCACCTGCGGATGATCTATCAGCCATCGATCGATGTCAGCGACGTCAGGCAGCGGGCTGCACTCAGCATCTATGCGACTCTGCTTGGCGGATCGATGGGTTCGCGCCTGTTCGAGGAGATCCGGGAGAAGCGCGGCCTCTGCTACTCCGTCTATGCCTTCGATCACGCCTTCGCGGACGTGCCGATCCTCCAGCTCGGCTCAGGACTCGACTCGAGCAAGTGCATCGAGGCGTTCAAGCGGATGGCCGAGATCGTGCAGCAGCTGCGAGATCGCCCAACGGAGGAGGAGGTTGCGCGCGCGAAAGCTTACGCGGCGGGCAGGCTCGTGCTCGCGTTCGAGAGCACAGGAGCCGTCGCACGTCACGCCGCAGGGGAGGCGATCGTCTTCGGGCAGGACACAGACCCTGACGCCGCTGTCGCAGCGCTCGACGCCGTCACCCATCAGGAGGTGTGCGAGGTCGCGGCGGGGATCAGCGAGCGGCTTGCGATCGCCTGCGTAGGGCCCCATCAGGCCGAGGAGTTCGAACAGGCGTGAGGCAGGACGCCCACGGGGATGGCGTCGTCAGCCGATCGCGATCATCCGGTCGATCGGCAGGCGTGCCGCCGCTGCGATCTCGCTGTCGACCTCGACCTCGAAGCGCCCACTCTGCAGGCAGTCGCGCAGCTTTTGCAAGGTGATCATCTTCATGAACCTGCAGCTCGCCTCCGCATGCACAGGCAGAAAGCTCACCCCAGGAGCAGCACGACGCAGCGGGTGAAGCATGCCCGTCTCGGTCGCGACGAGCACCTCCTTCTCACCTCCCCCACACGCACCCCCCCCTCCGTTTGCCGCCCCGCTTGCGTAGGAGAGCATCCCGCCTGTTGAGAGCATCTTCACGCGCCCTTCGGGGAGCTCCCCCGATGCGAGATACTCCATCACGCTCGTCGTGCACCCGCACTCTGGGTGAACGAGCAGGTCGGCATCGGCGTGCTCTGCCATCGTGCGCTCGATGTCAGCAGGCCGGATGGATGCATGCACGTGGCACTCCCCATCCCAGATGTGCATCTTGCGCCCGAGGCTCTTCTCCACGTAGGAGCCGAGCCACATGTCAGGCCCGAACAGGATCTCGACGTCCTCGCCGCGGGTCTCGTAGATGTGGGCGACGACATCGACCGCGTTCGCAGATGTGCAGCAGTAGTCGGTCAGCGCCTTCACCTCTGCGGAGGTGTTCACGTACATCACGACGATCGCCTCAGGGTGCTGCTCCTTCCAGGCCCGCAGCTGCGCCGCATCGATCGTGTCCGCAAGCGAGCAGCCTGCCGCCAGGTCGGGGATGAGGACAGTCTTCTCTGGGCAGAGCACGCAGGCGGTCTCCGCCATGAAGTGCACCCCGCAGAAGACGATCGTCTGCTGGCTCGCGCTCGCCGCCTTCCGAGAGAGCGCGAGCGAGTCGCCGATGAAGTCCGCAACGTCCTGAATCTCAGGCAGCTGGTAGTTGTGGGCGAGGATCAGGGCGTCGCGCTCCGCCGCGAGCTGCCTCACCTGCTCTTGGAGGGCGGCTGTTCGCTCAGGGTCCTCCGTCGCACCTGCGCGCTCAGGCAGCGCGATCGAGGGCACCCCGGCGGCGCGTCGCGCGCGAGCGTCGCCTTCCGTCTTGCCGATTGGCAGGTTCATCTCGCCTGTTGCAGGATCATCGAGAGGTCGAGGGCTGGCGCAGAGTGTGTCAACGCACCTATCGAGATGAAGTCTACCCCTGTCTCGGCGACCTCCCTCAGGCGCTCGAGCCTCATGCCTCCACTCGCCTCGAGCGTCGCCCTGCCAGCCACCTGCTCGACTGCGGCGCGCAGCTGCTGCACGCTCATGTTGTCGAGCAGGAGGCGCGGCGCGCCCGCGCGCAGCGCCTCCTCCGTCTCGAGCTCGTTGCGCACCTCAACCTGCAGCGCGCCAGCGAGGGCTGGGGCACGTTCCCTTGCGAGGATGACGGCGGCGGCGATGCCGCCGGCGGCGGCGATGTGGTTCTCCTTTATCAGGATCCCGTCGTAGAGCCCCTGCCTGTGATTCAGCGCACCGCCGGCCCGCACGGCTTCCTTCTCGAGCGCTCTCAGTCCTGGTGTCGTCTTGCGGGTGTCGAGCACCTTCGCCGGTGTTCCCCGCACCGCCTCGACAGCGCGGGCGGCGAGCGTCGCTACGCCTGAGAGATGGGAGAGGAAGTTCAGAGCCGTCCGCTCAGCGCTCAGCAGCGCCCTCGCGCACCCTTCGACCGCGAGCACAGGCCCGTCGCCGCGCCAGCGCCCCTCCTGCACGAGCCGCTCGAGCCGCACCTTCCGGTCGAGCAGCCTGAACGCCGTCTCCGCCGCCTCGAGGCCGTGGATCGCGCCAGGCTCCTTCTGGCTGATCAGCGCGCTTGCACGCGCGTCTGCAGGGACCGTCGCCTCCGTCGTCACATCGCCGGAGCCGACATCCTCAGCGAGAGCCCTTTCCACGAGCTCTGTGAGAGTTGCCGCCTGCATGCAGAGAGGATATGAAAGCGGCGCAGATGTCGGCGGGTTGGAGATTGCCTGCCGCAGAGCGGCAGCTCAGCGCTTTGCTGCCGCTGTCAAGAGATAGGCGCGCACGAACCGATCGAGATCGCCGTCGAGCACGCGCTGCACATCGCCGACCTCCACCCCTGTGCGGTGGTCCTTCACGAGCGTGTATGGATGCAGCACATAGGAGCGGATCTGCGACCCGAAGTTCACGTCCTGGGCCTCTCCCTTCTCGCGGGCGATCTCCGCTTCCCGTTCGCGCTCCCTGCGCTCCAGCAGCTTCGAGGCGAGCATCTTCATCGCCGTCGCCTTGTTCGCCGACTGTGAGCGCTCGTTCTGGCACTGCACGACGATCCCTGTCGGCCTGTGGGTGATCCTCACCGCGGAGTCCGTCTTGTTGACGTGCTGCCCACCTGCGCCTGAGGCCCTGTAGGTGTCGATCTGCAGATCGTCCTCTGATATCTCGATCTCGCCCGCATCCTCGACGACAGGGGCAACCTCGACGCCCGCGAAGCTCGTCTGGCGACGGTGGGCCGCGTCGAATGGCGAGAGGCGCACGAGCCTGTGCACCCCGCGCTCAGCGCCGAACACCCCATAGGCGTTCTCCCCATCCACCCTGAAAGTCGCCGACTTCACCCCAGCTTCCTCGCCTGCGCTCACCTCGAGAAGCTCCACGGTGAAGCCCCTGCTCTCCGCGTAGCGCATCTCCATGCGCAGCACCATCTCCGCCCAGTCCTGGGCGTCGGTGCCGCCTGCGCCTGCGTTCACGCTCACGAGCGCATCGCCGGCGTCGTAGTCCCCTGAGAACAGCCGCTGCTCCTCGAGCGCCCCGAGCTTGCGCTCGATCTGCTCCAGATGCTCCTCGAGCTCGCTCGCGATGCCCTCGTCGTCGAGGGCAAGCTCGATCAGCCCGTCGATTTCCTCGATATCGCTGCTCAGCTCATCGAAGGTCCTAAGGCGCCTCGACAACCTCGCATGCTCGGATGAGAGCCTCGCCGCGCTCTCTGCATCCTCCCAGAAGGATGGGTCTTCCATCCGCTCCTCGAGGGCGCCGCAGCGCTCCCGCAGCGCAGGAGGGTCAAAGATAGTCCGCGAGCAGCTTCAGCTGATCGCGGACTGACTGAAGACGCTGGGGCGTCGACTCAGAAGGGGCGCTTGGCATCTGCGTGGACGATATCAGCGCCTACGCGCCATGGCACTTCTTGAACTTCTTCCCGCTGCCGCACCAGCATGGCTCGTTTCGCCCCAGCTGGTGCTCTGCGTCTACGGTGCGCTGCTCAACGATCAGAGCCTCCGCGAGCTCTGAAGGCTGCTGCGGCAGCTCGCCGCCGGCTTCGCCCGCGCCGGCAGCCATCGCCGCCGCCGCGATCGCGCCTGCGCCCATCACGGTGCTGCCGCCTGAGTAGGAGACCCTGCCTGGCGCAGTCGCACTGCCAGCGGCTGCAAGCGGCAACGGCGGCGGCGCGGGGGGACCGCCCTGCTCCTGCACGCTCACCTGCACGTTGAAGATCATCCGAGCGAAGTCGGTCCAGATCGTGTTCATCAGGTCGTTGAAGAGCGTGTATGCCTCGTTCTTGTAGGCGACGAGCGGGTCGATCTGCGCGAACCCGCGCAGATGGATGCCCTCGCGCAGATAGTCCATGTCATAGAGGTGCTCGCGCCAGCGCTCGTCGATGACCTGCAACAGCAGGAAGCGCTCGAGCGCCCTCATCAGCTCCGGCCCAAGCTCATCTTCGCGCTGCTCATAGCGCTCCATCGCACTCTTTGAGATCTCCTCTGCCAGCGTGATCCGGTCGAGCCCTTCACGGTCGAGCTCATCAGATCCGATCTCGAGCGGGAAGAACTGTTCGAGCGCCAGCAGCATCCCGTCGAGATCCCAGTCCTCGACGTATTCCTCTTCAGTGTGCTGCTCGATCGTGCGCTGTATGACGGCGTCGATCTGCTCGCGCGCCTCCTCGCTCATGTCCTTGCCTTCGAGAACGTTGTCCCTGTAGGCGTAGACGATGCGCCGCTGCTCGTTCATCACGTCGTCGTACTCGAGCACACGCTTGCGAGTGAGGAAGTTCTGTTCCTCGACCTTGCGCTGGGCCTTCTCGATCTGCTTCGAGAGCATCTTCGCCTCGATCGGCTCCTCGTTGCCCTCCTCATCGACGCTGCCGAGACGATCGAGGATCTTGTAGATCCGGTCGCCCGCGAACAGCCTGATCAGGTCATCCTCAGCGGAGAGGAAGAACCTGCTCTCGCCGGGGTCGCCCTGACGGCCAGAGCGACCGCGCAGCTGGTTGTCGATCCGCCTGCTCTCGTGGCGCTCCGTACCGCAGATGAACAGCCCGCCGGCGGCGAGCACGCGCTCGCGATCGGCGGCGACCCTCTCCTCGATCGATGGCAGAAGCTGCTGAAAGCGCTCGTCGTATCGCTCTTCGCCAGGCGCGATCCCCTCCTTCAGCAGCTCGAGGTGGCTCATGTGCTCAGCGTTGCCGCCAAGCTTTATGTCGACGCCGCGACCTGCCATGTTCGTCGCGATCGTCACCGCGCCGGGCCTGCCCGCCTCCGCGATGATGTCCGCCTCCCTCGCCGCATGCTCTGGCTTCGCGTTCAGCACGGTGTGCTTTATCCCGCGCCTGCTCAAACGGTCGGACAAAAGCTCAGAGACCTCTACGGAGATCGTGCCGACGAGCACCGGCTGACCGATCTGGTGACGTGCCTCTATCTCCCGGAGGACGGCCGTCCACTTGCCCTCCTTCGTCTTGTAGACCTGGTCGTTGCGGTCCACCCGCGCCATCGGCATGTTCGTCGGGATCTGCACGACGGGCAGCTCGTAGATCTTCATGAACTCCGTCGCCTCGGTCAGCGCCGTCCCCGTCATCCCGGACAGCTTCTCGTAGAGGCGGAAGTAGTTCTGGTAGGTGATCGTCGCAAGCGTCTGGTTCTCCTCCTGGACGCGCACCCCCTCCTTCGCCTCGACGGCCTGGTGCAGCCCTTCAGACCAGCGCCTGCCCTCCAGGATCCTGCCTGTGAACTCGTCGATGATCTTCACCTCGCCATCGATCACCTCGTAGTCGACTTTGCGCTTGTAGAGCGACTCTGCGCGCAGCGCCTGGATGAGGTGGTTGACGAGGTGGCCGTTCTCCGCCCTGTAGAGATGGTCGATGCCGAGGAAGCGCTCCGCCTTGCCGACGCCCTGCTCAGTGATCGAGACGGTCTTGTTCTTCTCGTCGACCTCGTAGTCGAAGTCGGCGACGAATTCCTTTCTCGTCCTCGGATCGAGGCCTTCAGGGGTCTTGCCCTGGGTCAGTGTGGGTGCGAGGCGCGCAAAGGTGGCGTAGAGGTCAGCAGCCTGTTCAGGGGCGCCAGAGATGATCAGCGGCGTCCTCGCCTCGTCGATGAGGATGTTGTCCACCTCGTCGATGATCGCGAAGGGGTGCCCCCTCTGAACCTTCTCTGCGAGGTCCTTCGCCATGTTGTCCCTGAGGTAGTCGAAGCCGAACTCGGAGTTCGTGCCGTAGACGACATCGCAGCTGTAGGCCTGATGCTTGTCCTCATAGGACTGCATGTTCTGCAGGACCCCCACAGAGACGCCAAGCGCGTTGTAGATCGGGCCCATCCATTCCGCATCGCGCCGGGCGAGGTAGTCGTTCACGGTGACGACGTGGACGCCCTTGCGCTGCCCTGAGCGCCTGTGGTCAGAACCCCACACCGCGAGGCTGTTGAGCACTACGGCGAGGGTCGCCGTCAGCGTCTTGCCCTCACCGGTCTTCATCTCCGCGATCTGGCCGTCGTGAAGGGCCATCCCACCGATCAGCTGAACGTCGAAGTGGCGCATGCCAAGCAGCCGCCTGCCCGTCTCACGCACGACTGCGAAGCACTCTGGCAGCAGCTCATCGAGCGGCTCGCCTTTGCCTGCGTGCTCCCGCAGGAGGTCCATCCGCTCCTTCAGCTCCTCTTCGGTGTCGTGCTCGAGCTCAGGCTCAAAGGCAGTGATCCGCGAGACGCGACTCTCGTACTCCTTGAACTTCTTCGCTTCCCCGATGTTCAGGGCTCTGTCTAGGATGGACACGACCCCAGCGTAGCGGCTGTGCGCCTCTCGAAGTGGCGCCACTCAGCACGACCCTGCGAGCCTGAGGCGCGGCGTGAGCGCGCGACGGCGAAGCCGACCCTCAGTCCTCGAAGGAGTGGATGATCTCCCCTATCTGCGACGCCGCCCTGTCAGCGCCCGCGTGCAGCGCAACGTCGATCTCGTAGGCGGCGCCCTTCGTCGAGACGACGACCTCGCTCTGGACGAGCCCAACCCTGCTGCGCTCGAAGGTGTAGACCCATGCTGGGCCGGCAAGCGTCGTCGTCGTCCCAACGCTGAGAAGCTTGAAGTCGGTGAAGCGGCTGCTGAGCGAGCGCGTCAGCTGTTCTGAGAGCTTCGATATCGGCTGCGTCAGCGGCTTCTTCGGACGCACGAGGAGCACCGCCCTGCCGCCTTCTGAGACGATCCCCGCTGCCGCCCCGCTGCCCGCTTTCGCAAGCTGCGCCGCCGACATCACCCGCCACCCCTTTGGGTAGTGGAGGGTGAAGGGGGCGGCGCCCCGAACCGTCACGAGCCCAGGCTGCCTGACACCCTCCCTCGCCTCAGTGCTCGCCTGAGCCGACGGCTTCGCGGTGATCCTCGTGTAGGAAGGGTGAGAGTTGAAGGCGCCTGTGATCGCAACCACGACGAGGGCGATGACCGCAGCGCCGAGGACGATGGCGGCGACACTGAGCGAGCGACGCGTCAGACGCAGGGGGCGCCGCGCCCGCCGCTGCGGTTGCGGCGAGGCAGCTGACGGGGAGCTCTGACCCTGCCCCGCGCTGCCCGTCGCCTCCGTCCCGCCGCTCAGTGCGATGCCCCCGCTCGGCGGGGGAAGCGGCAGCTGGGACTCAGGGCCAGCGAGCGGAGGGCCGCCCCCCTGCGCGGGGGGCGAGGACCCTGGTGCCGCTCGCTGCGCGCCCTCGTCCATCCCCTATTTGCCGAGGATGAGCAGACCGACTTCGGGGGTGTTCGTGACGGTGATCGGTTCGTGTTCGGTGCCTGCAGCGGCCTCGATGTTGCACACCTTCAGCAGCACGAGCGTGTCGTTGAAGTTGAGGTGAGGAGGCCCGACCTCGAGGTGCCGTTCGAGCGCGGATTCAGGCGCCTTGGTGAGCACGATCGAGGCGACGGTGTCGCCCGTCGGGATGCTCACCGCCTTGTCATATTCGATGCAGGTTTCAGCTTTCGCGCTCGTCACCCCTGCTTCGACGGGTTCGAGAGCATAGGTCTTGAACCCTGTTTCGGTGCCCGTGAGGCTGCCGAGGCCGACCGTACCTGGCTTGATCTCAGGGCGCGTGCCTGCGCTGCCTTCGACCGTTTCAGCGGCGAGCTGTTTGCCTGTGATCCCCGCTTCGGCGGCGAGCTGGCTGCCGAGGATCCCTGCGGTCGCTGAGAGCTGTTTGCCTGTGATCCCCGCTTCGGCGGCGAGCTGGCTGCCGAGGATCCCTGCGGTGGAGGCGATCTGTTCGTGTGTGATCGTGCCTTTTGCGATCTTCGCGGCTGTCACCGCTTCGCTGGCGAGCTTTTCAGTTGTGACCGCTTCGCTGGCGAGCTGTGCGCTGCCGACTGCACCGAGTTCGATGTTCTTGGCGGCGATCGTGCGTTCGGCGATCTCGCTGCCCGTGATGGTCCCACTCTTCAGCTGTTCGCCAGAGATTTCAGCTTTCGCGTCGAGCTGGCTGCCGAGGATGTTCGCTGTGGCAGAGAGCTGGCTGCCGAGGATGTTCGCTGTGGCAGAGAGCTGGCCCCCTTCGATTTCAGCTTTGGCGTTGAGGTCTTCGTGGTCGAGGGTTCCCTTCTTGACGTTGTCGAAGGTCCCCGCGGCGCCTTCGACCGTGTGTTCGGCGAGGTCGCCTTCGCTTCCGCCAGTGACGGTGCCCGCCTTGATGTTGCCGGCTTTGGTGCCGCCTTCGATCGTGTTCTTGGCGACCTTTTCGCCTGTGACCGCTTCTTTGGCGATCTTCGTCGTGCCGACCGCTTCGCTTGCGAGCTTTCCTTCTGTGATCGAGCCGCTCTTGAGCTGTTCGGTGTTGACGGCTTCTTTGCCGATCTTGCTTTCGGTGACGGCTTCTTTGGCGATCTTTGCAGTGGTGACCGCTTCGCTTGCGAGCTGGGCCGCGGTGATCGTTTCTTTGGCGACCTTTTCGCCCGTGACCGCTTCTTTGGCGATCTTCGTCGTGCCGACCGCTTCGCTTGCGAGCTTTCCTTCTGTGACCGAGCCGTTCTTGAGCTGTTCGGTGTTGACGGCTTCTTTGCCGATCTTGCTTTCGGTCACCGCTTCGGCGTGAAGCTGGCCGGTGTTGACGGCTTCTTTGCCGATCTTGCCTTCGGTCACCGCTTCGGCGTGAAGCTGGCCGGTGTTGACGGCTTCTTTGCCGATCTTGCCTTCGGTCACCGCTTCGGCGTGAAGCTGGCCGGTGTTGACGGCTTCTTTGCCGATCTTTGCTTCAGTGACACTTTCATCCGCGAGCGCAGCCGTGCCGACCGCTTCAGCTGCGAGCTTGCTCGCGGTCACGGCTTCGGCGGCGATCTTTTCGGCGCTGACGCCGGCCTTGTGAAGCTGGCCGGTGTTGACGGCTTCGGCTGCAAGCTTGCCTTCGGTCACCGCACCGTTTGCGAGCTGGCCGGTCGCGATCGTTTCGGCGGCGAGCTGGGTGCCGAGGATGCCTGCGGTCTTGGATATCTGCACGGAGGTGATCGCTTCGGAGGCGATGTCCGCACCGCCAACCGCGCCGGGCGCGATGTCTCCGGCGATCACAGAGCCGGACGCGAGGTCGCCCGCGATCACAGAACCTGCGCTGAGGTCGCCGGAGAGCACGGCGCCGTCGGCGATCTTGCCTGCGATCACGGCGGCAGCCGCGAGCTTGCCGGAGGTGACTGCTTCTTTGTGCAGCTTCGACGTCGTGACCGCTCCGGCGTTCAGCTTTTCGGTGGTTATCGCGGAGCTGTGCACCTTGCCCGCCCTCACCGCTTCCTTTGCGATGTGGCTGGAGGTGACAGCTTCATGCTGGAGATCGCGCGCGCACACCGTGTTTGGGCCGAGCTCTGTCTGCACGCACGCGGGTGTCTTGCCCTTGGCGGCAGTGGGGGCAGAGCGATGCTTGCCAGAGGCCGACGCAGCAGCAATCGGCGCAACCGTCCCGATCAGAGCTGCCGCCGTAGTCACCGCGAAGATGCGCCTCACGCTGTCTCCTTCCCGAAGCTGTTGCGTTTTTTGCAGGCCGACTAAGACGAGCGTCCGCTCAGCCGCTGCGCACACTACCGGACGCTGCGGATGTTTACGGACCCTCGCGGCACGCCTCAACACCTGCAAGCGAACTTGCAGAGCAGGGCGGCGCTCAGATCAGCCTGGGAGGGCAGGCAGAGGTGCCTCACGGAGCTGCTCGCGCTCGAGCGCCGCGAGACGCCGCTGCTCTCGACGGTGCCGCCGCTTCACCCCGTGCCGCTTCACCTGCCTCTCGAGCTCGTCCGCCACGATGTTGAGCGAGCGCCGCATGTCCGCCGAGGATCCGCGCGCCCGGAGCGTCGCGCCCTTCAGATGGAGGATGCCCTCCACGATCGCGTGCTCAGCGATCGACGGGTTACGCTCCTCAGAGAACTCGAGCTCCACCCTTGCAAGCGGCGAGACCTGGCGGGCGACCTTCGCGAGCCGGTGCTCGGCATGGCGACGCATCTCGTCGCTGACCTCGACGTTGCGGGCCTTGATGTCGATCTGCATCATTGGCCTCCCTTCTGGTCTGAGAGACGGGGTCCTCTTCGATGGTAGCCGGATCGCCGGCGGCTGTCCAGCCTCGCATCGGGTCGCAGCGGCGCCATCGCCTCGCCCGTGTCCCTACCGTCGCTTCATCCTCTCGGCGATGTCAACGTGTCCCACGATCGCATCGACGAGGATCGAGCCGTCCGCGACCTCCGCCCCTGGGAGCACTATCGTCGAGCGCAGCTGGCACCGAGCGCCGACGCTCACGCGGTCGCCGAGCACGACGGGGCCCATCAACTTCGCATCGACCCCAAGCTCGACGTCTCGCCCTATCCAGATCGGGCCTCCTTCGATCTCAACTGACTCTGCCAGCGAAGAGCCGCGCGCGAGCAGCACGCCCGGCGTCGGCTCCTGCACGTCCATCTCGAGCGCAACCGCGCCCTCGAGCGCATCGAAGGTTCCTCGACGCAGCTCGGAGAGCGACCCGATGTCGTTCCAGTACTCCCGCACCTCGTGGATGTGGAACGGCACGTCGGCGTCGAGCAGAGCAGGAAAGACATCCTTCGCCCAGTCGACGAAGCTTCGCGGCGGAAAATAGTCGAAGATCTCCGGCTCGAACACGTATATGCCGCAGTTTCCGAGGTCTGAGAGCGCCTCGTCCGGCTCCGGCTTCTCCTGAAAGCCCGTGATCCTGCCACTCCTGTCGTGCAGCACGACGCCGTACTCTCGCGTGTCGGCGACGCGCTTGACCGCGAGCGTCGCGACGCCCTCCGTGCGCCTGTGTGTCTCGATCAGCGCGCTCAGATCGATGTCCGTCAGCGCGTCCCCGGAGATGACGAGGAACGTCTGACCATCGAAGAAGTCTGCGACGTTGCGCACACCGCCCGCGGTGCCGAGCAGCTCGCGCTCGCAGCGGTATGCGATCCGGTCGCCGAAATGCTCTCTGATCGCTTCCGGAAACCAGTGCAGGTTCGCGATCACCTCGTCGAACCCGTGGCGGTGCAACAGGTCGAGGATGTGCTCCATCACGGGCCTGTCGAGCACTGGGATCATCGGCTTGCTGATCTGGTGGGTGATGGGCCGCAGCCTCGTGCCGAGGCCTGCGGCGAGAACCATCGCCTTCATCGCAGAGCGCTCCGATGCGAGCGCTCGCTGCGGGCGCGAGGTGGCACCACGCCGCTCAATAGCGGTAGTGGTCGGGCTTGAAGGGCCCCTCCACCGGCACGCCGAGATAGCTCGCCTGCGCCTCTGTCAGCTTCGTCAGCCTCACGCCGAGCGCATCGAGATGCAGGCGCGCGACCTGCTCGTCGAGCTGCTTGCTCAGCACATGGACGCCAAGCGGATACTGCTCAGGCTTCGTGAACAGCTCGATCTGGGCGAGCACCTGATTCGTGAAGGAGCTGCTCATCACGAAGCTTGGGTGGCCAGTCGCGTTCCCGAGGTTGAGCAGACGCCCCTCGGAGAGCAGGATGATCGAATGGCCGTCAGGGAACACCCACTCGTCGACTTGGGGCTTTATGTTCATGCGCTCTATGCCATCGACCCGCGCAAGGGAGGCGACGTCGATCTCGTTGTCGAAGTGGCCGATGTTGCCGACGATCGCCTGATGCTTCATCGCCGCCATGTGCTCGGCGGTGATGATGTCCCTGTTGCCCGTCGCCGTTATGAAGATGTCGCCGACCCCGACAGCTTCCTCGAGCGTCCTCACCTCATAGCCCTGCATCGCCGCCTGCAGGGCGCAGATCGGGTCGATCTCGGTCACGATCACTCTCGCGCCCTGCCCGCGCAGCGACTCCGCACAGCCCTTGCCGACATCGCCGAAGCCGCAGACGACGGCAACCTTTCCGCCGATCATCACATCGGTCGCACGGTTGATCCCGTCGATCAGCGAGTGCCTGCAGCCATAGAGGTTGTCGAACTTCGACTTCGTCACCGAGTCGTTCACGTTGATCGCGGGGAACAGCAGCTCGCCGGACTGCATCATCTGGTAGAGCCTGTGGACGCCGGTCGTCGTCTCCTCTGTCACGCCCCTCACGCCCGCTGCGATCCTGCTCCAGCGGTCAGGCTCCTCTGAGAAGGAGTGGGCGAGCAGCTCGAGCACCACTCGCATCTCCTCCGCATCGGCGCTGCCCGGGTCAGGGGCGGTCCCTGACCTCTCCATCGCAACCCCCTTGTGGACGAGCAGCGTCGCGTCCCCACCATCGTCGAGGATCATGTTTGGGCCTGCGAGCCCACCCTCGAGGTCCGGCCACAGCAGCGCCTGCTGAGTGCACCACCAGTACTCCTGCAGGCTCTCTCCCTTCCAGGCGAACACGGGCACGCCCCGCGGCTGCTCCACCGTGCCTTCGGGTCCGACGGCGACGGCTGCAGCGGCGTGATCCTGGGTGGAGAAGATGTTGCAGCTGCACCAGCGAACCTCCGCACCGAGGGCGCTCAGCGTCTCGATCAGCACCGCGGTCTGCACGGTCATGTGCAGAGAGCCTGTGATGCGAGCGCCACGCAGCGGCTGCGAGTCGGCGTACTGCGAACGGAGCGCCATCAGCCCTGGCATCTCGTGCTCAGCCAGGGATATCTCCTTGCGTCCGAACTCCGCGAGCGAGATGTCCGCGACCTTGAATTCAGCGCCGACCTGGACGGATGCAAAGCTCATGAGCGCATCACCTTAGCAACGTGCCCGCAGGCGCCGCCAGCTGCGTGCCTCACCGCCTCCCGAGGTCTGCCTTCAGCTTCTCGATCACCGGCACAGGCCCAGGGTCGACGCCCTTCAGCGCAGCGAGATAGATCGAGATCAGGTCACCGAGCAGCACGAGCGAGATGACGCGCTCGATCGTCGTCTCGCCTCGCGTCTGGACCGTCGCGCAGCTCGCGGCTCCGCTCGCGATCAACCGCTCCGTCAGATCGATCCGCTTCTTCACCCTCGGGTGGGTGTCCGAGTCGTCGAGGAAGACGGCGGAGAAGCGCCCAACCTCAGGCGCCCCCTCCCAGCCGACGATCTCGTTGTGGTCGAGCTCCGGCAGCTCGTGGGAGAAGGCGGGCTGCTTCGCGTTCTCGTTGATCTGCGTCTTCCAGCGGTAGGCGATCGGAGCCGTCAGGCCAGAGCCGGCGATCACGGGCACGGTGCGATGCAGCGTGCGCGCAAGCGACTTCGAGACGCACTCCTCGGGTGCATCAGGTCCCCACTCGGAGGCGAGCTGCTCCGTGTGGGAGGCGGCGACGTCGATCTCAGAGGTCAGCCGCGGCCCAGCGCCACACAGCGCTGCAACCTCGAGCGCCGCAACCGTCATGTACGCGACCGCCGCCCTCGGCTGGAAGCCTCCAGGCAGTGGGATGACGCTCACCCCGTCCCGCCGGGCCATCTCAGCGAGCCTGCCTCCCGTCGTTACGACAACCCTGTGGGCGCCGAGCGCCCCAGCGGACTCGTAGCAGGCCAGCGTCTCCTCTGTGTTGCCGGAGTAGCTCGCGCACAGCACGGTCGTATCTGGGGTCGTCCACGGCGGCAGCCCGTACGCGCGGGTGACGAAGATCGGCCGCGACGAGTGGTCTCCAAGCGCCGCCCTCGCGAGTGCTCCGCCGATCGCTGAGCCGCCCATCCCCGCGACGACGAGGCCTGCGGGCGTGTCCCGCTGCTCGATGATCGCTGACTCCACGCGCCACAGAGCGTCCCGCAGATGCTCAGGGAGCGCAAGGACGTCATCCAGCTGGTGGGATGAATCGACGCGGGCGATCGCCTCCCGGCTCAGCGAGTCCGTCGTCGGGGTGGCGGCTGATCCGCCCTCACTCATCTTCTCATCTCCTGTCCCTGTCGTGGCTTTTGCAGCGATCGAAGCTCTGGCGCTGCCGTCGAGGTCGGTGGATCGTACCCAGGGCAGCGATGCCGTATCGCCCTCCACTCCAAGCACCTCATCCCGCCTGGCGGCGGAGCCTGCCCACGCCCCCTCGAGGGCGCCGCATCGCACGCTGCCCGAGATCGTCGCCTCCGCCTCAGGCCTCGACTCGTGAGGGAGCGTGGGAGCTGACGGAGCCCTGCCTCACGGAGCCCTGCAGTCCCTCACGTGATGACGCCCTCCATCAGGTCTCGAAAGTGATCGCTCCGTCAGGGATGCTCACCGAAGCAGAGATGCGCGCCCCACCCGCGATCACGTTGTCCGAGCCGATGCTCACGCCCTCTCCCAGCACGGCGCCGCCGACGATCTCGCTGCGATCACCGATCCTGCAGCCGGCGGCGACGATGCAGTTGCGAAGCACGCAGCCCCGCCCGACCTCTGTGCCATCGAGAACGACCGCGCGCTCGACGGTTGCGCCCTCAGCGATGCTCACGTTCTTGCCCAGCACTGCGAGAGAACCCACGTGGGCATCCCGCCGCACATGCACGCCGCCTTCGATGATCGCGGGCGGAACCGCCCGGCCTTCGACCTGCGCGCCCTGGGCGATCGAGAGATAGTCGCGCCCAAGCCGCTCCATCACCCCGGTCGCGACATTGCCCTCGATGATGTCGAACGTCGCCTTCAGGTAGCGATCAGGGGTGCCGATGTCGAGCCAGTAGCTTTCGGAGGGATAGCCATACAGCCCGTCGCCGACGAGCAGCGGCCAGACCTCGCGCTCGATCGAGACCTTCCTGTCCGGCGGCACGAGCTTCAGGACCTCCCGCTCCAGCACATAAGCGCCTGCGCTTATCAGGTTGGTGTCGATCTGGTCTGGGCTCGGCTTCTCCACGAAGTCGAGCACCGCGTTGCCGCTGTTCAGGTGCACGAGCCCATAGGCGCTCGGGTCGGGTACGGGCACGAGCGCGAGCGTCGCCTTCGCTTTGCTCGCCTCGTGCTGCCTCACCTCGGCGCTCAGGTCGATGTCGGTCAGCACGTCGCCGTTCAGCATCAAGAACCGCTCGTCGAGCATCGGCTCCGCGAACTTCAGCGCCCCCGCGGTTCCCCGTGGGTCTGGCTCCTCTGCGAACCGCAGGCGCAGCCCGTAGCGAGAGCCGTCGCCAAGGACGTTTCGCACGCTGCTCGCAAGGAACCCACAGGACATGATCACATCGTCGACGCCATGGCGCAGCAGCCACTGCAGCATGTAGGCGATGAAGGGCCTGTCGACGAGCGGCAGGACGGGCTTTGGAACCGTCGATGTCAGCGGCCGCAGGCGCGTCCCCTGCCCACCGACGAGGATCACCGCCTGCATGTGCCCCTGCCGATCCCTTCGTAGATGAGCCCTGCCGCTTCCACATCGTCGCGGGCAAGCGCGTTTCGCCCGTCGATCAGCACCCGCCCCCTCATCGAGGTCGCGACCTTTCGCCAGTCGAGCGCCAAGAGCTCCTCCCACTCCGTGACGAGGATCGCCGCGTCGGCGCCCTCCACCGCGCTGAGCGCGGAGGCAGCGTAGTCGATGTCCGGCATCAGCGCGCGCGCCTGGTCCTCTGCGATCGGGTCGTAGGCGACGACGCTCGCCCCCTCTGAGCGCAGCCGCGAGGCGAGCACGAGCGAGGAGGCGCCCCGCATGTCGTCGGTGTTCGGCTTGAACGCGAGGCCAAGCAGCGCGACGCGCCTGCCGGCGAGCTGCCCGAAGTGGCGCTGCAGCTTGGCAACGACGCGCCGCTTCTGCAGCTCGTTGACCTCTATCACCGCGGAGAGCAGCTGGAAGTGGTACCCAGAGTTGCCGGCGAGCAGCTTCAGCGCGCTCACATCCTTCGTGAAGCAGCTGCCTCCGTAGCCGATCCCAGCCTGCAGGAAGCGTGGACCGATGCGGGCGTCGAGGCCCATGCCGGAGGCGACCTCGGTCACGTCGGCGCCGACCTCCTCGCAGACGTTCGCGATCTCGTTGATGAAGGAGATCTTCGTCGCAAGGAAGGCGTTCGCGGCGAGCTTTATCATCTCGGCGCTCGTCACGTCGGTCCTAATGATCGGCGCGCCGAGCGGCGCATACAGCGCTTCGACGGCATCGCCTGCCCAGCCGCCCTCATCCCCGATCACGACCCTGTCAGGGTGCATGAAGTCTGCGAGCGCTGAGCCCTCCTTCAGGAACTCTGGACAGGAGACGTAGCTCAGCTGCCCCTTGCCTTCCCGCTGAAGCATCCGCATCACCGAGGCACCTGTGCCCGTTGGGACCGTCGACTTCATCACGAGCGCATGCCGCTGCGAGGATGGCATCGAGTCGACGACCTGAAGGACGGCACTGAGGTCGGCGTCGCCTGAATGCGTCGGAGGTGTTCCGACGGCAACGAAGACGAGACGCGCACCTGACAGCGCATCCGCGGTCTCAGTGCTGAAGTGCAGACGCGCGCGGTGCTCTGACAGCAGCTGAGTGAGGCCGGGCTCGTATATCGGGCAGCGCCCGCTGCGCAGCATCGCGACCTTCTTCTCGTCGATGTCGACGCACCACGCCTCTGAGCCGAGGGAGGCGAAGCCGACAGCGGTGACGAGCCCGACATAGCCCGCCCCGATGACCGCAACGGGCTCGCGTGGGACGCTGGGGCTCACAGGACAATCACGCAGCTGCGCATCGGAGCGGGAAGGCCAGCCGATCGCGGAAATGCTCAGACCCCGATCGTCAGGAACGTCTCACAGCGCCTCGCCTCCCGCAGCGCTGCCGCCTGCTCCTCGCTGCCCTCCGGAGCACGTGCCGCCGCCTCGTTCGCATCTGCGAGCCTTCTGCTCAACAGCTCGCGGTCCAGCTGATCTGGCGGCAGCGCCTCCTCGACGAGCAGCAGCGCTTTGTTGTGCAGGAACTGGATGTAGCCCTCCGCCTGTGCGAAGCGCACGATCTCAGTCTCGGAGCGGTAGAGGCGGAGCTCGCCGGGGACGAGCGTTCCAAGCAGAGGCTCGTGGTTTGCGAGCAGGCCGATCGAACCGAGCCCGGTGCGCGTCGAGACCATCTCCACATCCTCACCAAAGACCTCCCCCTCAGGGGTGAGCACCTGCACTGGAAACTTCGAATGCGCCATTCAGGATCCCCTTTGCAGAGACATCTTCAGATCGCGGCGCATGCGCCGCGATCCGGCCTGGCGCATGCGCCAGGCCGCGGAAGCGCGCATGCGCGCTTCCGTCCCACTCAGAGCAGAGAAGGCCACCCTCGCTCAGCCCTGCCTCGCCGCAGCGATCACTTCGTCGATCGTGCCCTTCAGGAAGAAGGCCCGCTCTGGCAGCTCGTCGTGCCTGCCCTGCAGGATCTCCTCGAAGCCCCTGATCGTCTCGGCGATCGGCACGTAGACGCCAGGCGTGCCGGTGAACTGCTCGGCGACGTGGAAGGGCTGGGAGAGGAAGCGCTCGATCTTGCGCGCACGCTGAACGGTGAGCTTGTCGTCGTCTGAGAGCTCGTCGATGCCGAGGATCGCGATGATGTCCTGCAGCTCCTTGTAGCGCTGCAGCACCTCCTTCACCCTGTTGGCAACCCTGAAGTGATCCTCCCCAAGGATGTCAGGCTTCAGGATCGTGGAGGTGGAGTCGAGCGGGTCGACGGCGGGATAGATCCCCTTCTCTGCGATGCTTCGCGAGAGCGTCGTCGTCGCGTTCAGGTGCGCGAACACGGATGCAGGCGCAGGATCTGTGAGGTCGTCCGCGGGAACGTAGATCGCCTGGATCGAGGTGACAGACCCCGTCCGCGTCGAGGTGATCCGCTCCTGCAGCTCGCCCATCTCAGAGGTGAGCGTCGGCTGATAGCCGACCTGGGAGGGCATGCGGCCAAGCAGAGCTGAGACCTCAGAGCCCGCCTGGACGAAGCGGAAGATGTTGTCGATGAACAGCAGCACGTCCTGGCCCTGGTCACGGAAGTATTCGGCCATCGTCAGGCCTGAGAGCGCGACTCTCATGCGCGCTCCTGGCGGCTCGTTCATCTGACCGAACACGAGCATCGTCTTGTCGATCACCCCTGACTCCTTCATCTCGAGCCAGAGGTCGTTGCCCTCGCGCGTGCGCTCCCCTACGCCGCAGAACGCAGAGAGCCCCCCATGCTCCTTCGCGAGGTTGTGAATCAGCTCCTGGATGATGACGGTCTTGCCGACCCCAGCGCCGCCGAACAGCCCGACCTTGCCGCCCTTCGCGTAGGGGGCGAGCAGATCGACGACCTTTATCCCCGTCTCGAACATCTCTGTCGTCGGGCTGAGATCCTCGACCCTCGGCGCGTCCTGGTGGATCTGGCGCCTCTGCACATCCCCTGGGAGCGGCTGACCGAGGTCGATTGGTTCGCCAAGCAGGTTGAAGATCCGCCCAAGCGTCGCATCGCCGACAGGCACGGTGATCGGTGCGCCCGTGTCGATCACCTGGGCGCCGCGCGAAAGGCCATCTGTGCTGTCCATCGCGACCGCCCTGACGCGATCGTCGCCGAGATGCTGCTGGACCTCGCAGACGAGCACCTCGCCGCCAGCCTCCGCACTGATCCCAGGGGCCTCCTCCTCAGCGGCGGCTGCGGGCCTCTGAACCGTGATCGCGTGGTTGATCTCCGGCAGCTTGTCAGGAAAGACCGCCTCGATCACAACGCCTTGGATCTCCTCGATGCGCCCAACGTTGCGCACCGACGGCTGCGCTTCAGATCCCCTCTCAGCGACGGGCGTTGTGGCGATGCTCGCGTCCATGTCTATTCGATTCTCCTGGTGTTTGTGAAGTGCTCGTGTCTGGTCTCTTGAAGAAGGCAGGGGAGACGGCTCGACGCCCTCAGTATGGCGAAGCTCGCAGCACGCCGGCTAGCCGAGGCCCTCAGCCCCGGCGACGACCTCCATGATCTCCTGAGTGATCTCCGCCTGGCGCGCCCTGTTCATCTCGAGGGTGAGGTCCTTGATCAGCTCGCCCGCGTTCTGTGAGGCGTTTCTCATCGCAGTCATTCGCGCGCCGTGCTCAGAGGCCGTCGACTCGAGCAGCGCCCTGAAGATCGACAGCTTCACATAGTCGGGCACGAGCCTCTTCAGAACCGCTTCCGGATCAGGCTCATACTCGATGTAGATGCGGCGCGCAGCCGGCTCTGCCTGCGTCTGGCCGTCAGCCCGCTGCTCCTCAGCCTGCCTCACCTCTCCCCGCTCGCCGTCAGCCTGCCCGTCGCCCAGAGCCCGCCCGGACGCCTGCTCATCCTGCAGCAGGGTCGCCTCGCTCAGCGGCAGCAGCGTCTCACGACGCACGACCTGGGACATCGGCGATATGTAGCCGTTGTAGAAGACCTCCACTCTGTCGACCTCGCGATCGACGTAGGCGACCATGAGGCGCTCAGCGATCCTGCGCGCGTCCGCGAAGGCGGGCCGGTCGCTGAACCCGATGAAGCTCTCCCTCGGCTCGAGTCCCCTGAAGGTGAGCGAGGAGGATGGACGCCGGCCTGAGGCGAAGTAGAGCACCGACAGACCCCGCGCCTCGTACTCCCTGCCGACGGCGATGCCGGCGCGGACCACGTTCGAGTTGAACGCGCCCGCAAGGCCCCTGTCGCCTGCGACGAGCAGCAGCCCAGCGGTGCTGACGGTCTCACGCTCAGAGAGGATCGGCACGCTTGGCACGTAGCCTGTCGCCTCCGCGGCATCCCTCGTCATCCGCCTGATCGCGCCGACGTATGGCCTCAGCGCTTCGATGCGCTGTTCGGCTCTGCGCAGCCTCGCGGCGGCGACCATCTCCATCGCCCGCGTGATCTTCTGGATGTTCTTCACCGCGGAGATGCGGTTTCTCACATCGCGCTGGGAGGCAGGCATCAGTGAACTTTCGCCCTCGCTTCAGAGTGTGGGCCGACTACGCAGCCGCCCCGACGGGCTCGCCGACGCCTGCGTCAGGTGGAGTTGGCGTGCGCGCGAGCTCTGGCGCCTGCAGATCGATCGGATGACCCTCCTCGTCGAGGTCGACGCCAAAGTCCTGCGCGAACTCAGCGACCGCAGCCTGCACAGCACCCTGGGTCTGCTCAGACCAGTCGCCATCTGTGATGCTGCGCAGCAGCTCCGCGTGCTGGGCGTGCATCCGCTCGGTGAGCGAGGCGAGGAACTCGCCGACCCGCTCGAGCAGCAGCCGGTCGAGGAAGCCTTCCGTCGCCGCAAAGATCTGCACGACCTGGTCTGCGACCGGCATCGGTTCCCGCTCGCCCTGGTTGAGCGTGGCGACGAGCCGCGCTCCTCGCGCGAGCGTTCGCTGGGTCTCAGGATCGAGCTCTGAGCCGAACTGGGCGAACGCCTCGAGCTCCCTGTACTGGGAGAGCTCGAGCTTGAGGCGCCCCGCGACCTTTCGCATCGGGCCGATCTGGGCGTTGCCGCCGACCCGCGAGACGGAGATGCCGACGTTGATCGCAGGACGAACGCCAGAGTTGAAGAGACCAGGCTCGAGGAAGATCTGCCCATCGGTGATCGAGATGACGTTCGTCGGAATGTAGGCGGAGACATCTCCAGCCTGCGTCTCGATGACGGGCAGCGCCGTGAGCGAGCCGCCGCCAAGCTCATCTGAGAGCTTCACCGCACGCTCGAGCAGCCGCGAGTGCAGGTAGAAGACGTCGCCGGGGTAGGCCTCACGCCCAGGCGGACGCCGGAGCAGCAGCGACATCTGGCGGTAGGCGTAGGCGTGCTTGGTCAGATCGTCGTAGATGCAGAGCGCCGCCCGACCTCCGTAGAGGAAGTGCTCACCCATCGCGCACCCTGCGTAGGGAGCGAGGAACTGGATCGGCGCCGCCTCGTCAGCGGCGGCGGCGACGATGATCGTGTTCTGCAGGGCATCGGCTTGACGCAGAGTCTCCGCGAGCTGCACGACCGTCGCCATCCGCTGTCCAATCGCGACGTAGACGCAGATGAGATCCTTGTCGGCGTTGTTGATGATCGTGTCGATCGCGATCGCCGTCTTGCCTGTCTGCCGGTCGCCGATGATGAGCTCTCGCTGGCCGCGGCCGATCGGAATCATCGAGTCGATCGCCTTCAGGCCCGTGAGCATCGGTTCCTTCACCGGCTGACGCTGGACGACACCAGGCGCCTTGAACTCCGCTGGGCGCACCTCGGAGGTGACGATCTCCCCTCTGCCGTCGAGCGGTTTGCCAAGCGGGTCGACGATCCTGCCGAGCATCTGCTCGCCTACGGGCACCTCGAGCAGACGCTTCGTGCGCTTCACCGTGTCGCCCTCGACGATCTGCTCCCACTCGCCGAAGAGCACGGCGCCGACGTTGTCGGCCTCGAGGTTGAGCGCAAGCCCTGTGACGCCATGTGGCAGCTCGAGCATCTCGAAGGACATGCAGTTCTCGAGGCCATGGATGCGGCAGATGCCGTCCGCGACGGAGAGCACCGTCCCAACCTCTGCGAGGTCGGCGCTCGCGATGTCGAGACCTTCGATGCGGCTCTTGAGAATTGAGGTGATCTCGTCTGGCTTGATCTGCATTGGATCGCTCCTTCAGGCAGGCGGCTTCTAGGCCTGCGCGACTTGCTTTCGAAGTTGGCTGAGCTGGTTGGCAATCGAAGCGTCGAGGATGAAGTTGCCGACGCGCAGGACGATGCCGCCGATGATTCCCGGGTCGACCCTGCTCGTCAGCTCGACCTTGCGCCCAGTCTGCGCGCCGATCTGCTCACCAAGGCTCTCAACGGTGTCTGCGTCGAGCTCGATCGCGCTCGTCACCTCGACGGGGAGCAGCTGCATCTGCGCTCGCAACAGCTGCTGATAGCGCGTCTGGATCGCGAACAGGACAGGCATCCTGTGGCGTTCGATGAGCGTCTCGAGGAAGTTGACGATGAGCGGATCGGCGTCCTGAACCACCCGGTGCAGCCCATCGATCTTCTCCTGCACCGAGAAGTACGGCGAAAAGAAGAAGATCATGAGGTTGCGGTTCTCAGAGAGCGCATCGACAAGCATGCGCAGCTGCTCACCGACGGAGCCGACGGCGTCCCTGCCGAGCGCAGCCTGAAGCAGCGCACTCGCATACACCTCAGCGATGCGCTCCATCAGCTTCCTCTGACGAGCGCTGAAGCGGCTTTGGCGAGAGTGAGCGAACGCTCACGCACTAGCGCACCCCACCTGTGAGCGTCTCGAAGTCGAGCTCTGCAAGCGCATCCTCGACCAGCCGCTTCTGATCCTCCTCGGTGAGCGCCCTGCGCGTGACCTTCTCCGTCGCCATCACCGTGAGGTCGGCAACCTCCCTGCGTATCTGGCCGATCGAGCGGCGGGTCTCAGCTTCGATTTCCCTTCTCGTCTGCTCGAGCAGGTGCTGACGGCGCGCCTCGACGTCAGCCTGCGCCTCGTGCGCGTGGGCTTCGGCGGTCTGCCTGGCACGCTGCACGATCTGCTCAGCCTGCTGACGCGCCTCCGCAAGCCGCTCGCGGTATTCGGCAAGCAGCCTCTCCGCCTCCTCGCGAGTCCGCTGTGCGGCATCGATCGATTCGGAGATGGTGAGGCGGCGGTCGTCGAGCGCCTTCCTGATGCGCGGAAAGGCGACCTTGCTGAGGATGAACAGACAGATGGCAAAGACGACGAGCGTCCAAATCGTCAGGCCGACGTTCGGCGTGATCAGCCAGGAGTTGCTGCTCGACGCGATCGGTGCGCTGATGATGCCTGCGAGCGGTTGCATCGTTGCCCTCTCAGGTTCCCAGGGGATCAGAGGAAGAAGGCGATGAAGCCGCCGACGAGCCCGTAGAAGAAGGTCGCCTCAGTGAGCGCGAACCCAAGCCACTGGATCGAGGTGATCTCGTCCCGCATCTCAGGCTGCCTCGTGACGGACTCGATCACCTTTCCGAACAGCATCCCGATGCCAGCGCCCGCGCCCGCCGCGCCGCCTCCCGCTCCAACGCCGAGCGCGATCGACCTGCCGGCGTCCTTGCCGATTTCCACAGCCGATCCCGTGACTTCGACAGCGGCTGCGATCGCGGCGCCAACCGGGTGGAACGCCTGTATCAGCGCGGGGAACAGATGGGTCAACATTGTCTGAGAAGCTCCTTTGGGTCCTTAGTGACGGGAGGTGGCCCCGCCGAGATAGATGGCGGTGAGGATCGCGAAGATGAACGCCTGCAGGCCGGCTATCAGCACCCACTCGAACAGATAGATCGCAACCCCGATCGGCAGCGTCAGCCAGCCGATCAGCTGCAAGCCGAGCAGCACAGCCATCGCGCCGGCCATGAAGTCGATGAGCAGGTGCCCCGCGAGCAGGTTCGCCCACAGCCGAATCGTGAGCGAGAGCAGCCGCAGGAAGTGGGATATGACCTCGAGCGGAAAGATGAAGATGAGCATCTTGCCGCCGACTCCCTGAGGGATGAGGCTTTTCAGATAGCCCCTGACACCCTGGGCTTTCAAGCCGACGGCGTTGTAGGCGATGAACACCCCAAGCGCGAGCACGAGCGGAAGCGCGACGTTCGTGTCCGCTGCATATATCTGGAATGCGGGTATCTGTGCCCCGAACAGTTTGAAGGTGTCGCCTGTGTTGATCGGCAGCGGGATGTAGCCGATCAGGTTCGTGAACAGGATGAAGACGAACAGCGTGAAGATGACGGGGAACCAGCGCAGCGCCATCTGCGGGTTCTCTATGTTGTCCCTCGACAGGCGCATCGAGAGGTCATACATCCACTCGACGATCATCTGGACCCGCCCAGGCCGCCTCTGCATCCGGTATGCGACCCAGACCGTCAGCCCGACGGTGAGCGCCGCGGCGATGAGCAGGTAGAGCACGCCCTTGTTGAAGTCGATCGGCCCGGCGATGTGCGCCCAGGTTTCGAGGTGATAGGGCTGGATGAATTCGAACTTGTTGTTCTTGTGGCCTTTGAGCCCAAACGCGGCGCCGAAGACGACAAAGCCGATGATCCAGATGAGGGTGACACCCCACAGGATCCTGCGGCGCCTGCGCTTGGCCGCTTCAGGGTTGGCGGGCGGCTCATGCGCAGCCGGCGCACGCGGTGCAGGCGCTGCCGGCGAGGTGGTCGCGATGGCGCTCACCGGCGGGCGCCTCCACGGCCTGGGTGTCCTGCCGCAGCCCGCCCCTGGAGCGTTCCCATGCTCGCCGCCGTCCGGCTCGGCGGGCCTGCGAGCAGCTTGAGCACGAACAGCACAGAGTAGGCGCCGAAGATGACGAGCGCAGCAGTGAGGCCATCCGCTCTGCTGCCGACGACGCCGGCGAGCACGATCGCGCCGGCGAGCAGCCAGATGCGCCCAAACGCCTCGAAGAGGTTGAGGCCAAGCTGCGTGCGCGGCGCCTTCGCACGCCTGATCCAGCGCCTGTCTGCCTGGGCGAGCATCCGTTGCCCAACCCAGGCGAGAAGTCCAACGAGGAAGCCGAACAGCGGCGCGCCGAGTGAGAGCCCGGCAACCGTCGCGGGGATGAGAAGGACGAGATCGAGGTAGCGCACGCCAAGCGGCAGGCGATCGACCCCGCCGGGCGGGCGATCCACCCCGCCGCCGCGCGAAGCGGCTCGCCTCTCGGCCCCTGCAGCAGAGCTGGCCTGCACGCGCGGCGCAGCGGAGGCCGCCCCCTCAGACCAGCGGGCCTTCGCCCGTGCGAGGGGGGGCTCGACGGCAGCCGGGGCAGCCTTCACCTGAAGCGCTGCGGAGAGCTCAGGCGCATTCGCGCCGATATGTGGCAAGTTCTCGTTTGGCATCTATTTCGCGGGGGCACCATACAGATGCAAAGGCCCGC
>JAJYUP010000202.1 GCA_021792455.1 Actinomycetes bacterium | reverse complement strand
GCCAACTGCGTGGTCGCGCATCGCCGCGAGCCGACGCTGCCTTCCGCCGCGCGCGCCAAGCCCGTCGGCGGTGTCGGCGAGGCCGTCCTGGTGCAGCGCTCCCGTCAGTGCAGTCATCACCGCGAGGGCCAGCGCGCTTGCCGGCAGGGGGCCAAGCGGCTGGCAAAGCAGGCGAATCCCGCCTGCGGCCCCGCCAAGGAGGGCTCCGACGAGGGGAAACCACGCGGCGCTGCGGCCGAGCTCTCCCTCGCCTGCCTCGGCGGCAATGGCGCCCCCGCCTGTCCGAGGGTGGAGCTCACCGGCGCCCGTCTCAGGTGCAGCCTCGACTCGATTTGCCTGCCTGCCACGGTCGCGCTCCCGTGGCGCGGCTGCCGGCACTGGCACGATCGTCAGCAGACGCACCGCGGAGAGCAGGCTGCCTGCGAGGGGGCTGGAGCGGGCGCGCTGTGGCGCGATCTCGTGTGGAGGGGAGCTCATGACGCTTCAGGAGGGGCGACGCTGCCTCCTGCGCGAGGATCCTCCGTCGGTGCCTGCTCGCCTCGCGCCGCCCGCTGCAAACCGGCCGCCCGCTGCACACCTGACTCCTCAAAGGTGCCCATCTCGCGGTGCAGGGCGCCTGCAGCGGCGATCAATGGCAGCGCGAGCAGCGCCCCTGACGCCTCGCCGAGGCGCAGGCGCAGGTCGAGCAGCGGCTCGAGGCCGAGCTCTGAGAGGACGTGCCGATGGCCAGGCTCCGCGGAGAGGTGGCTTGCGAGCAGCGCCTCGCCGACCGTCGCGTCGATCTTCACGGCCGCGAGCGCGGCGACGCTCGTCGCGTAGCCATCGAGGATGACGGGCAGGCGCCGGCGCACGGCCTCCCCCGCTGCGCCTGCGAGCGCGGCGAGCTCGATGCCCCCCACCCTCCTCAACGCCTCCTTGCCGGGCAGCGGGCAGCCATGCCGCTTCATCGCCTCGGATACGACCGCGAGCTTTCGCCGCACGCCCTGCGCGTCGAGCCCACTGCCGCGGCCGACAGCAGCCGCGGGCGGGAGCCCTGTGAGCGCGCACAGCAGCGCGGCGGCGGTCGTGCTGTTGCCGACCCCGATCTCGCCGAGCACGAGGCAGTCGACGCGACGGTCCGCGAGCTCGCCGCAGAGCTGCTCACCGACGCTGAGCGCAGTGCGCACCTGTTCGTCCGTGAGCGCGGGGCGCGCGAGCATGTCGGCGCTGCCAGTCGCGACCTTTGCGTCGAGCACCCCCTCTGGGGTCGGCCCCCTCAACCCGACATCGGCGATGAGGAGCTCGTGACCGCCACGAGCTGCGAGCACGCCGACGGCGGTTTCGCGACGCGCCGCGGCCGCTGCGACCTGAGATGAGACCTCAGCATCGAAGAGGCTCGTGCCGTGCAAAACGTGCCCATGGTCAGCGGTGCACACGAGCACCCCCGCCTTCACCGACGGCGGAGGGGGAGCGCCGCTGATGAGCGCCCACCTCTCTATGAGCGCCTCGAGCGCGCCAAGGCTGCCCGCCGGCTTGACGAGCTCGTCGAGGCGGTCACGGGCGGCGATCGCTGCCCGGCGGTCCGTCGGGACTGGGCGTCTCCTGGAGGCAGCGTGCACCGCTATGCGAGCCGTTGCCTCAGGGCCCATCGGGGTCTCGCCAAAGGCAGCATGCCCGCCCGCCTCAGCCATTGCCTCAGGGCCCATCGGGGTTTCGCCAAAGGCAGCATGCCCGCCCGCCTCAGCCATTGCCTCAGGGCCCATCAGGCTTTCCTCAGAGGAAGCGGAGCCTGCGGAGCCTTCCCCCCGCTCCTGCCAGCGCTCCTGCATCACCACCTCCTCGAGGCGCATCCGCTGCGCCCAGCCAGCTGCCTCGAGGCCAGGGCGGACTGGCCGCTCGTCTGGCCAGCCGACGCAGAGGTATGCGATTGGATCGGCGCGCGAAGGGATGCCAAGCAGAGCGCGGAGGTCCTGCTTGCGGTAGAAGCTCACCCAGCCGACGCCGACTCCCTCTGCGCGCGCCGCGAGCCAGAGGTTCTCGATCGCGCAGGCGGTGCTGTAGATGTCAGTCTCAGGAATTGTGCCTCTGCCGAGAACCTCGACGTCTGCCGCACCGTGGTCGCAGCAGACGACGATGCCAAGCGGCGCCTCGACTATGCCCTCGATCTTCTGGTCGAGGAACTGGCGCGCGCGCATCCCGAAGCGCTCCGCTTGGGCGATCCGCTGCTGCTGGGCGAGCAGGCGCACCGCGCTGCGTGTCGCTGCGTCGCGGATCAGAATCATCCGCCAGGGCTGCATCAGGCCGACTGACGGCGCGCTGTGGGCGGCGCCCAACAGACGCTCGAGCACATCCTCCTGCACGGGATCTGGACGGAAGCGGCGGATGTCGCGGCGCGCTGTGATCACGCGCCTCACAGCGGCGAGCTCAGCCTCTGCGAATCGCCAGCCCTCCGGGTCGGCGCGCCGCTCAGCCGCTCTCGAGCGATCAAAGCCCTCCTGCGTCTGAGGTCTTCGGATGCGGGGCTCCCTTGCCATGCGCGCAAACAGTAGAGCCGCTAGGATGCGACCGTCAGCGCGGCGGTGCGAGGAACCCGGTGTGAGTCCGGGGCGGTCGCGCCACTGTCACCAAGCGGCTCGTCTCCTCAGAGACGTCGCTGGGAGCCAGGAACTCGGCCACCGCGAAGCCTTCGATTCAGCCAGGACGCACGATCCTGGAGGAGGTGCACCGATGCATCTGAGCGCCATCGACGGTCGCGAGCGCACGAAGCGCTGTGGGCAGGCCGCCCCGCTTGGGCTGCTCCTCGGCTTCGCTGCGGACCTCGTGCTTCGCGATCCGCCTCGTCTTCATCCTGTCGCCGGCTTCGGCCACCTCGCCCTCTCAGTGGAGCGGCGCCTCTACGCGCCCCGTCGGCGGAGGGGCGCGGAGCTCTGCCTGCTGCTCCTGTCCTGCGCCTGCGTCCCTGCGCACCTGCTTCAGATGGCAGCGCAGCGAACCCGCTTCGGGCGCGTGGTCGTGCTCGTCGCCTTCGCCTTCGCGACTCTCGGCGGAGGCTCGCTGATCGGTGAGGCGACTGCGATCGCTGCTCTGCTGCAGGCGGGTGATCTCGAACAGGCGAGGGAGCGGCTGCCTGCACTCGTCGGGCGCGACGTGGAGGAGCTCTCCGAGGAGCAGGTGAGCAGGGCCGTGATCGAGTCGGTCGCGGAGAACACCGCCGACGCCGTGATCGGGGTGCTCCTCTGGGGTGCGCTCTTCGGTCCTGCAGGGATGGCGGGGTTTCGTGCGGCGAACACGCTTGACGCGATGTTCGGGCATCGAGACGCCCGCTATGGGGAGTTCGGCTGGGCATGCGCGCGGCTCGACGATCTGCTCGCAGCTCCAGCGGCGCGCGTTGGGGCGGTGCTCGCGGCGGCGATGGCCCCGCTCGTCGGCGGAGCGCGCTCGCTTGCCTGGCGGACGCTGCGCCGCGACGGCAGACGCCATCCAAGCCCGAACGCGGGGCTGATGGAGGCGGTATTCGCCGGTGCGCTGGGAGTGCGCCTCGGCGGGACGCTCTCCTACAACGGGATCGTTGAGCATCGGCCGACGCTCGGGGAGGGCCCGTCCCCTCAGCCTGCAGACATCGAGCGGGCGGTGCGGCTGTCTCTTGCAGTTGGGAGCCTATGTGTGATCAGCTGCGCATCCGCGCAGCTGATCTGGGCGGGCAGCGCAGGGCGTGCCGCTCGCGCCTGGTGGAACGGTGCGCGGTGAGCGGCGGAGCCGCGGCGAGGGGTCGCGG
>JAJYUP010000201.1 GCA_021792455.1 Actinomycetes bacterium | reverse complement strand
GAGCGCCACCACGACAGCGGCCGCCAAACGGTGCGCGAGCGCCTGGGCGCCCTGCTCGAAGAGGGCTCCTTCTACGAGCTCGGGCTGCTCGCCCAGCCAGAGCGTCAGCAGTCGCGTCCTGCGCCGGCGGACGCGATCGTCACCGGCTTCGGCAGGATCGACGGCAGGGGCGTCGCCGTCATCGGTATCGACGCGACCGTGCTTGCGGGCACCACTGCACAGGTGAACATGCGCAAGCAGACGCGGATCGCAGAGCTCGCCGGCCGCGCGGGGATGCCGCTCATCTTCCTCGCCGACGCCGACGGCGGCCGCATCCCAGACGTGATGGGCTGGCGGTTCTCTGGGCTCCCGTTCGACTTCCGCACCTTCCTCGCAGCGCCCGAAGGCTTTCCCGCCGTTCCGCGCGTGACGGCGGCGCTTGGGCCCTGCTTTGGGGATGCCGCGCTGCACGCCGCGGGGGCGGACTTCGTCGTCATGACCGAGCAGGCGGCAGTGGCGCTGTCAGGACCGCCTGTGGTTGCCGGCGCGATCGGCGAGGATGTCGACCCTGCTGAGCTCGGCGGTCCGAAGGTCGCGACCTCGAGCGGGCTCGTGCACCACGTGGCCGCTGATGAGGCAGAGGCGCTCGCCGCCGTCGTGCGCTTCCTCTCATACCTGCCTGACAGCGCTGCATGCGCTCCGCCGCTTGCCGCCGCCGCTGCGCCCTCGCGCGAGGCGGAGCAGCTGCTGCGCCTCATCCCGAGCGAGCCCCGCCGCGCCTACGACATGCGAAAGGTGCTTCAGGCGATATTCGACGGCGACTCGCTGATGCCCTGGGCGCCGCGATGGGGTGCGAGCCTGTTGACGACGCTCGCGCGCCTTGATGGCGTCCCTGTCGGCGTGCTCGCAAGCCAGCCGATGCAGAGAGCGGGCGTGCTCGACGCCGATGCTCTCGCAAAGTCGCTTGCGTTCGTGCACATGTGCGACACCTTTGGCCTGCCGCTCATCTTCATGCACGACGTTCCTGGCCTGATGATCGGCACCCAGGCGGAGCAGTCAGGCATCGTCAGGGCGTATGAGCGGCTCGTCGCTCGCCTCTCGAGGGTGCGCGTGCCACGCATCGGCGTGATCGTGCGCAAGTCCTATGGCGGCGGGAACTTCGCGATGAGCGGCCGGCCGACGGCGCCAGACCTCATGCTCGCCTGGCCCACCGCCGAGCTCGGCTTCATGGCACCCGCGACCGGCGTCTCCACAGTCTACCGGCGCCGCCTCGCGCAGGTCGCCGAAGAGCAGGGGCAGCAGGCGCGCGATGCCCTTCGCAGCGAGCTCGAGTCCGAGTGGATGCACGAGTCCGAACCCTGGGAGGCCGCCGCGCACATCCACCTCGACGCGATCATCGACCCGCGGGAGACCAGGAGGCACCTCAGCGAGGGGATCGACTTCGTCTGGGGCTCGCGACCCCGCGTTGGAGCCGCGCCCTGATGCGCGTCCATCTGCCTTCCGCTGCGCTCATGTGATCCTCAAAGGAGTGATGCAGATGCCCTCAGGCCCACTCGCCCACATATGCTTTCTCGTAGCCGACCTCGACAGGGCCATAGAGGACTGGCGCAAGATCCTCGGCGTCCTGGACCCAGGCCAGCTGGAGGAGCCGGTGGTGCGCTACGACCGCTTCACCGCCGGCGAGGACGAGATGGCGTGGGCTACGTTCGTCTCCCGCCACGGCGCGGAGATCCAGCTGCTGTGCCCGCTGAACGACGGTCCGCTTGGACGCAGGCTCGCAAAGCATGGCGAGGGTGTGCACCACATCGCCTTCGTGACGGGTGAGCTCGAGCAGGACATGGAGCGCCTCGTTGCAGAGGGAGTCGAGGTGACGAGCACCGAGCTGCAGCAGGACCCGCTGCTGCCCTGGCAGCACTGGACGTTCATCTCGCCGAAGAGCAGCCACGGCCTGCTCGTCGAGGTTGCACGCCCTTACGAGGCGATCGACGGCCGCTGGGAGCCTGGCACCGTGGAGAAGGCGGGCAGGCGCGACGCCGGCGAGGCCGGCGCCCGCGGTCGCGGCGAGGCCGGCGGGAGCGCCGAGGGCTCGGGCGATGGCCGCGAGGGCGGCGGAAGCGCCTGAGCGATGCGGATCGGCATCTATACCGACATGCGCAACCCGGAGGCGTGGCGGCGTCCGTGGGTGGAGCTCTACTCGAGCACGATCGAGCGCATAGTCGATGCTGAGCGGCTTGGGGTCGACTCGGTGTGGGTGAGCGAGCATCATCTGTTCGCAGATGGCTACCTGCCCCAGCCGCTCACGCTTGCCGCCGCGCTCGCGAACGCTACGCAGCGCATGCGCATCGGCACAGCGGTGATGATCGCGCCGCTGCGCCCTGCGCTGCAGATCGCAGAGGAGGCGGCGGTCGTCGATCTGCTCAGCGGCGGGCGACTCGAGCTCGGCCTCGGCGCCGGCTACAGGGTGCCTGAGTTCCGCGCCTACGGCGTCGAGGTCAGGGAGCGCTTCCCGCTGCTGCACCGACGCGCAGGCGAAGTGCTCGCGCTGTTCTCCGAGGGTCGCTGCACCCCGCCGCCTGTGCAGCAGCCGCCGCCCATGTGGCTCGGTGTCATGGGTCCCCGCGGCGCGCGCATCGCAGGGCGGCTCGGAGTGGGCCTGCTGTGGGTCGGACGAAGCCTGCACCAGCCATATCTCGATGGCCTGTCAGAGGGCGGGCATCCGCCGTCGGCTGCAAGGATGGGAGGGCTCGTGAACCTGCTGCTCGCCGATGACCCAGAGGCCGCCTGGCCGAGGATCGCGCCGCATCTCGCCTATCAGCGGCAGAGCTATGAGTCGGCCGCCGCGGAGGACAGGGAGGGTGCCTCGACCCCGGCGGTGCGTGCGTTCCCGGCAAGCACCGCCGACACGCGCGAGATGATCGCAGAGGGACCGCGGCTGCAGCAGAGCAGGCTCTCCTCCCGGATGCAGGTGCTCACCCCAGAGCAGGCGCTGCCGCTGCTGTCTGAGCACATCGCGGGCCTTCCCGTCACCGACCTGTTCTTCTGGCTGAGCGTCGCAGGCATGCCGGACGATCTCGTCCAGCGCCACCTCGAGCTGCTTGCGGGCTCGCTTGCGCCGGCGCTGAGGTCGGCGCACGCCGCCTCGCCTTGCGCGAGCGAGGACGCCGGCGAGCGGCGGGGCGGCAGTGAGGCAGCCGCCGAGCACTTGGGCCCGAGCGGGGAAGCCGGCGAGCACTTGGGCCCGAGCGGGGAAGCCGGCGAGCGGCGGGGCGCGCGTGTGGAGGCCTCCGGGGGCGAGGTCCTTCCGGGGCATGAGAGCGTCGGAGGGATTCGATGAGCGCAGGGCAGTCAGAGCTCTCTGGCAGCGTCGCGATCGTCACCGGTGGCGCACGGGGCATCGGGCGCGCGATCGCCGAACGCCTGCTCTCGATGGGCGCTGCTGTCTGCATCACCGACCTCGACGGGGATGAGCTGATCGCATGCGCCTCGCAGCTCGAGCGGATGCACCCTCGCCGTCTTGTCCATCTCCGCGGCAGCGTCGAGGATTCCGAGCACTGGGAGGCGGCTGTGGCGCTCGCCGCGGAGCGCCTCGGCGGGCTGAACATCCTCGTCAACAACGCGGGACTCACCCGTGACGGGATGATCCACAGGATGAGCGAGTCGGACTGGGATCTGATCCACTCCGTCATCCTGAAGGGCGCGTTCCTCGGCATCAGAGCGGTCGCGCCGTGGATGCGCGACGCCTCTCAGCAGAAGCCGCGGCGGATCGTGAACATCGCGTCGGTCGCGGGCAGCCATCCAAGTCCCGGCAATT
>JAJYUP010000200.1 GCA_021792455.1 Actinomycetes bacterium | reverse complement strand
GGCCCGCCGTCATCGGTGGGATCCTCCCGCAGCTGCAAGTGCGCCTCACCGAGCGCATGCCTCAGATCACAGACCTCGAGCCTCGAGCCGCTGCTCATGGGTGGGAAGCCCAGAGCTGCCGGCCGCGACAGCGGTGTTGCCGGCCTTGCGGAGCTCCGCCGGCATCCAGGTCGCTGACCTGATGTCCCTGGAGGAGCAGACGCGGTCCTGCCGACCTTGCGGAGATCCGTCTCCGCTCTCGCTCGTGGTCCCTTCTAGGTGTCTCGCAGCGTTCACCGGCGCGCCTTCTTTCCGCGCAATGCGGCGACACTTGGGTGCTTGCGGTCACAACGCAGCTGAAGACGAGTGCTTCGCGAGGCCGCACTCGCCGCCGTTCAACCGTCGCAGCCACCCGGCGGGCTCTCTATCGAGGTTCCACGACGATCCCGGGGGCCCCATATCCGGACCGTGAAGCCAGCGAGCGTGAGCGCAACGATCGTGAGCGCGGCCGCGACGAGCGCCGTCGCGAGCATCGGGCCTTCGATCGGTGCAAGCGCAAAGAAATCGCGGATGTAGGGGACGAGCAGTACGACGACATACACGCCGGCAAGCACGGCGCACATCGCCGCGACGAGAGTCGAGCGGCGCCGCGAGCCTTCAGCCTCGAGCGCAAGCACGAGATAGAGCCCGCCCGCGATGAGGACAGTGACAGCGACGGTGCGGGCCGCGCCTACGGACAGATCGAGATCGTGCAGAGCGAACAGGTAGCCGGCAAGGACACCGACACCGAGCAGCGCGCCTGCAGGCACAGCGAACCGGGCCACGCGCGCGCCAAACCTCTCCACGGACCAGCCACCGCTGCTTGGAGCAAGCGCGAGGAAGAAGGTGGGGATGCCGATCGTGAGGCTCGCCGCGAGCGTGAGATGCCGCGGCAGCAGCGGGTATGCATCAGACCCGATGCCGATCGAGAGGATGAGAAACGCCGCAAAGGCTGACTTCGTGACATACAGGCGGCTGACTCGCTGCAGGTTGCGCAAGGCGCGCCGCCCCTCAGCGATGAGGGCGGGCATCGCCGCGAAGTCTTCTGAGACGAGGATGAGGTCCGCGACGCTCTTCGCCATCTCTACAGCGCTGCCTTGGGCGACGGCGAGGCGCGCGCTCTTCATCGCAGGAACATCGTTGACACCGTCACCGACCATCGCGACATAGCGGCCCTGAGCCACTAGGGCCTCGACGATCGCCTGCTTGCCATCGGGAGAGATCCGGCCAATCACGTCGGTGGCGGCCGCGAACCGTGCCCTCTCAACGCCCTCCACTGGTATCTCGTGACCGCTTGCGCTGCTGCGGACGTTGATCCCGGCGTCAGCGGCGATCGACGCTGCGGTCAAGGGCGAATCGCCAGAAAGCACCCTCATATCCACTCCCTGCTGCTCGAAGAACTCGATCGTCTCACGAACATTCGGCCGCAGCGCCTCGGCGAGCGTCACCGCGCCGAGCAGCCTGAGATCAGATGGCGGCTGCTGCTGCGCCTCGCCGGGCAGCGGCCGTCCGCCTTCGGCGAGGAGCAGTACCCGGCGACCTTCACGTTCGCGCCTTTGCACCTCGTTTGAGAGCTCACCGGACGGCATCCGCTCGGCTGCACCGAGATAGAGAGCACGGTCATGCAGCTCGAGCGCGCTCCATCGGCGCGCACTGGAAAACGGCACTTCCGCGCTCGCCTGCTCACCCTCCGCGGGCATCGCATCTGCGATCGCCTTCAGCGTCGCGTTGCGCACGGTCGCGCTCGCCGCGTAGCGCGCAAGCGCTTCGTGCAGCTGCTGCACGCTCACGCCGTCTGCCGGCAAAAGCTCGACTACGCGAAGTGCAGAGGCGGTGAGCGTCCCTGTCTTGTCGATGCAGAGAGTGTCGACGGATGCGAGCGACTCGATTGCATTCAGCTGCTGCGCCAGCACCCCCCGTCCGGACATGCGCACAGCCGCGGCGGCATAGGTGAGGCTGACGAGCAGCATCAAACCCTCAGGTACGAGCGTGACGACCCCTGCGGTGGCAGTGGACACTGCGGCATGGACGCCGACGTGCCGGTGGTAGAGCGAGTAGACGAGCAGCGCGCCAAGACCAACGACAAATGCGACGAGCACGTAGAGGAGGCGATTCACGGCCCGTTCGAGCGGCGATCGCGGATGCCGGAACGACCGGGCCTTGCCCGTGATGCGAGCGGCGAAGCTGTCCTGTCCAGTCGCGCTCACGCGATACGTGGCGCTCCCTTCGACGACGAACGAGCCTGAGAGAACATCCTCGCCTGCGCATCGGGATACCAGCTCAGACTCGCCGGTGAGCATCGACTCGTCCATCCGCAGGCCGTTCGCGACGGCGAGCCTCCCGTCCGCGATCACCTGGTCCCCGGGCGACAGCGAGACGACGTCGCCGACGAGCACCTGCTCGAGTGGCACTCGCCTCGCTCGACCATCGCGCACGACCATCGCGTGCGGAGCAACGAGCAGCGAAAGTCGGTCGAGCGCCCGCTTGGCGCGAACCTCCTGGGCAATGCCGATCCCAGAGTTCGCGACGATCACCCCGAGGAACAGCGCATCCTGCCAGCTGCCGTACATGAGGGTGAGCACCCCGAACGCCGCAAGCACGACGTTGAACGGGGTGAAGACGTTCGCACGCAGGATGCTGAGGTAGGAGCGACTCGACCGCGTGCGCCTCACGCGACCACGCGCACGCAGACGATTCGCCGCCTCCTGCTCGCTCAGCCCAGGCGTCGGACCTCCAGCTGCGGCTCCCGACGCCAGCCGCCACCCAGCCTCAGCTGGGCACGCGCCGGTTTGCGGCGGCGAGCTCACAGGGCGGAGGGGCGGTCAGCGGCGGTCGAGACATCGGCCGCTCCACGCTCTCAAGCGGGATCGAAAGCGACATCGTGGACCCCCACTACTCCACCTACAGTGAAACCGCGCACCCGATACGTACTTCTGCGAAGAGTCTCGCGCGACGCGCGACCACGGCGCCGTTCACCGCAGGCACGAGAGCAGGCGCGCGACGCGATCACCGACACGCCGAGCATGCGAGGTGCGCTCGCACGGACAGGAGCAGCTGCGGATGGCCTGCCGTGAGCAATCGTCGACACTTCCACCAGTGGCCTCGCACGGCACATCGGCGGCGCATGCACCGCAAAGGCGGGTTGAGCATCGCATCTGCGTGCGTTCGCGCTCGATGCTCACGCATCGTGCGCGACTGCTCACCACCTTCGCACTCCTCGGCCTGCTCGCCGGCGGCCTGCTGCACGCCGGCGGCCTCAGCGCAGCAGGCCAGATCGTCTGGCAGGTCACCGTCACCGTGCTTGCCGCCGCGCTCGCGCTGGAAGTCGCTCACACGATCCTGGTCGAGCACCACTTCGGCGTCGACGCAATCGCCCTCGTGGCGATGGTTGGTGCGCTCGCGCTTTCGCAGGAGCTCGCAGGTGCGGTCGTAGGGCTGATGTTCTCCGGAGGCGCAGCCCTGGAGGACGCGGCATCCGCGCGGGCTCGCCACGAGCTGACCGCCCTCATCGCACGAGCGCCGAAGAGCGCTCGCGTCGTGGTCGCGCGTGGGATCGTCGAGGTGCCGATCGAGCAGCTTCACCTTGGCGACATTGCACTAGTGCGCACCGGAGAGGTCGTCCCTGTCGATGGGACGATGATGAGCCAGGAGGCAGTGCTCGATACGAGCGCGCTGAGCGGCGAGTCGCTGCCAGTGACGGTGCAGCGTGGCGGCGCCGTGTTGAGCGGCACCGCGAATGCTGGGCCGCCGTTCGAGATGAGAGCGGACAAGTCTGCGCTCGAGAGCGCATATGCC
>JAJYUP010000199.1 GCA_021792455.1 Actinomycetes bacterium | reverse complement strand
GCAGACGCCGCGGGCCTGCAGCTCGTCGGGATCGTCGGCATCGGCGCCAAGGAGGACCACCGCGTGCCTGACCTCACGCTGCAGCGGCCGAAGGACGCCGAGCCGCAGTGGCAGCAGACCGCCGCGCTTGTGGTCGAGATCCTCTCCCCAGATGATGAGACGATGCAGAAGCTCCCCTTCTATGCCGTCCACCGGGTGGACGAGGTGTTGATCGTCGATCCTGAGAAGCAGTCGGTCGCCTGGCTGGGGCTCAAAGACGGCGTCTACGAGCCAGTCCGGCGCAGCGCCCTGATCGACCTCTCAGCGGCCGAGCTCTCACAGCGCATCGACTGGCCCTGAGAGGAGGACCACAACGGGGCAACCCGAAGCACTTCCCGATGCCGGAGCTTGCCGTCTGGCAGCGGCCGGTCGGCAGCTGAGCGCCAGCCGCCGGCGCGAGGCACGGCCGGATCGCCCTCCGGATCGGGAGGCTGCTGGATGCGCATGCCTCACTCACCGGCTGCGGCGTCGCCTTCGGCGCCGAGACGGGCTTCCTGCTCGAGACAGACCCGGACACGGTGCGCGCCCCCGATGCCGCGTTCGTCTCCAGAGAGCGCTTCCAGGCGACCGGCGAGACCGAGAGCTTCTGGCCGGGCGCCCCGGAGCTCGCCGTCGAGGTCATCTCCCCCACCGACAGCCCCCGGGAGGTGCGGGAAAAGACGCTGCAGTGGCTTGCGCACGGCACCGTCGCGGTGCTCGTGATCGAGGCGCACAGACGAGCTGCAGCCGTCCACCGCGCAGGTGGGGAGACCCGCCTCTATCGCGATCGGGAGACCATCGACCTGAGCTGCGGCGTGCCGGGCTTCACCCTCAGCCTCGCTGAGCTCTTCGGCTGAGCGACCTTCCTCAGACGCTCTGCGGGGCGAGCCGGGGAGACCTCTCGAGCACGCCCCCTGCGGGCTCCGTTTCGCGGCGGTCGACCTCCTGGGAAAGAGGCTGCAGGGTCTGCGTGCCGAGGGGGACCAACGTCCGGCGCCTTCCTCGAGGGCGCAGCCCGAGCCGGCAGCGCCCGCTCCAACAGTTCTTGCACTCGACCGATCCCGCCGCAGGGCCGCACCGGCGCCCCTCCCGATGGCCGGCTCAGGGCCGGGTGCGGCCGGCGCGGGGATCGAGGCCCAGAGACGATGCGGGACACCGTGCCGCCACGGCGGGGATGCCACGTTGACCGCGAGGGTCGTTCCCTGCGGCAGCGTCCGCGGCTGCGCGGGAGGAGCCTCTCCCAGGAGATGAGACGATGCAGCAGCCGCCGGTGAGCACTCGATTCCACATCCAGTGTGTGCTATTTTGTGGCCATGCGCTTGCACATAACGCTCGAGGACGAGCTCGTGCGAAGCCTCGACAGGCGCGTGGGCAGACGGCGCCGCAGCGCGTTCATCTCGGAGACGGTCCGCAGAGCGCTCGAGGACGCACACCGTTGGGAGCAGATCGAAGCGGGCCTCGGCTCGCTCGCCAAGGAGCCCCACGACTGGGACGAGGATGGCGCCAGCTGGGTGGAGAACCAGCGCGGCAGCGATCCGGCGCGCCTCGGGTAAGCCGTTGGCGCTGCTGCTCGACACGACCGTGCTGATCGACGCGCTCAGAGGGCGGCCTGCGGCGGAGCGCCTGCGCAGCGCCCGCGAGCTCGGCGAGGCGCCGCCCTTCACCTGCGTGATCAACGTGGAGGAGGTCGTGCGCGGGATCCTCGGGCACGAGCGCGAGGCGGTCGCGCGCTTCCTCTCCGCGCTGCGTCTCGCGCCGCTTCGCCGCCGCGAGGGGGAGCTCGCGGGCAGCTGGCGTCGTCAGTTCGCCAGCAGGGGGATCACGCTCAGCCAGGCCGACTGTCTGATCGCAGCGGCAGCGCTCGGCGTCGGCGCAACCCTTGCAACGGGCAACCCGAAGCACTTCCCGATGCCGGAGCTTGCCGTCGAGCACTGGCCGATCGGCAGCTGAGCGCCAGCCGCCAGCGCGAGGCACGGCCGGATCGCCCTCCGGATCGGGAGGCTGCTGGATGTGCATGCCTCACTCACCGGCTGCGGCGTCGCCTGCGGCGCCGAGACGGGCTTCCTGCTCGAGACAGACCCGGACACGGTGCGCGCCCCCGATCGCGCCTGATCCACTCGAACTGCTCCACTCTGGACACTCCTTTCGGCCCTCCACTCGACGCTCGACGAGAGCGCAGCGTTTCAGCCGTCCGTCCGAGAGAGGTGGGGCCAGTTCAAACGTCGACAGTGGGGCCAGATGAGATGTCGACTCTCAGCCATCGCGGCGCCGAACCCCTCGGCCGTTCTAGTAGCAGTCCGACGTGAAGGAGACGCGCCGATGGGCCAAGAGAGAAGCACGACGGTCGCTGATGTCGTTGCGCAGGTGCGTGACGGCCGGTTGGAGGATTTCTTGCGCAGCGCTCTGACGCTGGTCGCCCGAGCAGCTGATGGAGGCGGAGATTTCCGCGCAGATCGGCGCTGCCCGTGGGCAGGTGGCGCCCGAAGCAGGCGATCCTCGCGGTCGTGATGGAGGCATACCTCAACGCGGTTTCCACGCGCAAGGTCGACCCGCTGGTCGAACAGTTGGGGGTCCAGGGGATGAGCAGGGACCGCGTCTCAGCGCTCTGCGGGGCGCTCGATGAGCAGGTCGCCGCCTTTCAGGGAGCGTCCGCTTTAGGGCGACTACCCCTGCCTCTGGCTGGACGTCAAGCAGGTGAATGTCAAAGACCACAGGCGTGTGGTTCAAAGGCGATCGTGGTCGCGATCAGCGCGGCCTGATCGCCGCGGCAGGCGCGGGAGATCTTCGACGCCGAGGATGCCGCGCAGGCCAAGGAACGCATCGCCCACGTGCTCGAGCGCCTGCAGAGTCGGCGGCACCGAAGGTCTGCGAGCTGCTGGAGGAGGCCGAAGAGGACCTGATCGCCTTCTACGGTTTCCCGGCCGAGCACTGGAGCAAGCTCAAAACCACGGATGAAAATGTCAAGGGCTTCGTGTTCTGGACATGCTCTGATGGGAGGTCTAGGCTGGTGTGTGGGCGTGGTCGATCCCCGAGCGAAGAGCAGGATGTGGGGCTTTTTCCTGCCGCGCAGCTTGCCCCGTTGAGGGCCTTGAGAGTCGCGCCCCGTTGGTGGCGGCCGCGCCCTCCTTGCTCGGTGTCTTCTCTTGCCAGTCGGCGACGAGCTTGCGGCATGCCTGCTCTGCCTGTTCGGTGATCGCCCGCTCGCGGGCGCGGACATCCTTCAGGTTGTAGGCGGCGGCGGTGCCCTTTTGGCCCTCGCGGGAGGGCATCCCGGCGCGCAGCTGCAGCTTGCGGAGCTTCTGCGCGGTCAGCGAGGTGCGCTCGAAGTGGTAGTCCTCTTCGCGGGTGATCATGTGCCAGCACAGGCACGCGAGCTTGCGTGCCGTGGCGACCACGGCGATCTGCATCCCGCGACGCGTCCTGACACGCTCGAAGAACGCGCGCAGCGGGCCTGGCGTCTTCGTTGCAACCCAGGCGGCCTCCACCAGCATCCCGCGGGCGTGTGCACGCCCTTGCTTGGTGATCCGCCCGTGGCTTGCGGGCTGCCCGCCGGACTGGCGGACTCGCGGGTTCAGACCGAGATAGCTGACCAGCCGGTTCGGCGAGGAGAACCTCGAGAAGTCGCCGACCGCCGCAACGATCGACAACGCCACGGTCGCATCGACTCCGGGGATGCTCATTAGCCTCGATTCTCGGGACGTGCTGATGGCTGGCTGAGGGCGTGGCTGGTGCTGGACGCGCCGTGTCTGGAGGGGGTGCGGAGCGGGATCTTTGGGGGATTACTGGAACGCTGCTGG
>JAJYUP010000198.1 GCA_021792455.1 Actinomycetes bacterium | reverse complement strand
GTGCACGCGCTCGTTGTCGCGAACGCGTTGACCGGCATCCAAGCATTCAGGTGAGCGCAGAGAGGCGTATGCGCACGATCAGTGATCGGCGGCAGCCTTCCCACGACCGAGGACTGAAGGGTGCGGGCCGTGGACTGGCAGGTGATGTTCTTGCTCCCTCGTGGCGCGTGGCGCCGATCACGACCCAACAGCACGCAGTTGAGGGTCTGCGCGCTGCGATTGCCAGTGGTGAGCTGCGGCCTGGTCAACGCGTCGCCCAGGAAGACCTGGCGGCTGCGCTCGGCGTCAGCGTGGCTCCTGTTCGCGAGGCGCTCAGGGTGCTCGAGCAGGAGGGGCAGCTGACGTACGTGCCGCGCCGTGGATACTTCGTCAGTGAGCTGCGTGCAGCTGATCTCGAGGAGATCTACTCACTGCGTGAACTCTTGGAGTCCAGGGCGGCCCGACGGTCGATTGCCAGCTTTGATGACGACGCGATCTGGCGGGTCGAATCAGCCGCTTTCGACTACGAGCGCGCGGCCGTCGCTGGCGAGATCGCGACCGCGCTGCGTGCGAATCGCCGCTTCCACATGTCGATTCTCGAATCGCCAGACAACCCTCACACGATGCGTGTCATCCGCTCTCTCTGGGATTCGACCGAGGCCTACCGCGCGCTCTACTACAACTTCCCTGCGGAGCGACATGAGTCGCTCGAGGCGCACAATCAGATCCTCGCTGCCGTCCGCGCACGAGACGCGGAGGCTCTCATAGAGCGCCTCGCCAGCCACAGATGCCGCGCCCTCGAGGTTCTGCGCAAAGTCTTGCCCGCGTGACGGCTGAAACTGCGCGAGATCTCCTCACGGATGCCGGGCTGATCGTCGGCGCCACTGCCGGGCGGGAAGCCGCCATCGCGCCAGGCGGCCCTCCAGCGAGCGCGCGGAGCGACCTCACGCAGCACGACCCCACATACGAGCGCCCTCACCCCCAGCTCGGAGCCTCACCCTCGCAGCTTGGCGCCCACACGCTCGACGATCGCCTCGACGACCTCACTCGTCGAGGCGTGGCCACCGAGATCAGGGGTGCGCACTCCCGCTGCCGTAACCTCCATCGCGGCCTCATAGACGGCCCCTGACGCTCCAGCGCACCGTCGGTCGCCGCGCTCTGCGGCGTGATGCAGCAGCGCCCCGCACGCGAGGATCATTGCGAGCGGGTTCGCGAGGTTCTTGCCCTGCAGCGCTGGTGCGGTTCCATGCGGCGCCTCTGCGATGACGACCTGGGTCTCGCAGCTCTCGTCGAGAGCGAGCAGGACCGACTCTGCGCCGGCGATCGAGCCGAACATCGGCAACACGAGATCAGACAGGCAGTCGCCGTCGCGATTGAGCGCTGGGATCACAAGCGGCGCGTCAGCGGCACCGGTTATCAGGCCGGCGTAAGTCGCGTCGATGAGCACTGGCCAATACTCGACGTCGGGATGACGCTCGGCTGCCGCGTCGAGCTCTTCCTTCAGCATGCCCTCATAAACGGGGGAGACCGTCCACTTCGGGCCGCCGTAGACCCGTGCGCTCGTGGCGCGAGCGGCACGGAATGCGTGCTCTGCGACGCCCCGACAGACACGACGCTCGATCCGCTCTGTGCGTGATGCGACCTCTTCGGTCGACCCCGCCTGTCCATCGCGCCATTCCTTCGCGCCATACGCGTCGCCGACAGCCATGCGCACGATCGAGATTGGGAAGTGCGTCCCGGCGATCGGGCTCACCCCGGGCAGGCGTCTGCCAGTGCGGATGATGACTGTGCCGCCGACCTCTTCGCGCAGGATCCGGTTCGGGGAGCCGACGTCGTTTGCGCCCTCAGGCGTGATCGTCGCCGCCTTCAGCGCGAACCCGGCAGCGCGGATCGCCGCTGCGGCCTCGTAGACGACGGCGTTTGCGGTGCGGCGACGATTCTCGAGCGAGAGGTCGAACCGCTCGATCTGAAACTCGAAGGAGAGCACCTCTGGAGAGAGCACACGCAGTGCCTGCTGCAGCAGCTCCTGACCCGTCTCGTCGCCGTCGAGCACGATGATCTTCAGCTCTTCGCTCACAGGCCATCCTCAGCTGCCGACGGGTCTCTCATGCAACGCGAGACTATCTCTGCCGCCGCGAGCACGCCGTCATCCCGACCGTGAGGATCGCCACGCATGTCGCGAGAGATGCGCTTCCGCATCGACGGGCTGCGCGGCGCTCACGAGTCTTCTTTGGAGCGCTTCCAGCTCCTTCATCGTCATTCCGCAGCTCCGCAGCAGGCGGCAGGCTCCGCCCTGCTCGTCGAGCTCGTCGAGCGCCGCGCTGATAGCCCTGCGGGGCGCGCTCAGCAGCTCGGGGTTGCACTCCGCGATCAGCTCGAGGCGCTGCGCACCGTTTCTCAGTGCCGGGGAAGAGGCGATCCGCGCGAGTACGCGATCCATGTTCCGCCCGGTCTCGATGTAGTCGGCGATGATCTGCTCACGGGTGACGCCGACCGCTGCGAGCAGCACGGCGATCGCGATGCCCGTCCGGTCCTTCCCGGCGGTGCAGTGCACGAGCGTTGGCCCTTTCGAAGCGATGAGAGCGCGCGCGATGCGCACGAACGGCTGTCCTGCCCTCGCAAGCATCGAGGTGTAGCGCTCGGCGAGGGTTCCCTGCAGCAGGCTTGGATCTGATCCGATTGTCGCGATGCTCACAGCGTCCATCAGTGGGATGTGGTGTGTCGTGCCTGAGAGGGGATGCGGACCGTGAAGCTCCTCTGGGCAGCGCAGATCGATGACGGCTGCGGGCGGCCATGGCATCAGATCTGGGGCGGGGTCACCCGCACGGGGGGCGTCGCTGCGGTACAGGACGCCGTGGCGCGTCTGCTGCCCCGAGCTCGTCTGCAGCCCGCCGACGTCACGGAGATTCTGAAGCCCTCGGGGTTCAAGCGCAGCGTGTCGCATCAACGAAAAGATCGCAGCTGCCCACTGTTCCGGCGTGAACAGCATGTGAAGCCGTCGACGTGGATCGTGAGAAGGTCGACGTGGATCGTGAGAAGGTCGACGTGGATCGTGAGAAGGTCGACGTGGATCGTGAGAAGGTCGACGTGGATCGTGAGAAGGTCGACGTGGATCGTGAGGCGGTCGTTGTCGGTTGGCGCCGCACCTTCGTCGCGAACGCGCGATGCGCAAGAGGCGGGGTGAGATCGCTGGCGGGACGCGGCGATCCGTCTTCATTCGCGCGGATCGTTCATCGAAATGACGCCTTTGACCTCGAAAGGCGCCTAGCATCGAAGGAAGCACTTTTTGGAAGGCAGAGGGCTCAGCCCAGCCGATCGGACTTGGTGCTTGAAGGGAAGGTGAGGCAATGGACTTCAAGCAGGCGCTCCAGCAGGCGGCGAAGCATGGCGAAGCCAGCGCCGCAGAGATCATCCCGCTCAACGAGTACGTCGACAGAGTCGCGGCGCGTCCGACGATCGCCGCCTCTGCGCATCGCCGCGTGCATGACATGATCGTCGCGGCTGGGCAGCGGGAGGGGGCTCACGCGGGAGAGGTCTCCTACGACTTCTTCTCAGGGCAGCTGTTCGGACTCGATGTGCCGCTCGAACGGATCGTGCGCTACTTCGAGACTGCGGCCCAGGGACATGAGACGCGAAGGCGCATCCTCCTGCTGTGGGGTCCGCCTGGCGGCGCGAAGAGCTCGATAGCTGCGATGCTGAAGCGAGGGCTCGAGGCGTGGAGCGCGACCGAAGAGGGTGCCGTCTACGCGCTGCAGGGCTGTCCAATGCATGAGGAGCCGCTGCACCTCATCCCGAGGCAGCTGCGCGCTCAGGCGCGGGAGCACACAGGCGTTGCAA
>JAJYUP010000051.1 GCA_021792455.1 Actinomycetes bacterium | reverse complement strand
TCGCCGACGGCGAGAACGACGTTCGGGCGAAGCGCTCTGCGCACCACGCGCACCAGCTCGTCGCGCTGTGTGCCGGCAGGGCCTATGATCGCCACCTGCTTCATTGGTCCGAGCGCGAGACGCATCGCCTGCAAGATGTGGGCGAACGCCGCAGGGTGTCTTGCCGCTGCGCCCTCGACGAGCCGCATCGCGCCGATCGCGAGATCCTCATAGCGGCGCTCTCCGGTCAGCGCTGAAAGCTTCATGAGACCGAGCGCCGCGCTCGAGGAGCCAGAGGGGATTGGCTGGTCCTGCACCTCCTTGCGCCGCACCACCAGCCGCTCAGCGTCGTGTGCGGTCGAGTAGAAACCGCCGCCCTCCTCGTCGGCGAAGCAGGAGATCATCTGCTCTGCGAGCTCGATCGCGGCGTTGAAGTGGCGCTCATCGAATGTCGCTTCATACAGCGCGATCAGCGCCTCGAGCAGGAGCGCGTAGTCGTCGAGGTAGCCTCCTGGGCCGTCGGAGCCGTTGCACCAGCTGTGCAGCAGCTTCCCAGACCTGCTCTTCATCTCACGGGCTGTGAGCTCCGCGCACCGCTGCGCAGCCTGCAGCATGCGCGCGGCCGCCTGTGGGTCCCCAAAGGGGAGCACCCCCGCCTGCAGATGGGCACCTGCCTCGGCGAGCGCGCTGATCGCGAGAGCATTCCAGGCGGTGAGGCGCTTATCGTCACGCGCGGGCCGCACACGGCGCTCCCGTCGGCAAAGCAGCAGCTGCCTGATGCGCTGCTCGCTTGCGGGATCGAGGCGCTTGCCGCGGGCGGTGAGCACGTTCAGACCGCGCTGCGCCAGGTGGGGGTCGATGAAGTTGCCCTGCTCAGTTGCGCCAATCCAGGCGACCGCTTCCTCGAAGTCCTCTCCAAGCACCTCTCTCAGCTCCTCGAGCGTCCAGAGGTGGAAGGCTCCCTCGCGACCTTCTGAGTCTGCGTCGAGCGAACAGCAGAAGCCGCCCTCACCGTCTGCCATCTCGCGGAGCATCCAATCGAGCGCCCTGACGCCCGCGGAGAGCAGCTGCTCGTCCTCGAAGTGCAGAGCGGAGCGCACACAGCAGCGCGCGAGCAGCGCATTGTCGTAGAGCATCTTCTCGAAGTGGGGCACCGTCCAGGAGGCGTCGACCGCGTAGCGGTGAAAGCCGCCGCCGAGCTGGTCGTGGATTCCGCCTGCGATGATTGCCCTGAGAGTGCGAAGAGCCATCTCCTCCGCGGGCCGTGAGCGAGTTGCCGCGGCCTCGCTGAGCAGCAGCTCGATCACCGTCGGCTGCGGGAACTTCGGCGCAGAGCCGAAGCCCCCATGCTGAGGGTCGAAAGACCGCTGCAGGACGCTGACCGCCTCCGTCAGCGTGCGCTGGTGTGGCCCAGAGGTTGCGGTTTGGAGGACGGCGGCGGCTGCGAGCCGCCGCCGCATCTGTGTCGCCGTGTCTTCGATCTCGCCTCTGTGCTGCCGCCATGCGGCCGCGACAGCGCGCAGCACATCCGTCCAGGAGGGCATCCCTTGCGTCCGCTCGGGAGGGAAGTAGGTCCCGCCGAAGAACGGCAGCTGCTCAGGTGTGAGAAACACGTTCAGCGGCCATCCTGCGCTGCCTGTCATCTGTGAGACGGCGTCGATGTAGAGCGCGTCGATGTCTGGACGCTCCTCCCGGTCGACCTTGACGCACACGAAGCTCTCGTTCATCAGCCGTGCGACGTGAGGGTCCTCGAAGGACTCGCGCTCCATCACATGGCACCAGTGGCACGCGGCATAGCCGATCGAGACGAGCAGGGGGCGGTGCTCGCGGCGGGCGCGACGCAGCGCCCGCTCGCCCCAAGGCAGCCAGTCGACGGGGTTTGTGGCGTGGGCTCTCAGATACGGGGAACTCTCCTGCGCGAGCGCGTTCGCCATCGTCTGAGGTTAGTGGACCGTGCCCGCGGCCTCGAGGCGCGAGGACGTGCGGGGCTGAGGCGTCCCACCTTCAGGCGCTGAGCGGGGGGCTCAGGGCAGGCGGGAGAGTGGTGAGAGCCTTGGAAGCGTGGGATGAGGCAGCTCTTCGAGCGAGAGCGAAGGCCACTGCCCTCCAGAGGGCGCGCTTGCGATCTTCGCGTGTGCGATCTGAAGGTCGAAGTGGTGGCCGCCAAGGGCGCCAGTTGCCCTCCCGTTCGCGAGTCGCACGTCTCCGCGCGCGGCTGCGTACCCGCCGACGTCGATCGTCGCGGGGCCAAGCCTGCCTCTGCGCACTGGGAAGACGCCGCTGAGCGCGACGCCTGAGACGAACGAGAAGTCGTGCAGCCGCACCGCTCTGCGCGTGATCTTCGCGTAGCCGCTGCGCAGCCCGCCGAAGCTCGACCCGCTTGGCAGCGATGCGTCCGCCTGAAGGGTCGCCCCGATCACCTGCCGATCGAGGTCGACCATCGTCTGGAGCACGGCCATCAGCGTGCGCCCTGGCCGTCCTCTCAGCCCGCGCACTTCGGAGACTTCTCGGAGGCTGTCAGGGATCTTCGGCGTCGGGCTGAACAGGTTCTGTGTCGGCGCGCATCGCAGCACCGAGGAGCCTTGAAAGAAGGCTTCGACCGCCGCTTTCGCGCAGCCGCTGAAGTCGCTGCCGAGCACGGAGTGACCTGTGTGGGGGACGACGAGCAGCTGCGAGCCTCGGATCATCCGCTGCACCTCGCGCGCGTTGCTCGTCGGCGTGCGCAGATCAGCCGCGCCTGAGAGGATGAGCGTCGGCACGTCTGGCAGCGGGCCGTTTACGGGGGTGCGCGCAGTCGTGTAGGGCCAGTCGGCGCATCCTGCCGTCAGTCCGTCGCCAAGCGCGGTTTCCGTGTCGAATGGGCGCAGCTGCCCCGCAGGTATCGCGCGGAGCGCGCGCTCTGCTTCTGAGAGCCTGACCGCTGGAGGGCTGCGCCGGTTCCAGGGGTAGGCGGTGTCTTCGCAGGTCGTATCGATCAGCAGCGCTGTGTTCACTTCCTCTGCGCTCTGCTGCGGTGGGGAGCGGCGGGGCAGGCTTGGCACGAGCCCCTCAGAGAGCAGCTTCAAGCGCAGCAGCGCGGCGCCGTCTGAATGCAGCGCGGCCTGCACTGCCGCTGGCATCATCGCCCGCAGCGCAGGGTTGAGATCGCCGGCGAGCAGGATTTCGAACAGCCCCCCTTCCGTGAGCGTCGCGTGCTCACGCCTGCCCGCGCCGTTGTAGATCGTGCCATGCAGCGGGGCTGCGCGCAGCCTCTTCGCGAGCCGGTCGAATTCGCGCAGCGGCCGGTGGGAGATCGTCGCGCAGGCGCGCTTTTCGCACAGTTCGGCGAGGACCCGCTTCACCGCCTCGAAGCTCGCAACGTTGAACGGATGCTCACCTTCAGGCGGCAGCGTGGAGTCGAGCAGCAGCGCTTCGACGTGGCTTGGGTAGGTCTCAGCGTACTGGAGGGCGACCTTCGTGCCGTAGGAGGTCCCATAGAGCACGAGCTTTTCGTACCCGGCGGCCTGCCTGATCGCCTCGATGTCCTGCACCGATTCTGCGGTGCTGTAGCCGGTGCGTGCCGGACCCACCTGCTCGCCGCAGCGCCGGACGAGGCCGCCAAGCGTGTGGATCCCCACCGCGCCGCCAGGGGCGAGGACAGGGCAGGTGAGCGGATCGGATTCGCCGGTGCCACGCTGGTCGAAGACGATGAGGTCGCGGGTGCGAAGCGCAGGTGCGACCGCCTGCGCGAAGTAGGGCGCGAGCGGCAGCGCAGGCTGCCCAGGGCCTCCGGCGAGCGCGACCACTGCGCTTGCGCTCGGAGTCGCTGCTGAGAGCCGTCTTGCAATCGCGATGTCAATCGTGCCGGGGATCGCCCCTGAGCGGTCGAGCGGCACAGCGAGCGTTGCGCATTCGAACTGTGCAAGCTCTCTGCATCGAGAAAACTGCAGCGGAGACGGAGAGGCCGAGGCGGCGGCGGAGGCGGTCTTTGAGGCGGCGGCGGGGGCGAGGGAGGTGAGGCAGGTGAGGCAGGTGAGGCAGGTGAGGCGGGTGAGGCGGGTGAGGCGGGCGAGGCGGGCGAGGCGGGCGAGGCCGCCCGCGAGCACGGTGAGCGCGAGTGGGAGTCTCCGCATGCGCCGCATCAGCGCGGACGATACCGCGGTGGGGTGGGCCCGCCTGCTCTCGCGCTAAGGTCCGCACATGTTGCCCTCCCGCGCCGCGGTCTGCTCCCTCCAAGCGCCGGCGGCGATCGGGCCCTACAGCCAGGCGGTGCGTCTCGATGTGGGGGAGGCAGGCGGGCTGATCTTCTGCTCTGGCCAGATCCCCCTCGATCCCGTGACGGGCGAGCTCTGCTGCGAGGATCTCGGGGGCCAGGTTCGCCGCTGCCTGCAGAGCCTTCAGGCGATCTGTGGGGAGGCCGGCGCGCAGCTGCAGGATGGGCTGCGGTTGACGGTGTACACGACGGAGCTTCAGCACTTCGAGACGATCAACGAGGTCTACTCATCGTTCTTCGGACCGGATCCACCCGCACGCGTCGTCGTCGGCGTCGCTGCGCTGCCACGCGGCGCGAAGGTCGAGATCGACGCGATCGTTCTCGCGACGCCGCGGTAGCGTCCGTCTCGCTTCCCAAGGTATCCTGCGGTGAGGTCCTCTCACGGCCATGGAGTGACGGGCTGCGCGCTGCGCACGCCGAGATCTCTGTGCACACTGACACGAAGCTAAACGACGGAGCGTTTGCACGATGGCTGCAGCTGCCTCTACCTACACCGAGAAGACGGACGAGCAGAAGGCGATAACCGAGATGGTGCGCCAGTTCGCCGACGAGCAGATCATCCCGAACGCGGAGCACTATGACCGCGAGGACACGTTCCCAGCGCCGATCGTCGAGCAGATGAAGGAGCTCGGGCTCTTCGGCGTGACGATCCCAGAGTCATACGGCGGGATGGGGCTCGACCTCACCACCTACGCAATGATCGTCGAGGAGCTCTCACGAGGGTGGATATCGATCTCCGGCGTGATCAACACCCATTTCATCGGCTCCCACCTGCTGATGAAGTTCGGCTCAGAGGAGCAGAAGCAGAAGTACCTGCCAAGGATGGCGACGGGCGAGATCAGGGCGGCCTTCTCGCTCTCTGAGCCAGAGCTCGGCTCCGATGTGCAGGCGATCAAAACGGCCGGCAGGAAGACGGAGTCAGGGGCTTGGGAGATCAACGGCCAGAAGATGTGGGTGACGAACGGCCTGATGTCATCGCTCGTCTTCGTGCTCGTGAAGACAGACCCAGACGCGCAGCCCCGCCATCGGTCGTTCACCTGCTTCATCGCCGAGAAGGAGGGTGGCGTCTCTGAGAACACCGGTCCCTACGAGGGCCTGAAGATCCCGCCGAAGATAAAGAAGCTCGGCTACAAGGGCGTCGAGTCCACAGAGCTCGTCTTCGACGGATATCTCTGCCCTGCGGAGAACGTGCTCGGCGGGGAGGAGGCAGGCCTGAACAAAGGCTTCAGCCAGATGATGGATGCCCTCGAGGTCGGACGCGTCAACGTCGCCGCGAGGGGCGTCGGCATCGCCCAGCGTGCGCTCGAGCTCGCGCTGCGCTACTCGCAGGAGAGGCGCACGTTCGGCAAGCCGATCGCGGAGCATCAGGCGATCCAGTTCAAGCTCGCCGACATGGCAACCCAGGTCGAGGCGGCGAGGCTCTTGACCCTGCGCGCCGCTCGCCTGAAGGACGCCGGTGAGCGCTCCGATCTCGAGGCTGGGATGGCGAAGCTGTTCGCCTCAGAGGCGGGCCGCTTCTGCGTGGAGGAGAGCTTCAGGATCCACGGCGGCTACGGCTACTCGAAGGAGTACGAGATAGAGCGTCTCTACAGAGACGCGCCGCTGCTCTTGATCGGCGAGGGCACCTCTGAGATCCAGCGGATGGTGATCGGACGCAAGCTGCTGCAGCGCCACGCGAAGAGCTGACATGGCAGAGGACGCGAAGGATCTGATCGAGACAGCGGCGCGGCGGTTCGTCTCAGAAGTGCGCGCGCTCGCACCGCTGAAGATGATCTTCGAGCTCGAGCTGCGGGGCCGCGGAGACACCCAGCACTTCAGGCTGCAGATGCCTGGCTTTGAAGTGAGCAAGGGACCAGCCGCTGACGCCCAGATCCGCCTCGACATGCGCCGCGAGTTCTTCAACGTGATGGCGAAGGAGGCGAAGGTTCCCGACTGGGTGGAGGCCTTCACCTATGGAAAGGTTCATGCAAGCGGCCCAGAGAAGTTCCTGAGGCTGATCGCGATGGTCGTCGAGCGCCAGCAGGAACGCGAGCACGTGCGCCGCTCTCGCGGCGGTGGCTGATCGTCTGCCTCAGTGGTGGGCGCTGATCTGCTCAGCGAGGAGCTCAGTGGTGGGCGCTGATCTGCTCGGCGATGAGCTCAGTGGTAGGCGCTGATCTGCTCGGCGAGGAACACGAGCGATCCGATCAGGAAGATGCACATCACGATCAGCGAGAAGTTCTCTCTCATCTGCTTGCCCTCGATCTGAGGTTATCAGCGCCAGGCGCGAGAAGCGCGCCGGTGTGGATCGATATTTCAAGCGCCCCCCCGGTGTCGAGCTCTATGCGCAGGCGGCCGCTGCGTCCGCGCTGCGCGGAGCGGATCTGGGCCGGGCTGAGAGCGCCGGTGCCTCCCTGCTCAGCGGCGCTCCTTCTCTTCCCAGCGGATGCTGCAGCTGAGCTCTGTCTGACGCTGAGCGGTTCAGACCTTCGGGCGGGGTGTCCGAGCGAGTGCCATTCCCACATCACGAGGCCTGTGCGCCGATCCACCTGCTCGATGATCGCCTCAGCACCGGCGCGCAGCGGGGCGGGGGAGGGCGAGGCGCCGGATCCTCGCGCCTGCTGCGCCTTCTGCGAAGGCACAGGCTGGGATATGAGCACCCACTGCACCCCTTCTGAGGCTCCGATCAGCTTCATCGCCTCGCGGGGGTACTCAGAACGTGGGCCAAGCGGGCGGAGGCTGCTCCGCAGCCTCCGCATCCCGAAAGCGACACTCGGTGGCTGAGCGCTTGCGACTGCGAAGATCGTGCCTACGTTGAAACGCTGCCGCCCGCTGCTGACGAGCGCGTAGACGGCGACGGTCTCGCCAGGCGCGAACGGTCTTGCCGGCAGGAAGCTCTCGCCGTCACCCTCGCTGTAGGGCAGCAGGCGGCCAGCGTGGTATTTCGTCCTCGAGGCGACGACGTCGACCCTGAGCACCTTCATGCCTCGCCCACCAAGGAAGCTGATCTCCGTGTGCGGCGAGGCGTCAGTCGTGCCTGGCAGCGGCGAGACGGTGATCGCGTTGTGGGCGGCCTGGGAGATCGCGGCCGATCCGGTGGGCAGCGCCGCTTTGGTGTGGATGTGAGTGCCACAGGCGGCGACGACCAGAGATCCTGATGCAAGCGCAGCAGCCGCAGAGAGGCGGCGAAGTCGCGCGCTCATCCGTTCGAGGTCGTGAACGGCTTCGATGTGCCGATCACCTTCCCTGCGGCGTTGAGCGCCTGCACCTGAAAGCGGGTCTCGCCTGCGGAGTGCGAGGGCAGCGCGATCTTCGTCTCGAAGCCAGCCCAGGGGGCGGTTGCGATCGTCTTCACAGACGCTCCCTGCGTCGCAGATGCGCCGCCAGCTGCGCCGCCTTCGATCGCGAGCACCCGCCAGGATCGCACTTCAGTTGCGCCGTTCCAGCTCGCGTATACGGCGATCGCTCCACTGTGGCTGCGGGCCGCGCCAACTGGAGGGTAGCTTGGGAGTCCCACCCACTGCGCGACGGTCGCCCTGTAGGTGAGGTCAGAGCCGGGGAGCCTGCCTTCGAGCAGTGGTTCTCCTGACTTCGTGAACTCTGTGAGGTAGGGCTTCGACCCCCATCCGACGAAGACGTTGCCGTTGCTGAGCAGCTGCAGGTCTCCCATGTAGTCGGATTCGATCCCATAGCCCTGCCCATACTGGGTGAGCTCGCTCGCGGTGTGGGAGCCTTCGTTGAGCTTCAGCTCGAGCGCGCGAGAGGGCTGCGTCGCGGTGACGTAGGTGCCGCCGCCTGTGAGCTGGCAGCAGTGGTCGTCGAACATCGTGACGATCCCTCCAGGGTGCAGCCTGACGTCGTGCTGCCAGCGGAATTCTGTTTTGCTGCCGAGGAGTCGGAAGCTCGATTTCCTGCCGCCAAGGGTCCAGATGATCTTCCCCGTCTTCATGTCGACGAGATAGGCGGCCCAGGTGTTGCGCATCGAGACGAGGAACTCGTCGGCTCCGATGAGCTGGAGCGAGTTGATGTGGTAGGCGTCCCAGGGGAAGCCGTTCGTCGGGATCGTCGCTTCTGAGTCGCCGAGCGGGATGTGCTTCAGCGCGTTCCAGCTGAAGATGAGCCTGCCTGTCCGCAGGTCGTACTCCTGCACGGCGGAGTCGATGAGCGCTCCGTTGTAGGCGCCGCCCCACGGTGAGAGGTTCATCGGGATGTCCTTCTCAGCGGTCACCCAGGCGTCGTGGCCGCTGATGATCATCTCGTGCAGCGTGACCTTCCAGCCATTCACCCCCCTCAGCTTCGCGACCTGTTCGTAGTGGTCGTTGACGACGATGTCTTCGCCGCTTTCAGTCGCGCCTGTGTTCGTGATCACCCCCTGCCACCAGGACAGCGCCGGCTTGCCTTCATAGGTCTGCAGCGCGAGGTTCGAGGCAACGACGTCTTCGGGCACCGGCCTGAACCACACGGGTTGCAGGGCGTTGTCGAGGATGAGGGGGCCACTCTGTCCGACGATCGGCGGTTCGTTCAGGTTGTAGAAGTTCGCGGTGAGGATGTACCCATGTTCGAGTCTGCTCGGCTGCGGCTTGCCTTCGATCGTGAGCTTCGGAGGGTGGAGGCCCGGTGCCGTGACGAAGCTGTATGTGCCCCTCCTCGAGTAGCTGCCAAGCGGCGCTCCCTTCGAGCTTGCGAACGCGAAGTCGAGCGCGACGAATGCTGCGATGCCGGCGAGCGCGCCAAGGCTGATCGCGCGCGTTCGCAGGGAGCGTCGAGTGCCCGCAGTGGCTGGGGACGCCAGCTTCGGCAGGAGCGTGAAGGTGACGATCGCGGCGGCGGCGACGCAGCCGGCACCGATGAGGAACGCGAGCCTGAAGCCCTGTGTGAGCGCGAGCGCGACACCATCGTCTGCGCCGATGAGATGGCTGCTTCGCTGCGTCGCGAGCGTGATGAGCACTGCGAGGCCGAGCCCGCCGCCGACCTGTCTCGAGGTGTTCACGAGCCCAGAGGCGAGGCCCGCCTGTCCCTCCTTTGCGCCCTGCGTAGCGGCGATCGTCGAAGGTACGATCGACATCCCGATCCCGCCTGCGACGAGCAGCCCTGGGAGCATGATGTAGACGATGCCGCTGCCGGTCGGCTCGATGCGCGCGAGCAGGACGAGGCCGGCGGTGAGCATGATGAGGCCCGTGCCGAGCACAGGACGCACGCCGTAGGTGCTGACGAGCCTTCCAGACCTCGAGGCGACGAGCATTATCACGAGCGTCATCGGCAGGAACGTCAGCCCTGTGTGCAGGGGGGAGAGCCCAAGCACCTGCTGGAGGTAGAGCGAGGCGACGAACCACATCGCGAACAGAGACGCGCTGAAGAGCAGCACGATCGTGTTTGCGACCTTCAGCGGTTTCGTGAGCTCTTTGATCGGGATGAGCGGTGCGGCGGCGAACCTCGCCTCGACGAACCCGAATGCGAGGAGCATCGCCGCTCCGGCGACGATCGGTCCGATCGCCTTCGCCGCTTCCCAGCCGACGAGTCCCCCTTCGACGACGCCATATACGAGGATCATCTGGCCGAGCGTGAGCAGCAGCGCGCCAAGCACGTCGAAGCGGGCTTGTGGGGCGCGCCTGCGATCTGCGACGACCGCTGCAGCGACGAACGCGGCGATGACGCCAATCGGCGGGTTGATGAGCAGCACCCATCTCCAGCTGAGCGCTTCGGTGATGATCCCGCCGAGGAGCACGCCTGCAGCGCCGCCGAGCCCGTTCATCGCGGCCCAGGCGCCGATCGCGCGGTGGAGCTTTGGCCCAGGAGGGAAGGAGGCGGTGATGACGGCCAGTGAGGCGGCGGCCATGAACGCGCCGGCGAAGCCCTGGAGCGCCCTTGCCGCTATCAGCATGTCCTGGCTGCCTGCAAGTCCTCCAGCGAGAGAGGCGAGCGCGAAGAGCGCGAGCGCGGCGACGAAGACCCGCCGCTGCCCATAGCGGTCGGCGGCGCGTCCGCCGATCATGAGAAAGCCGGCGAACGCGATCGAGTAGGCGTCGACGATCCACTGCAGCGTCGGAGCGGAGAAGCCAAGCGCCGCCTGGATGTGGGGCAGCGCGACGTTGACGATGCTGAGGTCGAGGATGACCATGAACTGCGCGACGCAGCAGACGATGAGCACGAGGCGAAGGCGTGCATCCTCGCTTCGAGTGCGCCGCGGCTCGCCCCTGGCGCCGTGAGGCTCGCGCCCGGCGCCGTGAGGCTCGCCTCTGTCCCCCTCGGGCTCGCCGCGCTCCATCTCGGGGCCCTCAGATGCCGGTGCCTCAGATATCGAATCAGCGCTCAGGAGTCCGTCCTCCAGCGTCGCGCCATGAGCGCTCGTCCCAGACAGCTGTCCATCCCCGCTCGACTCAGCGGGCATCACGAGCTCCTCTGCAGCCGATCGAGCAGCACGAGCAGCCCGTCGGCTCGGCCGGCGATCCCTTTGCGCGCGGGCGGCGTCTGACTCATCTCGTTCACGCTCGCAAACAGGCGGAGACCGTCGCAGTTGCGGATCACGCCGTTCGCGCAGATCGCTGCGCTCGCGTCAGTGATGCGGTTCATCTCGATGATGCCCCTCGCGTGAATGCTCCGGTTCGTCTTCACGATGCGCCTCCCGTGAATGCTGCGGTCTGCTGTCGCGCTGCCTGGTAGGGTCCGATGCGCAAAGAGTTCGTCCAAGCACTGGAGTCCAGTCGATGAGACACAGCAGGCCCGCCAGATTCCTCCTCGCGCTTCTCGCCGCGCTGCTTGCGAGTGCAGGGGTTGCCGCGTGCGGAGGCAAATCGGAATCGAGCGGCACGACGAGCACGTCGAAGTCGACGAGCATCTCTCAGACGAGCTCAGGCAAGCTCTCGCAGAAGCCGAAAGAAAAGCCGACTCACTACTGATCGCCGCTCCCTTCCCTTCGTGTCCTGCGGCGAGCTGTCGCTCGTCGGCGCGCACCTCAGAGGAGCTGACGATCATTTCGCGCCCTTGCCGGACGGATCGGCGTGTTCGCCGTCGAAGCTCGAGGCGTAGCTTTCGACGCTCTTCACAGAAGAGGTGCCGATCGTCTCGCCTGTGCTGCTGAGCGCCTGCACCTGCACGTAGGAGTAGCGCTTCGGCAGCAGGGTCGAGGTTTCGAAGCCTGTGTCTGGGACTGTCGCCGTCGCCTGGACAGAGCTCCTGCTCATGCCCGCGAGGATGCGCCACGAGGCGACGTCTGTTGCGCCGTTCCAGCTCATGTGCACGATCGTCTCTTCGCCTGTGTTGTTGAGGTTTGCCACGAGCGCCGGCCGCGTCGCGGGCTGTGCCTGCCACGGGTAGCGGTAGTCGCGGTAGGAGGCCATGCTCAAAGGCAGGTGCGCGTCGTAGATGAGCTTGCCAACGCTGTTGTACTCGCTCACCCAGGGCACGCCTCCGTAGCCGACGACGGCGTCCCCGTTTGCGAGCCACTGCACGTCGCCTTGGCTTGCGGCGAGCAGCGGAGGGTCTCCATGGGTGTAGCTCGAGGTCAGCGTCGCTTCTTTGGTCGCGAAGTTCAGCCTCACCCTGATCGCGCGCGACTGCGAGTGCACAGGCGGGTTCGCACCGTCGTCGAAGATCGTGATTTCTCCGTTTGGCAGCATCCGCGCGTCGTGCTGCCAGGCCGTCTTTGTGCCAGGCCCCATCTTGAAGGAGCTCTTGTTGCCGCCGAGGGTCCAGAGGATCTCGCCGGATCCTGCCTGAATCTGGTAGACCGCCCAGCTGTTGCGGGCGGATATCAGCAGGTCGCCGCTTCGCTCAGGGTCGATCGAGTTGAGGTGCAGCCAGTCCCACGGCCTGCCCTTGTTCGGAGAGGTTTCAGAGGCGGAGAGTGGTATGTGGTCTACGCTGTGCCATTCCCACATCACGAGGCCCGTCTTCATGTCGATCTCCTGGATCGCGTTGTCGAGCAGCACCCCGTTCGCTGAGCCGCCGAGCGAGGAGAGGTTGCAGCGGATCGGGTTCAGAGCCGTGATGTAGGCGACGTGGTTGCCAGCGAGCTCGAAGTCGTGCAGGTCTGCCTTCAGCCCGTTGCCGCCCTTCACGGTCGCGACCGTTTCGTAGCGGTTGTTGAGCACGACGTCTTCCCCGAGACCGAAGCCGAGGGTGATCACCTCGCCCTGCCAGTAGGTGATGTGGGGCGAGCCTTCGTATTCCTGCACGTTCAGGTCCTCAGCGACCTTCCCTCCAGAGAGCTGATGAAACCAGACGAGCCTGCCCTTCGGCGTGTAGATCAGCGGGCCATAGGAGCCGGGGCCAGGACCGTTCGTCGTGAAGATGTCGCCGGCGGCGGGGTCTTCATCTTCGTGGGTGACGGTGAGGATCGGCGCCTGCACCCCTGGCAGGGTGTGGAAGGTGCGGTATTCGGATGGGTTCGCGGTCGGGTTTGGGAACTGCCGTGCGCTCGAGGTCGAGTATGGAGTTGCGACGCGGAAGGAGAAGGAGATCGCCTGCGCACCCGCCGTCGGCCCGCCCGCTGTCTGCGGCACCGAGGACCGTGCGGCCTGCCCGCCGCCTCCGATGGTCGCGTGCACCGTCACGGTCTCCCCAGGATCGAACGGCGCGGAGGGCAGGAAGCTTGCGCCATCGCCCTGCGAGTAGGCCTTCAGATCGCCGCTGTGCGGGCCGGTGCGTGACCCGCTCACCCTCACGTCGTGGATCTCGCCGATCGGCACGCCGAGGAAGCTGATCTGGGTGTGCGGATTCGCGCTCACAGTGCCTGGGGCGGGGGAGACGTCCACCCTGCCTGAAGCGAGGGCGGCGTCGTGGGTGTAGCTCTGCGGCACGCAGTCTGGCGCGGGGCCGCCTGTGCCAGCATCCGCTCTGCCGCCGGAGGAGCCGCAGCCGGCGATGATCACCGCGCTCAGCGCGCCGATGATGAGGATCGGGATCGAGCCGAAGTCCCGCATCAGGCTCGTGCCTGCACTCGCCTCTCAGGCGAGCAGAGCCCCAGCGTCATAGAGCTTCATCACCCTCACACCGGGCGTCTCCCGCCGCTCGACACCGTCTCGGCCATCGACGCCGTCCTGGCCATACACGCCGTCCTTGCCCTCGACGGCGTTCTGGCCCTCGACGGCGTCCCGCCTCGCGACTGCGTCGATGCAGAGCCGGCAGAGCACGCACTCGTCGAGGTTCTCCGCGACGATCTGAAGGCCGCCCTCCCCTGTGGCGAAGATGTCGACGGGGCACGCCTCTGCGAGCCTTGCGGCGATCGTGGGGTCGCGGGCGATGTCGTCGTCGACCTCGACGGCGATGAACATCCCATCTGATCTCATCGCGACACCTCCGCCGCGGCTCCCCGCCGTCGGATCGACCCATCGCCTCTCATCGCGACACCTCCGCCCCCGCCCTGCGCTGCTTCATCTTCGTCGCGATCAGCTGCGGTATGTCCTCGATCCGCTCTGCGACCGTTATCCCTGCGTCTGTCAGGCGGGCGATCTTCTCGGATGCGGTGTCCTCCCTGCCTTCGACGATCGTGCCTGCGTGCCCGAAGCTCATCCCTGGCATCTCGTCCATGAAGCGGCCCGCCATGAAGGCGACGATCGGCAGCCGCGAAGAGTGCTCCTTCACCCACTCAGCGAGCTGTGCCTCCATCCTGCCGCCCGGCTCCGTGTAGATCACGATCCCCTCCGTCTCGTCGTCGTCCTCGAACAGCGGCATCAGCTCCGCGTAGGTCGAGCCGATGATCGCGTCACCGCCGATCGACACCGCTGTCGACTGGCCGAGCCCCGCCGCGCTCAGTGTCGAGGACATCTCTGTCGTCATCCCGCCGGAGCGGGAGATCACGCCGATCGGCCCCTTCGAATACGCCTGCCTCGCGTTCCTCGCTGGACCGCCGATTCCGCCCATCTTCACGACGTCGGGGACGATGATGCCAAGGCAGTTCGGCCCGATGATTCGTGCATCGCGCAGGGTTGCGAGCTCCACCATCTGCGCGACGTCGCGCCTTGGGATCCGCTCCGTCACGATCACGATCAGCTTCACGCCGTTCTCGATCGCCTCGAACACCGCATCCTTCGTGAAGGCTGGAGGGACGGTCACGACTGATCCGTCTATCGGTCCGCCGTGGTGCTCGACAGCTTCAGCGACTGTGTCGAAGACGGGGACGCCGTGGACCTCGCGGCCCCGTCGCCCTGGGGTCACGCCGCCGACGATCCTCGCGCCCTCCCCGTAGTCGAGGCACTCCCTCGTCAGGTTCACCGCCTCCCGACCTGTGATGCCCTGGACGATGAACGTCGTCTGTGCGTCGATCAGGATGCTCATGCGAGCACCTTCCCTGCGGTCCGCCCTTCGATCTTCTCCACCGCCCGCCTCGCCGCCTCGTTCAGCGACACTGAGCGGTCGGCGTACTCGACGCCGTAGTGCCTCAGGATCTTGAAACCCTCCTCCTCCCACGCCCCTGGGATGCGGAAGATCGCGATCTTCTCAGCTGGGTCGAAGCCCAGCTCGAGGCACGCCTTCACCACGCCCCGGGCGACGATGTCGACCCTCGTGTTCGAGACGATCGACATCATCACCGCGATCTTGTCGACGCCGGGCTTGCTCAACACGAGCTTCGCCAAGCCGCAGGCCTTCGCGACTGAGGGGTTGCCGCCGATCTCGCAGTAGTTTGCAGGCCTGCCGCCGTGGGCTCTCACCGCGTCGAAGAGGGTGAGAGAGCCCCCTCCTGCGCCGATCACGAGGCCGAGGTTGCCGTCGAACTCCGTCACGTTGCCTGCGACCCCGCGGTGGTCCTGGGCGTCGACCTGCTCGCCGGCGAGCTCGAACGCAGTCGCCTCGCGCGCCTGGCGGGTCTCCTGCTCACCGACGCGAAGCTCGCTCAGCAGGCGCTGCTGGCGGCCCCTCGCCTCGTTCTCCATGTCCATGTGCGCGTCGAGCGCGACGAACGAGCCGTCTGGGAGCTTCCCGAGCGGGTTCACCTCTGCGAGGGTCATGTCGTACTCGACGAAGAGCTTCGCGAGCCTCGTGAGGATCGGCGTCAGCCTGTTCAGGTCGGTGCCGCTCACGCCCGTCGCAGCGATCGCCTCCTTTGCGATGAACTCGCTGAAGGGCAGGATGTTCGAGAAGTGGCGGCGGCTCACCTGCTCTGGGCTGCGCTCCGCAAGCTCCTCGATGTCGATGCCGCCGACTGGCGAGAAGATCATCACCGGCTGCTTGCGCTGGCCGTCCCAGACGACGCCTGCGTAGTACTCCTGCTGCACGTCCGCCTTCGGGTCGACGAGCACCCCTCTTGGCGTCTGCCCTTTTATCTGCAGCGCAAGCACCTCCGCCGCCTCCGCCTTTGCCTGCTCAGGGGTCTGCGCAAATCGCACGCCACCCGCCTTCATCCGGCCGCCGCTCAGAACTTGGGACTTGATGACGACGGGTCCACCGATGCGCTGCGCGATCGCCATCGCCTCCTCAGGGCTCGTCGCGAAGCCGAAGTCGGTCACTGGGATGCCGGCGCGCTTCACGATCTCGCGCGCCTCGTACTCGAAGAATCGCATTGACGGAGTGTTTCCTCCTCGTTAAGAGATCAATAAGCCTATAGACCCCCTCGCAGGCGTGCGGCAGCTCGCAGCCCAGGAGAAGGTTCTCGATGTCGCTCAGGCGGCCTCGTCGCCTGCTCGCGCACCTGAAGCCGAGCTTGGGTGCATGCCGTAGAGCTCTGCGAGCTCAGGGTCCTTCTCAGCGAGCATCTGCGCGAGTTTCACCATCACCTCGCACTGCTTCCAAGTCGCGTCGTCCTGCATCTTGCCGTCGATCATGTGCACGCCGCGTCCGTCTGGGATCGCTTCGATCACCCTCTTCGCGAAGGCGACCTCCTCAGGGTCGGGGGAGAAGACGCGCTTTGCGATCGCGATCTGGTCTGGGTGCAGCGACCAGGCTCCCACGCATCCGAGCAGGAAGGCCGCGCGGAACTGCGTTTCGCAGCCGACCGTGTCGCGGATGTCGCCATAGGGACCGTAGAAGGGCAGCGCGCCGACGGCGGTGCAGGCGTCGACCATCCTTGCGATCGAGTAGTGCCAGGGATCCTGCTGGTAGCTTGGCCTGTCCGCCCCTTCGCTTCCCTGCTCCGGGTCGGCGATCGTGCGATAGCCGGGGTGCCCGCCGCCGACGCGTGTCGTCTTCATGCGCCGGGAGGCGGCGAGGTCGGCGGGCCCGAAGCTCATCCCCTGGATGCGCGGTGAGGAGGCTGCGATCGCCTCGAGGTTCGTCACCCCAAGCGATGTCTCCAAGATCGCGTGCAGCAGGATCGGCCTGCTCAGGCCCGCCTTCGCCTCCAGCTGGGCGAGCAGCCTGTCGACGTAGTGAATGTCCCAAGGGCCCTCCACCTTCGGCACCATGATCACCTCGAGCTTCTCCCCGATCTCGCTCACCACCTGCGTCAGGTCGTCGAGCACCCATGGTGAGTCGAGCGCGTTCACGCGCGTCCACAGCGCAGTCTCGCCGAGGTCCATCTCCCTGCCGACCTTCAGCAGGCCGCTGCGTGCCGCCTCCTTGCGGTCGACGGGCACTGCGTCCTCGAGGTTGCCGAGCAGGATGTCGACGGTCGGCGCCACCTGCGGCACCTTTGCGACCATCTTCTCGTTCGAGAAGTCGAGGAAGTGGATCATCCTCGATGGCTTCACCGGGATCTCGCTCACAGGGTGTGGCGCACCGATTGCGAGGGGCGTTTCGAAGGCGCGGGGATTGCGCAAGTCTGTTCTCTCCTCAGGGGTCAAGTTCTCCTGCGCTTCGTTCGCAGGCCGGCCACGTACGGTACTTGGTGGACCTGCCGCGATGACGCGCGAGCTGGGAGGCACGCTCGCCGGTGCCGCCGGGCCGCCACCCGTTCAGCCGGCCGCTTCAGTCGGTCCCCGGCACCGCGCAGCCTCTGGGGGCCGCCGCCTGCCTGTGGGCGCGGCGGTGCAGACGTCACCGCGACTACCCAGGCACCTCTCACCGCCGCCTGCCTGTGGGCGCGGCGTTCGGCATCGCGGTGTCAGGCGATCGGTCAGCCTCACCGTCGCCTGCCTGTGGGCGCGGCGGTGCAACCTCTACAGTTCTGGCCTCAGCGCGCCTCAGGGAGAGGCTCAGCAAGAGAAGGAGAACGAGAGCGACACATGACCCAGAACGAGAACGAGGGCATCGAGACTGACCAGGCCGAGCGGGAGAGCAGCGGCGCGCACCCCTATGGGCGCTACCTCGAGGAGTTTCAGGTCGGCGATGTCTACAAGCACTGGCCGGCGAAGACCGTCACGGAGGCTGACGATCACCTCTTCTGCCTGCTGACGATGAACCATCATCCGCTCCACATCAACGACGTCTACGCGGCCAAGTCACAGCAGGGGCGCAACGTCGTCGTCGGGCCGCTCGTCTACTCGCTTGCGCTTGGGATGTCCGTGTCTGACGTCTCTGGCAAGGCGATCGCGAACCTCGCCACCGAAGAGCTCAGCCATCCTGCGCCCGTCTTCCATGGCGACACGCTCTTCGTCGAGTCTGAGGTGCTCGAGAAGCGGGAGTCGCAGTCCAAGCCGGACAGGGGCACCGTCAAGGTGCACACGAGGGTCTTCAACCAGCATGGCACCCTCGTCGCGGAGTTCAAGCGCCTCGTGCTCGTGCCAAGGCGCAGCCCACGCGCCGCTGCCGCCGCTGGGAACGTCGAGTGAGAGGCTGGGCTTCGGTGGTCGTGCGTCTGGCTTCAGTGGGGCGCCTGGCTCGCTGAAGCTCAGATTGCCTGTTTTTCGATAGGCTGGCACAGTCGCCCTCAGAGGCGATTTTTCCGTTCCACTGGCGCCATTGCGCGCATTTGCGCGCTGCGCTCTTCCTGCGACACGAAGGAGCTGCTCGCACACCATGGAGACCACCGCCCCCGCCCCAGCCCCGACGAAGAACAGACGACTATTGGCATGGGTGGAGGAGGTGGCGGCGCTCGCGCAGCCTGCGGAGGTCCAGTGGTGCGACGGGTCTGCGGAGGAGTATCAGCGGCTCTGCGATGGTCTCGTTGCCGCGGGCACCTTCAAGCGCCTCTCTGCTCAGAAGAGACCGCACTCATACCTCGCGCTCTCCGATCCTGAGGATGTCGCGCGCGTCGAGGACAGGACGTTCATCTGCTCGAAGCGGCAGCGTGATGCGGGCCCAACGAACAACTGGAGAGACCCCGTCGAGATGAAGGAGGCGCTCAGGGAGCTGTTCTCTGGGTGCATGAGGGGCAGGACGATGTATGTGCTGCCGTTCTCGATGGGACCGCTCGGCTCTGACAAGAGTCAGATCGGCGTCCAGATCACAGACTCCGCCTACGTCGCGGTCAGCATGCGGATCATGACGCGGATGGGCCGGCGCGCGCTCGATGTGCTTGGCGAGGATGGCGAGTTCGTGCCCTGCCTGCATTCGGTTGGCATGCCGCTCGTCAACGACGCTGGAGAGGCGATTGAAGATGTGCCCTGGCCGTGTGACAGTGAGAACAAGTACATCGTCC
>JAJYUP010000197.1 GCA_021792455.1 Actinomycetes bacterium | reverse complement strand
TATCAGGTCGCGAAGATGGATGGCGCGATCATCCTCAACGCCAACGCGACGAAGATCGCGATGGCGAACGTCCAGCTCATGCCGGACCCCACCATCCTCTCCTACGAGACTGGCACCAGGCACCGCACTGCGGAGCGCGTCTCCAAGCAGACTGACGCGCTCGTCATAGCGATCTCGCACAGACGCGAGGTCGTCTCCATCTACTGTGGCGGCGTCAAGTACGTGCTCGAGGAGATCCCAGTCGTGCTTGCGAAGGCCAATCAGGCGCTCGCGACGCTCGAGAAGTACAGGAGCCGACTCGACCAGGTCGCCACGCGCCTCACCGCGCTCGAGTTCGAGGGCGGTGTCACGCTGCATGACGTGCTCACCGTTCTGCAGCGCTCGGAGCTCGTCAGCAGGATGGCCGTCGAGATCGAGCGCTACATCGTCGAGCTCGGCAGCGAGGGGCGCCTCATCGAGATGCAGCTCGAGGAGACGATGGTCGGCACCGCCGCAGAAAAGGCTGCGCTCGTGCAGGATTACCTCGCTCACCGCTCAGAGGATGCGTTCGCTGAGGCGATGGAGCAGATCTCGAGGCTGGCGCACCAGGACCTGCTCGACTTCGGCACGCTTGCGGAGCTGCTTGGATACGACCGCAAGATCAACACGCTCGACTATCCAGTCTCGCCACGCGGCCACCGGATCCTTGGGCGCATCCCCCGGCTGCCGAAGCTCGTCGTCGCACAGATCATCAAGGAGTTCGGCGGGCTCGACGAGCTGCTTGCCGCCACGGACGCGGAGCTCGAGATGGTGGAGGGAGTTGGCGAAATCAGGGCGAAGGAGATCAGGGAGGGGCTGCGCCGGCTGCAGGAGATCAACCTCGTTGATCGCTACCTGCAGACGTGAACCAGCGGGCCGGTCTCTTCTCCGGCCAGAAAGAAGGAGGACATCATTCCGCAAGCAATCACCGAAGAGGACAGCGTCGAGGAGGTCGAGGTCGAGCTTGGCGCCGAACAGATCGAGTTCGAGCTCGGCGACCACGTCGTCTATCCGCACCACGGAGCTGGCAAGGTCGTCTGCAAGGCAGACATGGAAGTGCTCGGCGAGACGCGCGAGTACCTCACCATCAAGATCCTGCACAACGACATGACGGTCAAGGTGCCGACCGAGAACGCGGCGCTCGCGGGGCTGCGGCGCGTCATCGATCAACAGACGGTCGAGAAGGTGCTGGACGTGCTGACAGACGAAGTGTCCGAGATGCCGAAGAACTGGAACAGGCGCTTCAAGCACAACCGGGACAAGATCAAGACAGGCGACATCTATGAGCTCGCGGAGGTCGTCCGCAACCTCGCTCTGAGGGAGAGCGAGAAGGGGCTTTCCACCGGCGAGAAGCAGATGTTCACGAGGGCGAAGAAGATCCTCGCCTCTGAGCTCATGTATGCGCTCGACAAGGATGAGGACGAGGCTGAAGGCTACCTCGATCAGCTGCTTGCGAGCTCGGCCGCGAGCAGGAAGCTCACCTCTGTCGCCGACTGACAGGGCTCTCGCGCGCAGCAGAGACCGATCAGGCCCCTCGGTTCTGCTGCGCGCGGCGATTCATGGCTGAGAAGAGCAGCGTGGTCGCACTGCTGCTTGCAGCGGGCAGCGGAGTGCGCCTCAAATCTCCCGTTCCGAAGGCGTTCGTGCAGCTTCGGGGCGCCACGCTGCTGCAGCGCAGTGCCAAGACGCTTGCCGAATCGCCTTCGATCGATCAGATCGTAGTCGCGCTGCCGCCGGATCTGACTGCAGATCATCCGCTGCGCGCGAGCCTGCCGAGCGGGGTGACCGCAGTCGCGGGCGGTCCGACCCGCTCGCAATCCGTCGCATCAGCGCTCGCCGCCGCCGCTCACTCGGAGGTCGTGCTCGTTCACGATGCAGCACGCCCGCTGCTGTCCGTTGCGCTCGTCGAGGCGGTGCTCCAAGCTCTGCGTCTTGGCGACGTCGACGGCGCGATCGCCGCAGTGCCTCTCACCGACACCTTGAAGCTGGCGGCGGCGGCGCAAGACGGCGGCCCTCCCCCACCGCAGTCGCTGCCGCTCGTCGCGGCGACGATCCCGAGGGAAGGTCTCTTCGCCGTGCAGACGCCGCAGGCGTTTCTCAGGCGGGCGCTTGCGCGTGCGCTCGCCCAGCCCCCGGAGGTGCTCGCGCAGGCCACTGACGATGCTTCGCTCATAGAGGGCATCGGCGGGAGGGTCGTGCTAGTGCCATCCTTCGCAGGGAACATCAAGATCACGACGGAGGAGGACCTCAAGCTCGCATCCGCCCTGCTGTGCGCCCTGCAGCGTGATTGAATCGGTCCGCATGCTCACCGACTATCACCTCCACCTTCGCCCTGATCAGCATCCGAGCAGCGCCGACAGCCACTTCAGGCCTGCGAACGTCGAGCGCTACAGGCAGATCGCAACTCAGCGCGGCATCGAGGAGCTTGGCGTCTCTGAGCACATCTACCGCTTCAAGCAGGCGCTCAGCGTGTGGCGGCACCCATTCTGGCTGCAGAACGCCACCGATGACCTGCACGCCTACTGTGCCTTCGTGCGTCAGCAGACCGATCTGAAGCTCGGGATCGAGGTCGACTTCATCCCTGGACGCGAGCGCAGCATCGAGGCGCTCATCGCATCTGAGCAGTTCGACTATGTGATCGGGTCGGTGCACTTCCTTGCGGACAAGGCGGTCGACATGGAGCAGTACACCGTCTGGGACGGCTCCAGCAGCGCCGATCAGATCTGGCAGCGCTACTTCCAGACGCTTGCGCAGGCCGCCGCGAGTGGTCTGTTCGACATCATCGCCCACCCCGATCTCGTGAAGGTTTGGGGGGCGGGCAGCGGCGGGAGGCCGCTGCCGCAGGGTGATCTCGCCCGTTTCTATCAGCTGGCTGTGCCGGCTATCGTTGACTCTTCGGTCGCGATAGAGGTTTCCACTGCGGGGCTGCGCAAGGCCGTCGGCGAGATCTATCCGGCACCTGCGCTGCTTCAGATGTGCGTGCAGGCGGGCGTGCCTGTCGCGCTCTCGAGCGACGCTCACACACCGCAGGACGTCGGTTCAGGCTATGCGCAGGCGCTCGCCCTGCTCGAGTGCGCGGGGGTCAAGGAGCTCTGCGTGTTCACAAAACGCCAGCGCTCGCTCGTGTCGATCGAAGCGGAGATCGGTCTCAGCGGATGAGCGCGAACTTTGTCGGGATCGGTTACGACTCTCACCGTCTGGCTGAGGGGCGAGCTCTCATCATCGGCGGCGTTCACATAGAGCACGATCTCGGGCTCGTTGGACACTCCGACGCAGATGTGCTCACTCATGCAATCATCGATGCGCTGCTTGGAGCGGGCGGTCTCGGCGACATCGGCCATCACTTTCCCGACACCGATCCGCGCTATGAAGGAGCCGACTCGATCGCGCTGCTCGCCACCGTCGCAGGGCTGTTGCAGCAGCATCACTTCGAGGTTGTCAACGTCGACGCGACGGTGCTCGTCGAGCGCCCGAAGATCGCCCCTCACAGGCAGGCGATCTGCGAACGTCTCGCGAGTGCCCTTCGCATGCCCCCAGAGCGAGTCAACGTGAAGGCGAGCACCGGTGAGAGGATCGGCTTCGTCGGCCGCGAGGAGGGCGTCGCGGCGCTTGCGATCGCAAGCCTTCTGCGCACCGGCTGAGCGGACCGCGGAGCTCTGCCCGCGACCCTGCGACGAGGCGGCGCGCGAGGCGAGGCGAGGCACGCCCAGCCCCAATACCGTTGAGTTAGCCGTCCGGGGGGCCGGTTGGAGTGGCTGCGTGCCTCGGGCTGGTTGGCGTGAGCCCTCGAGCGATCAGCGCCTGACCGATCACGTCTCGATCGGGGTGTTGACG
>JAJYUP010000196.1:3492-3862 GCA_021792455.1 Actinomycetes bacterium | reverse complement strand
ACCCCTCGATCACCTGGAGGCGCAGCGGCGTGCTCGCCTCCAACCACGAGATCACCCCTGGGCCGGCCTCGACGAGAGTGCGCACGATCTCTTCGTCGAGCAGTCCATGGGAGAGCGACATCAGGTAACTGACGCCATCCTCGACCGTGTCCTTCACTCCGAGCTCCGCCTGGTGCGGATTGGCGGGTATCCACACCATCCCACCAGAGACCGCGGTCGTGCCGCCTATGTGCGACGCCTTCTCATAGATCTCAACCTCAGCCCCCGCGTCACTCGCAGCGAGCGCGGCGACGAGGCCGGCGGCACCGCTGCCGAGCACGATGACGTCGTGCTCTGAGGCTGTCGCTAGCCGTCTCGCCATCGTGCGAGC
>JAJYUP010000196.1:0-3482 GCA_021792455.1 Actinomycetes bacterium | reverse complement strand
ACAGCGGAGCGACCTCGGCGATGCTCCCTGGCGCGCTCTCCGAATCGTCGCGGCCACCGTTTGCGCCTATCGGCGCTGTTCGAAGGAGCCGGCTCGGCCGCGATCGCAACGCCGCTGCGCTTCGAGGCCAGCTCACTGCGCGAGCATCCCGCCGCCGTCTATGTCCAGCACGGCTCCGGAGAGGAAGGAGTTCGTCATGCACATCAGCGCTGCCTGGGCAATCTCCTCCGAGGTGCCGATCCGTCCGACCGTCGTCTGCGCCGCCGCAGCCTCGAGCCGCCGCTGCCTCACCTCGGGCGGGAGCGCATCGAACACCGGCGTCTCGACGGTCCCGGGAGCGATCACGTTCACCCGCCGGGGAGCGAGTTCGAGCGCGAGCGCGCGGGCCATTCCCTCGACCGCCATGTTGACCACGGTGAACGCTCCAGAGCCCTTCAGAGGCCGCCGGCTGCGGATGCCTGATGTGAGCGTGATCGAGCCTCGCTCAGCGAGCCGCTCCGCGGCCGCGCGAGCGCAGCGGTACTGGCCCCACAGCTTGCTCTCCATCAGCAGCCGCGTCTGCTCTGGCGAGCTCAGCAGGTCGCGTGGAAATCCAGATGCCGCAGTGCACACCAGATGGTCGATCGCTCCCACGAGCGCGAACGCCCGCTCGACAGCATCATCGTCGGTGACGTCGAGCTCGATCAGCTGCGCCCCGTCGACCCGGCAGCGGCTCGGCCTGCGGCTGGCGACGATGACGGCGGCACCGGCATCCCGCGCCGCAGCGGCTACAGCTTCCCCGATCCCTGAAGATCCCCCAACGACGAGCACCCGCTCGCCGCGGAGTGCCTGCTCAGACACAGCCACCGCAGAAGCGCTCAGAAGGAGCGCTCCAGACCGAGGCTCTGGGCGACCATGTTGCGCACCATCTCGTTCGTCACGGGCCCTATCTGGTAGAGACGCACATCACGCCAGTAGCGCTGCATGTCGAACTCGGCCGAGTAGCCCATGCCCCCGAGTATCTGCAGGCCGCGATCAGCAGCCCAGGTCGCATACTCGGCGGCGATCGCCTTCGCCATCGAAGACTCGACACCGGCGTCCTCTCCGTTGTCGTAGAGCCAGGCGGCCTTGTACGTGAGCAGCTCCGCCTGCGCAAGCTTCATCGCCATCTCCGCGATCCAGAACTGGATGATCTGGAAATCGCCGATCGCGTGTCCGAACGCACGCCGCTCCTTCGCATAGGCGATCGCGTCCTCCATCACGCCTCTCAGCACCCCCGTCGCCAGCGCGGCCACGAGGATCCGCTCGTTGTTCAGCGTCGTGAGGATGTGACGCCAGCCCTGGTCGACCTCACCGATCACGTGCGTTGCGGGCACATACGCGTCGTCGAGCTGAACCTCACAGGAGCCGACGCAGCGCATGCCGAGCTTTGGGATCGGCGTCGCGACGAGCCCAGGCTGATCTGTAGGCACGAGGAAGAGCGTCTTGCCTGCTGATGACTTCTCGCTGTCGCTCGTCTTCGCGAGCAGCAGCAGGAAATCCGAGACGTGCGCCATCGTCGACCAGATCTTCGCTCCGTTGATGCGAAAGCCATCGCCATCGCGGCGAGCCCTCGTCACCATGCCGCCGAGCAGGTCAGTCCCCGCCCCCGGCTCGGTGATCGCGATCGCGACCTTCTTCTCTCCCGCGACCATCGCAGGTACGAACTCCTCGCGCAGCTGTTGGCTCGCGAACCGCTGAATCGACTTCGCGCAGAAAGACGATATTCCCCACACCCACGTCAACCCCGCCAGGTTGCGCGCCAGCTCATCCATCAGGATCGCCTGAATCGTCGCGCCACCGCCCTGCCCGCCGAGAGACTCGTCGATGCCGACGCCGAGGTAGCCCGCGGCGGCCAGATCTGAGAAGAACTCGTGAGGGAAGTTCGATCCGTCGTGATCCTCCTTCCTCTCCATCTCGTTCACCTTCGACTTCGGGTACTTGTCGTTCACCCAGTCACGGACGGAGCGGCGGAAGTCCTCCTCCTCGTCGCTGAACCTGAAATCCACGTCATCCCTCGCTTTGCTCGAGCAGTTCCTTCACTTCTCTCATCGCCTTGAACGAGTACCCCGACAGGGACGCATCCCCGAACGGCGTGATGTTCCACAAGACCACGTCTCTCAGCCCCGCTTGGCTGTAGGCGATGATGCGGTCGGCGATCTGCCTGGGCGTGCCATGCAGGGTCGCGTCACGGACTATGCCAGGCACGATGTGAGATGCAACCCGTTCGGCCTCTTGGCGGGTCACCTCCGTCGGCACGTAGCTGTGGAAGCCGCTTCCGCCCTCGAACGGGGAGCTCGAGCCGTGTCTCTCCCATGTCTCGGGCGAGAGCCCCACAGCTGCGAACAGCAGCCGCACGAGCGTCTTGGAGCACATGCGCTGCAGGGTCTCCTCATCTGGGGCACAAAGCACGTAGGCGAGCATCGACGGGGTGATCTGCTCAGGGTCGCGGCCGGCGCGCTCGGCGCTCGCCTCGATCAGCGCGAGCTTCTCCGCATACTCCTCAGGGCCTATGTTCGTCGGCAGCCAGCCATCGGCGAGACGTCCGCACACTTCGAGCATGCGCGGCCCGTGGGAGGCGAGCCAGATCGGCGGTGGGCGGCCCTCGTACGGTTCGAGGCCGAGCACAGCCGAGCGCAGCCTGAAGAACTGACCGTCGAAGTCGATCGGTCCGTCGGCCTCCCAAAGCTTTCGTATCACGGTCAGCGCCTCCTCCAGGCGGCCGACCGGCTTGCTCCACTCGATGCCATAGGGGACGACGTTCATGCGCTCACCGGAGCCGAGCCCAAGGATCGAACGACCCCGTGCGAGATGGTCGACTGTCAGCGCCTGCTGGGCGAGCATCGCCGGATGGCGTCGAATCGTGTCGGTGACCGAGACGCCGACCCGGATCTTCTGCGTCGCCGCACCGGCCGCACCCATCATCGTCAACGGCTCGAAGTGGATGTGCGGGTTCGCCTGGAACCGGGCGAGCTCGGTCATGTCCTCCGTCCACACGGAGTCTGGGATCCAGCCCATCAAGTGGCACGGCCACCAGATCGAATCGAATCCTTCCTGCTCTGCCCGCTGCGCGAGCTCGATCGCCTTCGCCGCCGGCGGCATGATCCGTCCTGGCACTCCCAACGTGACGTTCACAGGCACGGACAGTATCAAACAAACAGCCGGTTGAGAAGGAGAGATCTCGCCTCAGGCGCTGCGATGGTGCGCACCGCAGCTTCGGATCTGGCGAGCTCCATCAGGCATCACGGTCGCCCCGACACACGCATCGCAACACGCCCGCCCCGACACGCGGATCGGAGCACGTCGGGCCCAGCACGTCAGGCTCGGCGCGCCGGGCTCCGCGCCGCGACCGCGGCAGGCCCGCCGCCGCACAGCCGCCTCGGCCGCGTGGCACGCCGGGATGCCGCCAGAGACGCTACAGACCGCGGTCGAAGCTCGCCTCGATCATTCGGATCGCGTGCCAG
>JAJYUP010000195.1 GCA_021792455.1 Actinomycetes bacterium | reverse complement strand
GGGACACCTCCGTGATCTTAGGGCGCCGCGCTCACCCTCGGACCGTCGTCGCGCGACTCGGCGCACGCTCGTCTGAGAGCCCACTCGGCGCATGCTCGTCGAAGACTGGACTGAGCGCAGGATTCTCTGACGACGGGCTCAGAGCACGCTCCTCTCAGAGCCCGCTCAGCGCATGATCGTCCCGTAGCCGACCAAGAGCTCGCCGCTGTACAGGCAGGCGAGCTGGCCGGCGGCTGTGCGCTCTGCGCGCTCTCCCAGGCGGATCGTCAACCTCTCGTGAGGCCCGCTGCGATGGGCACCTGCCAGCGTGCAGCGGATCCGCGACCCTCTGTAGCGGATCTTCAGGGAGTCCACCGCCGCCGCGTCGCAGTGCAGGACGGCGTCGCACAGCTCCATCTCCCCGCTCAGCAGCCGCTCGCGTGCGCCGACAGTCACCGTGTTCGCCGCAACGTCGGTGCTCAGCACGTACAGCGGCTGCCCGCCGCCGATGCGAAGGCCATGGCGCTGGCCGACCGTGTAGAGCTCGGCGCCGGCGTGCTCTCCCAGCCGCCGCCCCTGCTCGTCGATGATCGCGCCGCTGCGTCCTGCCACCCCGTGGCGCCGCAGGAACGCCTTCTTGCCCGTGCCCGCCAGAAAGCAGAGATCCTGGGAGTCTGGCCGGCGGGCAACCGTGAGCCCCGCCTGCTCTGCGATCTTCCGCACCTCATCCTTCCGCAGCGCCCCGAGCGGAAAGCGCATCCTCGCCAGCGAGCTCCGAGGCAGGGCCGCAAGCGCGTAGCTCTGGTCCTTGCCCTCGTCGAGCGCGACCATCAGGAGGGGAAGGCGCGGGGCTCCGCCGCCCCGCGCTGGGTTGGCAGCGTCGTGCTCTGCCGTCACCTCGGGCGCGGCACCGAAGGCGCCGCAACTCGCCGTTGAGCGCACTGCGCGTCCGACCCCGAAGCCGACGCCGCCACGTGACGCCTCGAGCGCCCCGCTCTCGCCGTTGTCGAGCTCCTCCCATGCCAGGCGCGCGTAGTGGCCGGTCACGAGCGCTTCGGCGCCCAGCGACTCCGCGAGCTTCAGCATCCCGTCGAGCCGCACCTCGCCGTTGCAGCGCACGCATGGGTTCGGCGTCATGCCCTCTGCGTGTCCCTCCAGCCACCTCGCCACCACACCGGCGCGAAACTGCCGCCGCATGTCGATCGAGAAGTGGGGTATCCCGATCTCGTGTGCGAGCGCCCTTGCGGTTCGCTGGGCCAGCGCCGAGCAGCAGCTGCGACTCTCGTCGTTGCCCGCATCCGCCCACAGCTCCAGGGTCACCCCCACGGTCTCGCTGCCCTGCTCGGCACTCAACAGCGCTGCCACGGCGCTGTCCACGCCACCGCTCATCGCAACGAGGATCCTGCCCTTCGCAGGCGGAAGAGCCGCGCTGCCCGCGGCAAGCCCAAGAGCACGGTGCAGAGCGTCGGCGGCGAGCTCGGCGGCGTGGAACTTGCCTGCGGAGAGGCCGCCGAGCTGACTCGAGATCTCTGCAGCCCCGATCCGCGCGGCCTGCAGCAGCGACTTGCCCTCGAGGATGCTCACCGCGGCAGAGCCTGCCGCGATCGCCGCACCGCATCCGCTTGCCTCGAACCCCGCCGCGTCCACGCGCCCGTCTGCATCCGCGCGATCGAGGCTCAGCGAGATCACGATGAGGTCGCCGCAGGGCGCGCCGCCGGCCGCGCCGGTGTGCCCGCCCGCGGGCATCTCACTCCTGTGGCGGGGGAAGCGCAGGTGCTCGGCGAAGGCCTCCATGCGCAGAGCCTGCGCCCGCTCTGCCTCGGCCTGGGTCACAGGGTCGGCCTCGCCCCTGAGGCCTTCGTCTGCTCCGAGGTCTCGGTGCCCCCGCTGGTGGAGCCGTCCTGCCCGGTCTCGGCGCCCTCCAGCGCCTTCTCGTCCGCTCTGCTGCACCGGTCCATTGTGCACGCTGGCAGGTCGGCAACCCTCGCGCAGGTCGGCAGCTCTCGCGCACGTCGGCAGCTCTCGCGCAGGTCGGGAGCTCTCGCGCACGTCGGCAACTCTCGTTGCACTCCTCCAGGCTGCGACGCATCTTGCATTCCCAGGTGCTACCTTGCTGCCGTTCGTGCCGAATCCAGCCTCCCAGGGAGGTTTGGATCGGGGGACCCATTGCGGCCCAGAGGCCGCGGGGGCGAATCGCCACAGCCTGTGGCGTAGCGCGATGCGCGAGCCCGACAGCTAACCCCGTAGGCGCCCGCAACACCGAAAGGACCCAACAGAAGATGTCGGCAACGCTGCGTGACCTCGCCGCCCCTCAGCCTTGGCAGGAATCGCTCCAGCGCTCGCTTGCGCGTCGCAGGAGGACGCACCAGCCAACTGCGGCGCTCTCCCACCTCAGGCACGGCTCATCGCACATCCGAGCTCGCGACCTCGCGGACGCCGAGCCGTGGGAGCTCTCGCTCGGCCGCTCCAGAGCACGCAGGCGCGCCTCGCAGCTGCGCTTCGTGCCTGCCGGAACGCGCGCCAGGCGAATCTCACTTGGCACGCTCGTCGCGCTCACCGCCTCGCCGGCGGCATCGCTTGGCGACGCCTCGGTGCGCTCCGCCTCGCTTGTCACGCCCGTCAAGCCTTCCAAGCCCGCGACGACGACCACCCACGAAATCGAGCTCACGACGGGCAGCACCGGCGCACAGGTCGAACGCCTGCAGAAGGAGCTCGGCATCAAAGTCGACGGAATCTACGGCCCTGAAACCGAACACGCCGTGCTTCTCTACCAGGCGAGCAGAGGCCTCGAAGTCGACAACATCGTCGGACCGAAGACGAAAGCTGCGCTCGCGGCACACACGCCGGCGCTCCTCACGCCGCAGAAGGCGGCCGAAGAGGTCGACGTGCGGTCGACCGTGCAGGAGGTCGAACGTCTGCAGGCGGCGCTCAACGTGACCGTCGACGGGGAGCTCGGCCCGGAAACGGAGGCTGCTGTACTTCGCTTCCAAGCCGCGCACAACCTCAAAGTCGACGGGATCGTCGGGCCTGAAACCTGGGGGGCCCTTGGACAGTCCGGGGAGGCGGAGCTCGCGCCGGAAAGCGCCGTTCTCGCGCAGGCGAGCACCGCCGTCGAGGCCTCTCGCGGCGAAGCGGGCGGCAGCGGACCTCGAGCGGTCGCCGCCGCTGAGACTCACGGCGAAGGCGTCGCCCACGCCGCGGCGGCCCACCCCGCCCCAGCGGCGCCAGCTCCCTCCCCCAGCCCGCAGAGCAGGCCCGCCGCGCAGTCCTCCGAGCAGCCTGCCGCACAGCCTGCACCCAACCCCGCGGATCACCCGGTGCGCACGCTGCAGGCGGCGCTGCACGTCGCCGTCGACGGCGAATTCGGCCCTGAAACGGAGGCGGCGGTCCGCCGCTTCCAGTCTGAACATGGCCTCGAAGTCGACGGCATCGTCGGCCCGCAGACCTGGGCGGCGCTCGGCTTCAACGGCATGAAGGAGCTGTTTCCCCCGCCCTCTGCGCTGCCCAAGCAGCAGAGCTCCGACTCCTCCGCCGCACCCTCGTCATCCACCTCGTCGGGCGGTGCGGCACCCGAATCATCGGCACAGGCGATCGTGCAGCGCGTCATCGACGCCGCCAACGAAATCGCCACCAGGCCGTATGTGTGGGGCGGAGGCCATGGCTCCTTCCAGTCCTATGGATATGACTGCTCCGGCTCTGTCTCCTATGCGCTGCACGGGGGAGGCCTTCTCAGCTCACCGGAGGACTCCACCGAATTCGAGTCGTATGGTGAACCGGGCCCTGGCAAGTACATAACGATCTACGCCAACGCCGAACACGTCTGGATGACGATCGACGGACGCAGGTTCGACACCGTCGCTCTAGCCGAAACTGGGACGCGCTGGTCGAACAC
>JAJYUP010000194.1 GCA_021792455.1 Actinomycetes bacterium | reverse complement strand
CACGACCTTCAGCGGCTTCATCGCGCGCTGATCGATGAACCTCAGAGCGGCCTCCTGGAACTCCTGATAGATGTCGAGCTCCTCGACGGCGGGGACGTCTGCGCGCTCGAGCGCACCGCCCCCGGCGCCTCCGGCCGCCTCCGACGCCGTGCTCTCAGGGGCACCGCCCCCAGCGCCCCTGCGTCGCAGGTCGGCTTCGACCTCCCGTCGGATCTCATCGATCCCGCTCTCACCGGAGAGTGGGATCGCCCCTCGCCTCACGAGCTTCGCGCCCGTGTAGGCCTTCGGGTTGTGGGATGCGGTGCACATCAGCCCCCCGTCGAGATCTCTCGAGCCGACGAGGTAGTAGAGCATCTCTGTCGCGACCTGCCCGATGTCGAGCACAGAGGCGCCCTCCGCAAGCAGTCCCTCTCTGTAGCGCGATGAGAGCTCAGCGGCGGAGAGTCGCATGTCGCGTCCGAGGCCGACCGTGAGGTGGTCTGGCCGCTTGCCCGAGAGCCTGCCAAGCACGCGCGCGAACGCCCTGCCGATGCCAAACGCGAGCTCTCCATCGATCTGGCTGCCGTAGATGCCCCTTATGTCGTATGCCTTGAAGATCGTCGGGTCAGGCACCGCCATAGGCCTCATCCTATGCTTCCTATCCATGTCAGGTCATTCCAAGTGGGCGAGCATCAAGCACAAGAAGGCGATCGTCGACTCACGTCGAGGCGCCCAGTTCACGAAGCTTGCGCGCGCGATCACCGTCGCGGCGCGGGACGGCGGCGGCGATCCTGCGGGCAACGCCGCCCTCGAGCACGCGATCGCGAAGGCGAAGGCGGCGTCGATGCCGAAGGAGAACATCGAGCGGGCGATCGCGAAGGGAACAGGAGAGGGTGCAGACGCAGGAGCGATCGAGTCGGTTCTCTACGAGGGCTATGGCCCCGCTGGTGTTGCGATCCTCGTGCAGGCCCTCACTGACAACCGCAATCGCACAGGCGCCGACGTCCGACACATCTTCACGAAGTTCGGCGGCAGCCTCGGCGAGCCTGGGTCCGTCGGCTACCTGTTCGAGAAGAAGGGGGTGATCACGATCGACGCCTCCGCCTGCGAGGAGGACGACCTCATCGTCGCCGTCGAGGCGGGGGCGGAGGACGTCAACGCCGACGACGGCCTCTTCGAAGTGATCACCGGCCTGCCCGAGTTCGCAGCGGTGCGCAGAGCGCTCGAGCAGGCAGGGGTCGAGATGCAGAGCGCAGAGCTCGTCTACAGGGCGAAGAGCCTCGTCCCTGTGCCGCACGAGGGGCAGGTCGGCAAGCTGATGCGCCTCATCGACGCGCTCGAAGACAACGACGACGTCGACGCGGTGTACGCGAACTTCGACGTGCCGGCGGAGATGCTCGAGAAGGTCGCGGGGTAGCTCCCCTCGCCCGCGCCCCCACCCGCGGCGGCAGAGAATGCGGCACTCTGCCCGAGACGCGGGCCATCTCGCCTTCAGGTTCCGCGCCGTTGCGGTTGCAGTGTGCAGTGTAGGGTTTGCACGATGAGCCTGAAGGACTCGCACCAGATCCTCCTCTACGAGTACGTCCCTGACATCCTCGAGCGACGTGGGGAGCATCGTGACGCGCATCTTCGGCATCTGCAGGAGGCGAAGGCGAGCGGCGAGCTGGTCGCGGCGGGAGCGTTCGGCGATCCTCCGTCAGGCGCGCTGCTCATCCTCCGCGACGATGCGGATGCAGAGGGCTTCGTGAACGGTGACCCCTACTTCTCCGCCGGCCTCGTGCGCAGCTGGCGCGCCGAGCGCTGGGCCGTCGCGGTGCGCTGAGGCTGGGACCGCCCGGCGCAGCCGCTCAGCGATCTGGTCCGAGGAGCCGTTCAGCGGTCGGGGTCGGCGAAGCGGGCGACGGTGAACGAGATGATGAGGGGCACGTCGAGGCCGAAGACGACGAGCATGCCGGTGAGAACCGCAAGCACTCCTCCATGCACGCCATCGAAGAGGAACACGTACTCGAGCATTCCGACGATCACGACGTAAGCGAGCAGCAGCCAGGAGGCGACGACGCGAAAACGCCGCCAGGCGAACCGCTGAATGCGCGCGAGCATCGCGAGATCAGCCAGCATCAGGGCGGCGGCGGCGGCAAGCAGCGCGATCGGGAGAGCGAGAGAGATGCGGCTCTCCATTTCGGAGGCGAGGTAGACGCCGCCGACGACGATCAGCGCAAGCGCCGCGACGGCGATCTCAGCGATCGGCGGCAGCCTCGGTGACTCCGCGGCCGGCGCAGCGGCGCGCCCCTCTCCGGTGCCGTCGGTGAGCGCGGCCTCGCTCATCTCTCATCTCCTGCGAGCGTGCGATCCTCACCCGCGCCGCCCGATGCAGCGCGATCTGGCATCCCGATGCGATCCGTCTCGCGCACGCCAGCATCTCGAAACGTGCTCATTGGGTCGCGACCCTCGTCATGATCACGAGCGTCGCGATCTGCATCGCGCCTGTGATCCCGGCGGTGTAGATGAAGCGCCGCATCAGCCTGCCGATCACCTCGCCGTTCGGCCGCGGCTTTCGCAGCTCGAACAGAACCGCGAGGTTCGCGGGCTCGAGGACGCCGAGCGCGATCACCGTCATCACGCCGACGACGATGTAGGAGGCGACGAGCCAGCCGTGGTTGACGCTGCCTGGGGCGAGGTTGCCGAGCTTTCGCGCGAGCTGCCAGCCGGCGCCGAGCGTCATCGTCACGAGCGTTGGCATCAGCAGTGCCATCTTCGGCATGAACCGCGCTGAGAACTCGAGGCGCGCGGGGATCGAGAGGCTGCCGAGGATGGGTCCAAGCAGCAGCCCGACGAACAGGTCGATGGCCGTCCACAGCCCGCCGCCGACGACGTGGTAGAAGTCGAGTGCCCACTGAGTGTTCGTTGCGATCGCTGCGATCATCCCGCCGATCACGGCGATGACGACCGGAAGCCCCTGAAGCGGGACGATGCTCTTCGGGGGCACCGTTCGCGCGATCGCCTGTCCTGGGCCGGGGCCTGGCCCGACCGCCTGCTCCATCACCTGGGCCATGTGCGCGTTCTCCTCCGCTCGCTCAGCCTCGACCGCCTGCTCGTTCGACCGCCTGCTCGTCTCACACGCCTCCCGCGACGGCGTCGCGGCGCGGAACGCGTCGCGCTCTCTGCGCGACCGCCAGTGTAGCGCTGAGGGCGGCGGGGAGCACTGCGGCGGCGCCCTCGCAGAGGGCGTCCCAGACGGTGAGGCAGAGGGGCGCCGGGCTCGCTGGTCGAGATGCCTGCAGCGACGGGGGTGATCGCACTCTGATGTGAGCCTCCGGTCGAGATCCAGATCGCCCTGCCGAGCCCCTGCCGCCCTCTGCGGGGCTCGAGCATGCACAATCTCGCGCGTGAGCGAGACGACCAGCGCCCCTCCGGTGGCAATCCTCTGCGGCGGCCGGGGCACGCGTCTGCAGGAGCGCACCGGAGAGATCCCCAAGCCGCTCGTGGAGATCGGCGGCATGCCGATCCTCTGGCACGTCGTCAACCTGTTCGCCGCTCAGGGGTTCGAGTGCTTTCTGCTCGCAACCGGCTACAAGGGGCACCTGATCGAGCGTTTCGTGGAGAGGTGCAGCTGGCCGGCGGGGGTGAGCGTGCGCTGCCGCGACACGGGCGCGCAGACGCCGACGGGCGGACGCCTGAAGCAGCTGCGGCCGATGATCAGAACGGAGCGCTTCCTCGCGACCTATGCGGACGGCCTCGCAGACGTCGATCTGAACGCGCTGCTGCGCGTCCACGAAGCCCACGGCACGCTCGCAACGATGACCGTGGTGCGGCCTGAGCTGCCGTTTGGCATCGCGCAGCTCGAGCAGGACTCAGACCGCATAGTCGGGTTCTCAGAGAAGCCGCGCAGCGAGCACTGGATCAACGGCGGCTT
>JAJYUP010000050.1 GCA_021792455.1 Actinomycetes bacterium | reverse complement strand
CGTCTGCCCAACGGCCGCGAACACCCACATGGTCGAGGCGCTCACCGACCCGCGCGTGCCTGAGAACCACGGCGAGCGCCTGTTCGCCACGACCGGCAGCTGGAACATGCTCGAGGAGGGCTCCCCGCCGATCGAACCGTGCGAGATCACCCAGGCGATGATGTGGCTCGCCTCAGACTCCTCCATGTTCGTCACAGGAGCTGCGCTGCCCGTCGATGCAGGCTTCCTCACCAAGTGAGATGCACCGGCCGGCGTCAGCAGCGCGAGTCGCCGTGAGGCGCGCAGGGCGCGTGACGCGCCCTGGCCGAGCTCAGAAGCGCGAGACGAGATGGGGCGCCCTGGCCGAGGTGAGGCGCGCAGGGGGCGTGACGCGCCCTGGACGACCTCAGAAGCGCGAGCCGAGGTGAGGCGCCCTGGGGGCCGTGAGGCAGAGAGCTTCATCCGCCTTGACAAGGAACCTACCGGTTGGTAGAACTCACGAGCAGCCCTCGCTTCTTCGGATGAGGGGTGCTCCCGGGAGGGGGAAAGAGACAGTGTGGAAAAACGTGTACGCCGCGCAGCGAGGCTGCGACAGGCATCTCAACGAGAGCGAGGATGCGGAATGAAACTATTCGCACGGCTGTTCGCCAGCAGGAGACCTCTCGCGTTCGCAGCACTGGCCGTTCTTGCGGCCATCGGTGTGAGCGCCTGCGGCAGCTCCAAAAAAGAAGAAAAACCTGCCGCTGAAACGAAAGCGAGCGCCACCAGCAGCACAACCGAAGCCGCAAAAAGCAGTGAAGCTGCGCCGACGGGCCATGGGACCATCAACGTTGGGAACATCTCCTCGATCGCGAACCTCGGCGGCACCTTCAACGCGTTCAGGGCAGGCGTAGAGGCCTTCTTCGAATACAACAACGCGAAGGGTGGGATCAACGGCTACAAGATCCACTTCACGACGATCGATGACGAAGGCAACCCGACGAAGGCCGCCCAGGCGGCGCGCACGCTCGTCTCCGAAAAAGTCGTGGCGATCGTCGGAGAGGCGAGCCTCGCTGACGCCGCGACTCAGAAGTACTTCGAATCGCAGGGCATCCCCGTGATCGGCGGCTGGGCGACCAGCAGCGCGTGGGAGGCTCCCTCGAAAAACATGTTCGTGAGCCTGCAGGGGCCGCAGAAGCCGCTCTGCGCGAGCTGGTCGAACGAAACGGCAAAGGCGATGAAAGTCACGAAGATGGCATTCATCGCGCAGGACTTCCCCGACGCGATCTACGATGCCGAATGCCGTGAGGCCGGCGCGAAGGCATATGGGATCCAGGTCGTCGGCAAAATCATCACGACATCGCTGACGCAGACCGATTACCGGCCGGCGATCCAGCAGGCGATGGCAACCGGCGCGAACGGGATCTACTTCTCAACTGGCGCCGATGGCCAGATCGCCGGGATGGAAGCAGGCGTCCAGCTCGGCTTCAAAGGGCTGTACATCGCGACGCAGCCGGCAGGCCTGCTGAAGCCGCTTGCGCCGATCGCCAGCAAGCTCGAAGGGCATGTGATCACCTCTGCCTTCTCGCTGCTGCCGAGCGAAGTCAGCTCCGCTGGAGTGCCCGAACTGGCCACAGCCGAGGAAGGCATCAAGAAGTACCAGCCGCAGTACGCGAGCGAAATCACCGCGGTGAGCGGCTGGGCGGCTGGCGTGCTGTTCGCCGAAGCCCTGAAGCACGTGGGGGCTGAACCGTCGAAGATCACCGAATACATGCAGAAACTCGAAAACTTCGATTTCGCGGGTCTGCAGGGACCGATGAGCTACACCGAAGGCAGCCACCCGAACGAATGCACGCTCCCACTCGTCCTGGAGAAAGACGAATGGGTGCGGGCTCCCTCGGCCGAACCAGCGCCAAAGTTCAACTGCCACTCGTTGGTGACGTTGGAAGGCAAGGAAATCAAGAAGATCAGCGAAATCGTCAAATAGGCGTGAGCTGAGACTGCAATCCGAAGTCAGCTGACCTGAAAGGCGCCTGCGGCCATGTTCAACGGCACGCTCCTGCTCTCCGTACTGGCGACAGCCATGATCTATCTGTTCGCGACGTACGGGCTCGTCGTGACGTACAGGGTCGCAGGCGTCTTCAACTTCGCGCTGGGCTTCCAGGCGGCGTTTGCCGCGTTCATCTACTGGCAGTTCGTCGTGAACTGGGGGTTCAACCGGTATCTCGCCGCGGTGCTCGTCGTGTTCGTGGTCTCCCCGATCATGGGAGTGGCGGTGCAGCAGATGCTGTTTCGCAAACGCAGGGAGATTCTCACCGCGATCATCGTGACGCTCGGGCTCGGCACGGGCATCGACGGTCTGATCGGGGTGATCTGGGGCGCCAGCGCCGAAGTGCGGAGGGTGCCCTCGCTGTTCGGACGTCAGTACTGGCACCTCGGATCCGCGGTGATCACCGCCAACGAGATCGGGATCATGGTCGTGGCGGTGATCGTGGGGGTCTTGATCTGGCTCTTGATGAGCCGCAGCCGCCTCGGCCTGCAGATGCGGGCGGCGGTCGATGATCCTGAGCTCGCGGGCGCCACCGGCACGCCCTACGGGAGGGTCGGGTCGGCCGCTTGGATCATCGGGGTGATGCTCGCCTCGATCGCCGGCATCTTCCTCGGCCCAGAGGTCAACCTGGAAGTCACGCTGCTGAACGCGCTCGTCGTCAACGCCTTTGCGGTTGTCGCGTTCAGCGGCATGACGAGCCTGCCGATGGCGGTGCTCGGAGCGCTCATCCTCTCCTACGCACAGGGGCTCGTCGCCCGCTACCCGGAAGACTTCTCCTTCGTCGGAGCGGGCGCCCCGGACGTGATCCCATTTCTCATGCTCGGGATCGTCCTGCTCGTGCATCCGGCGGCGCGGAGAACGCTGCGGGTGATCGCCGGCGGCATGCAGCGGCGCCTTCGAGAGCGCGCGTCGGGGAGCTTCTCGTTCGCGATCGCGCTTGCGGTCGTGCTGACGGTGGTCGCGCTGCTTCTGAACAAGTCGTGGGTGTTTGCGGGCGAGGAGTCAGCGTGCTTTGCGCTCGCTGCGCTTTCGCTCGTGCTGCTCGTCGGCGCCTCAGGGCAGATATCGCTCTGCCAGGTCTCCTTCATGGGAGTCGGTGCGATCGTGCTCGGACAGCTCTCCGGTCTGCCGTGGGGCGTCGCGATGCTGATCGGCGTGCTCGCCGCCGCTGGGGCGGGCCTGCTCGTGTCCCTGACGGCGTTCAGGCTGCATGGGCTGTTCTTGGCGCTGATCACCTTCGCCTTCGCCTATGCAGTCAACATCCTCCTGTTCGAAAACCCGCACATAATCAGCTTCGCGGGACTGACCGTGGGCCGGCCGAGCATCTTCGGCATCAATCTCGCCCCGGAAAGCAACTTCCTCATCTTCTGCGTGGCGGTCCTCTTCATCGTCATGGTCATCGTCGGCGCACTGTTGAAGGGACCCTGGGGGCGTGCGCTGCAGACGCTCAGCGCCGGTGACGCGGTCGCGAGCGTCTCTGGACTGTCGGTGCGCGCATGGAAGATGGTCGTGTTCACCGTCTCCGCCGGCATCGCCGGCCTCGCCGGTGTCCTGTTCGCCTCGGTGAACATCACGGTCACCGGTGGATCGTTCATTCCTGAGCAGTCAGTCTTCCTGCTCGTGTTCGCCGTCGTCGGGGGCATCACGACCCCGGCGGGTGCGGTGCTCGCCGGCGTGATCGCGGGCGCGAGCAGCTCGATCCTCAACCTGATCGTATCCAATCCAGGCTCCTGGTCGCTCGTGCTGTTCGGGCTGATGGCGATCCAGATGGCGATCATGTACCCGGCCGGCTACGGCGGGATGCTGCCGAAGTCGCTGCCCGGCTTGGAGACGCTCGGCGCCTGGGCGCGCTCGCGCTGGTCGCGCAGGCAGTTGGCGGCGGCGGCGAGAGGCGCGCGATGAGCGAGCCGGTCCTGCAGGCCAAGCAGCTGACGCTGCGCTTCGGTGGCTTCGCCGCCCTCGACGCCTTCAGCCTCGATGTTCAACCCGAAGAAATACACGGGTTGATCGGCCCGAACGGCGCAGGCAAGACCACATCGTTCGACGTGATCACCGGCGTCTACCGCCCACACAAGGGATCGGTCTGGCTCGCGGGTCGAGACATCACCCGCTGGCGGCCCCAGCGGCGCACGCGCGCCGGCATCGGCCGCTCCTTCCAGACCGTCGGCCTCGCGCCAGGGTTGACCTCGCGCGGGAACGTGCTCGCCACGGTGGAGGCGGTGGAGAAAGTGTGGGCGCCGTTCCCGTTGCCCGCAAGCGCTCGGCGACGACGGGCGCAGGCTGACGAGCTGCTCGAGTTCTTCGGCCTCGACGAGGTGGCAGACACCCAGGTGACCGACCTGCCGCTCGGCACGACGAAGCTGCTCGAGCTCGCAAAGGTGTTCGCCGGGTCGCCGAAGGTCGTCCTGCTCGACGAGCCGTTCGCCGGCCTCTCGACGGCCGAGGCGAGGGAGCGCGTGAGGCTGATCTCCGAACGTCGCAAGCACTCTCGGGCCGGTGTGGTGATCGTCGAGCACGATGTGCCGCTGCTGCTCGATCTCTGCGACACGCTGACAGTGCTCGACACGGGGGCGGTCGTGGTCTGCGGCCCACCGCACGAGGTGATGTCCGACCCCGCTGTGCGAGAGGCATACATGGGGGACGTCGTCGAGGAGAGCACGATATGAGCGCGCCCGTGGCACCGGGCGGGAGCGCGGCTCCAGCGCATCCGATTCTTGCGATCAAAGACCTCGAGGTCCACTACGGGCCGCTGAAGGCGCTGCAGCCGACGAGCTTCGACGTCGCCCCAGGGGAGATAGTGGTCCTGCTCGGCGCAAACGGGGCGGGGAAGTCATCGTTGATGAAGGCGATCATCGGGCTCGAGCCGATCGCCTCCGGGTCGGTCAGCTTCGAGGGCAGGCAGCTGCGCGGCCTGCCCTCGCATCGACGCTCACGGCTCGGCATCGGCTACGTCCCGGAGGGCCGCGGAGTCTTCCCGAGCCTGACGGTTGAGGAGAACATCAGGGTGGGAATGCGGCGAGGCGGCGAGGCGGCGTCGGTGATGGCCGCGATCTTCGACTTCTTTCCGAGGCTCGGTGAACGCCGGCGCCAGCTCGTCGGCTCGATGTCCGGGGGCGAGCAGCAGATGGTCGCGCTCTCACGGGCTCTCGCGGGGCAGCCAAAACTGCTGTTGATCGACGAGCTCTCACTGGGCCTTGCGCCGAAGATAGTCGCGCGGCTGTTCGAGCGCGTCGGAGAGCTGCGCGACACGGGGATCTCGATCCTTCTCGTCGAGCAGTTCGCGCATGCTGCCCTTCGGGTCGCCGATCACAGTGGCGTGTTCGTCCGCGGCCAGATGACGCTTTTCGGACCGGCAGGCGATCTGGCGGCCCTCACCCCCGCCGAGCTCGCCGAGCTGTACTTCGGCACGGTTGGGCCGTCCACGCAGGGCAACGGGGAGCTTTCCAAGGCAAATACGACAACGGAGGTTCGAGGGCAATGAGCACCGCGACTCAGGCACCGCCGCTCGTGAGCATGTATGAATCGATCAAGCGCATACGCGCATTCGAGGAGAAGGCGATCTCGCTGTTCCAGGACGGGATCGTGCCCGGATTCACTCACACCTACATCGGGCAGGAGGCGGTGGCGGTTGGAGTCTGCAGCGCGCTCGAGCCCGGCGACCGCGTCGCATCCAACCACCGCGGCCACGGCCACATAATCGCCCGCGGCGCCGACACATCGCGGATGCTCGCCGAGATGCTCGGTAAGCAGGACGGCTACCTGAAGGGCATGGGCGGCGAGCTGCACATCATGGACGCCTCGATCAACATCATCGGCGCCAACGGCATCGTTGGCGCCGGGATCCCGATAGCGGTTGGGGCCGCGCTCTCTGACAAGCTGCAGAAAACCGGGCAGGTGACCGTCAGCTTCTTCGGTGACGGTGCGACGAGCGAGGGATACTTCGCCGAGGCGATCAACATCGCCGCGATATGGCAGCTGCCCGTCGTGCTCGTGTGTGAGAACAACTGCTATGGCGAGTTCACTCCGGCGGAGCACGTCTGCGCCGGCACGATCTACAGGCGCGCGGAGGGATACGGCATCCCCGGTGTCGAGGTCGACGGCCAGGATGTGCTCGCGGTGCGCGAGGTCGCAGCGGAGGCGGTGCACAGAGCGCGCGCCGGTGAGGGCCCGACCCTGATCGAAGCGAAAACGTATCGCTGGTACGGGCATGTATACGGCGAGGAGGCGATGATCGGCAGCTACTGCTACAGGCCAGAGGAGGAGATCGCAGACTGGAAGGCCAACCGCGACCCCGTCGTGCTCACGCGGCAGCGGATCATCGCCGAAGCGCTCCTCAGCGAGCAGGAGCTGGATCGCATCGATGAGGCGATCGCCGAAGAGATGGACAGAGCGTCCGATTTCGCGCAGCGCTCGCCTCTGCCTCCGCCTGAGCAGGCGCTCGACTTCGTCTTCTCAGAGCGCATCCCCGGCCCCGCGCAAGCGTGAAAGGAACGAGAGATCTCATGCCACGCACAGTCACATACATCCAGGCGCTGCACGAGGCGATCGACGAGGAGATGGCACGCGACGAGCGCGTCTTCGTCATGGGTGAGGACGTTCAAGTCGGCACGTTCGGTGTCACGACAGGGCTCCTCGACAAGTACGGCGCCGAGCGGCTGCGCAACACGCCGATCGCGGAGGCGGGGTTCGTCGGCGCCGGGCTTGGGGCCGCGATCGCGGGCTCGAGGCCGATCGTCGAGGTGGAGTTCGCGAGCATGGTCTACATGTGCTTCGACCAGCTCGTCAACCAGATAGCTAAGACCCGCTACATGAGCGGCAATCAGGTGAGCGCGCCGCTCACCATCCGCACGGCGGTCGCGATGGGACTCTCGGCGGGCGCTCAGCACTCCGACACACCGCACGCGCTGTTCATGCACATGCCGGGCTTGAAGGTCGTCGTTCCCTCTGGCCCGCGGGAGGCGAAGGGACTGCTGAAGACCGCGATCAGGGACGATGACCCGGTCATCTTCCTCGAGAACATGGTGCTTGCGACCACGAAGGGTGAGATCCCAGACGAGGAGGAGCTCATCCCCTTCGGCGAGGCGAACCTGCTGCGAGAAGGCGACGATCTGACGATCGTGGCGCTCGGCTCGGGCGTGCCGCCGGCGCTGCAGGCGGCCGACCGGCTGATCGCGGAGGGGGTCTCAGTCGAGGTGCTCGATCCGCGGAGCATCGTGCCGATGGACTGGCGATCGCTCTTCGCCTCGGCGCGCAAGACCGGCCGGGTCGTCGTCGTCGACGACGCGACGCCCCACTGCTCGTTCGCAAGCGAGACTGCGGCTGCGGTCGCCGAGTACTGCTTCGACGATCTGAAGGCGCCTCCTCGGCGTGTCACCCGAGAGAACACCCCTGTCCCCTTCTCGCCGCCGCTCGAGAAGTACATACTCATCAATGATGAGAAGGTCGAGGCCGCCTGCCGTGCCGTTCTGTCACTGGAGCGGGCACGGTGAGGCATGAGGTGAAGATCCCGAAGTGGGGCTTGACGATAGAGAAGATGACGATCGTCGAGTGGCTGAAGCAGGTGGGCGACGACGTCGAGAAGGGCGAGCCGCTGTGCGCGGTGGACACTGACAAGTCACAGACGGACCTCGAGTCTCCTGCTGCCGGCCGAGTCCTCGAGCTGCGCGCGAAAGAGGGCGAGGAGTGCAAGGTCGGCCAGGTGATAGCTGTCCTCGAGGGCGACTGAGCGCACGTTGGTGCCGGCAGCGGCATGCAGATGCGCCAGCGAAATCATCCAGGCCCCGCTCTGTGGCGTAGAGAATCCAAGGAGAAGTGAATGACGAGACGTTTCGAGGGCAAGTCGGTGTTCATAACGGGTGCGGCCCGCGGTCAGGGTCGCTCCCATGCCGTGCAGTTCGCACGCGAGGGGGCGGATGTCGCGATCTCCGACATCTGCGCTGATGTGGCGACGGTCCCCTATGGGTTGAGCAGCGAGGACGATCTCCTGCAGACGGTGCGACTGTGCGAGGCCGAGGGCGCGCACGTTCTCTCGGCCCGAGTCGATGTGCGCGACTACGACGAGCTCTCGGGCTTCGCAGCCGTCGCTGAACGCGAGCTCGGCAAGATCGACGTCCTCGTTGCCAACGCCGGCATCTTCACCTTCGGAGCGCTCACCGAGCTGAGTTCTGAGCAGTTCGGCGACATGATCGACACGAACCTGAAGGGAACGTGGCACGCAGTCAAGGCAGTCGTCCCGGGCATGGCGCGCCGAGGATACGGCCGCGTGGTGATCATAGGCTCATCCGCATCGCTGATCGGCTACCCGAACGTTGGTCACTACGTCGCCAGCAAGCACGCTGTGCTCGGACTGACTCGCAGCCTTGCGCTCGAGCAGGCGCCGAACAAGATCACCGTCAACTGCGTCTGCCCGACGGGGGTGCACACGACGATGCTCGAAAACGAGGCGGCATATGCGCTGATGAGTCCGGAGAATCCGACGCTCGAGGCCGCGCTTCCGGTGCTCGCGTCGATGAATCCGCTCGGCGAGCCGTGGCTCGAGCCTGAGGATGTCTCGCGCATGGTGCTGTTTCTCGCATCCGATGAAGCCCGCTACATCACGGGCGCCGAGTTCAAGGTCGACATGGGTCTGACGGCACCATGAATGAGCCCACACGCTCGCAGCGCGTCGACAGTCCCGTAAATGAGGTGAGCGCATGAAGATCCCAGTCCACAACGTCGTCGAAGAGCCTGGAGGCAAGTCGCGCTTCGTCTCCGGCGAGCTCGAGCTCGCGCCCGTGGCGGACGTCTCGCCAGGCGGCGTCTTCAACGCCGTCGGCCTCGGAGACGCGGGCGTGGGGATCGTCGTCTTCGACGCCGGCTTCGAGTGCGGCTTCCACAACACGCCGGCGCCGACGTGGATGTTCCTCACAAGCGGCCGGATCGAGATCGAGGTGAGCGACGGAGACGCGCGCGAGTTCAAGGCCGGAGACATCGTCCACTTCTCGGATGCGGCCGGCCAGGGACATCGCTCGAAGGTGCTTGGCGATGAAGAGGTGATCGCCGCAACGGCAGGATTCAACCCGTGACCACCGCAGCCGCACCTGCGCTGCCCAGAAGCTGAGGAGTCGCCATGCTTTTCAACCATTCACGCGCAGAGGCAAAGATGCAGGAGGCGGGAGTCGATGCGATAGTGGGCGCGACCCCCCGCAACTTCTACTACGCATCCGAGTACTGGACGACGGTTGCGAAGTGGGGCCACCAGGAGCCCATATTTGCGGCAATCGTCGCTCAGGATCGCAGCACAGAGGCGCAGATGGTGATTCCGGAGGGCTTCTTCGGGAACATCTTCTTCTATCCGACGTGGATACCAAAGGTGCGGCCAGTCGAGATGATGAACACCGCGCTGATCAATCACGAGCCGGAGGAGGTGCGGCTCGAGCCGTTTCAGTCCGACGCGGAGGCGGCCTACGCGCAGCGGGTGGTCGCTCCGCTTGCGGAGAACCTGATCGAGGGCATAGTCGGCGGCCTGAAGGACATGGGGCTGGCGCGTGCCCGCGTTGCCTTCGACGACATGCGGATCGCCGGCTGGGTCAAGCAGGAGCTGCCAGACCTCGACGTCGTCGACGGGCACGACCTCTGGCTGGACATTCGCAAGGTGAAGACTGCTGAGGAGATCGAGCGGCTGCGAACGGGTGCCCAGATCAACCAGGGCGCGATTGAACACATCATTCCGCTGATTGCGCCAGGCGTCGTCTGGGGGGAGGTCGCAAGAGCCTACAGCGAGTACGTGCGGAGCCATGGCGCAGAGGTGCTCGCTCCTGAGCGCGCCCTCCAGTTCGGAAGCGAGTACGAGGGCGAATACTACCCCGACATGCTGTTCGGCGACATCGACTGGCGCGTGCGCTCAGGCAAACCGATCATCTTCGAGAGTTGGGGCACCTTCAAGGACTATCACTTCGACTTCTCTCGGACAGTGTTCGTCGGGGAGCCGAGCAGCGAGTATGTCGAGATGTGTGCGACGATCCACAACGCCTGGCGGGAGGGAATCCAAACCAGGGTGAGACCCGGCATCAGCACTCGGGAGCTGTTCAAGGGCGGCATGGAGCTGCTCTACGACGCTCCAGAGGTGCCGACCCCGAAGAAGACGCTCCCCTTCTTTCACAGCATCGGCCTCGACATCATCGAGCACCCGAGCGGATTTCCTGCGTTCGGGCGGCTGAAGCCCTGGGAGCTCGAGGAGAACACGGTGCTCAACTGCGAGTTTCTGTACTTTGGTCACACCCTCGATCCATTCCACATCGAGAGCACGTTCGTCGTGACCGCAGACGGCGCCGAATGCTTTCAGACGATGCCTGAGCAGCTGCGCGTACTCGCCTGAGGCGCTTACGAAGATCATGGTCAGAAACAGGAGACAACCGAGATGAGTGCAACCGATGTGACGCTCCCTGGCGGCCGGATGGATATGGAGGCGCTGCCGAACAACCAGCCCGCGAGCAACCCGCTCTATCCGGCGTTCCCGTGGAAGATGTTCAATGCGAAGGCGATCATCGTCAACTACGAGACCGATCTCGACGCGCTGCTGGAGATCCTGCCGCCGGAGCTCAGCCCGGCGAGCGACCCGCCTGTTGTCTCGTTCTTCATCAACGGCGGCTACGAATTCGCGACCGGAGGGGGACCCTACAAGGAGGCGGCGCCCCTGATCCCAGTTCTCTATGAGGGAGAGCTGCACATCTATCCGCCGCTCGTGTATCTCGGCGAGGGCACGGAGGAGTGGTTTGCCGCGGGCCGAGAAGTGCTCGGCGACAGCAAGAAGATCGGCAATGTTCGGCTGGAGCAGCAGCTCGGGCGAGGAGTGATGCTTGGCGCGGTCGAGCGACCGAAAGGCTACGAGATCGTCAAAGCGCTCGTAGGCCCGCTCGAGCGACAGGGCGACGAGAGCGACTTCGTCCTCTACCCGAGCATAGTCGTGCGGCTGCTGCCGAGCGGGACCGCCGGCGAGGATCGCCCCCAGGTTGCAGAGCTGGTCCGCAAGGAGGTGAAAGCAACGCTGCGGCTCGCCTCCGACGGCAGCCCAATGATCTTCTCTGGGCCGGCGAGCCTGAGCTTTGGAGTCTCCGAGCAGGATCCCCTCTACCGGCAGCTGCCGGTGCGCCGGGTGCTCGGAGGGCTGTACCTCGAATTCGGAACGATCGAGCAGCCCGCGGGTGAGGTTCTGCGACGGTACGGCGCCGCTTGATGGGGTGCCGCACCGCGCGGACCGCTCGGGCCCGGCGACTTGCAGCAGGCGGTCGCCACAGCCGCGGGCCCCGGGCGATCCTGTGATGAGAACGATCGAAGGGAGAGAGTATGCAGCAGAGGGAGCGGCTGGCCGCCTCGATGTCCGAGCGTGGCCTCGATGTGATGGTGCTCACGCATCCAAACGACGTGCTCTACGTCACCGGCTACACGTCGGTGCTGGAGCGATGGCAGCTGCAGGAGCCCCTGGCGGCGGCGATCGTCTTCGCGGATCCTGCGCGGCCGGTGATCCTCGCGCTGCCTGAGGCGCTCGTCGGGCTGCTCGCGGTGCTGGAGAGCCAAGGCCGCCCCGACCGTGCCGATGAGCTTCGCGTCTTCGACTTCTTCACATTCTGTGAGGTGATGCGTGCGCTCGACCCGCACGCGCCAGCCACCTCGATCGGAGAGGAGGCGCTGCGCATGTACGGGCAGCGGGTGAGGGGAGCGTGTGAGCACGACATCATCGACGCGATCGTCGCCGCGCTGCAGGACCACGGCCTTGGTTCCGCGAGGGCAGGGTTCGACGATCTCCGGGTCGGGGAGCACGTGCGCTCGCGCTACCGCGATGGCGAGCTCGAGGTCCGCGACGGGCTCGACGCGGTCGTGCGCGCACGGGTCGTGAAGACGCCGTCCGAGCTCGCGGAGATGCGGGAAGTCGGCAAGGTTGCAGATCTGTGCATGAAGGCGGCGGTTGATGCCCTGCAGCCGGGTGTCACCTGGGACGAGGTGCAGTACCGAACCGCTGACGCGATGACGCGGCTGGACGTGATTCCAGTGGACGAGGGCGCAATGCTGTTCGGCGGTGCGTTCAAGGGCGAGTTCATGCCGGAGCTGTTCCGCACGCGCCACAACCGCGCCCTCGAGGATGGGCAGATAGTGATTCTCGAGGTGCAGGGCACGCACAAGGGCTGGTGGATCGACATCAACCGCACCGCGACGATGGGACCGCCGAGCACGGACTACCAGAAGCTGCACGATGATCTGCGCGATGCGTTCCTGGAGATGGTCGATCACATGAAGCCCGGCAACTCGACGGCCGATCTCGCGCCTATGTGCTGGGAGCGCCTGCGCAGCAGGGGGGTCCCCGTCCCAGAGAAGACGATGGTGATCGCCCACGGTGTCGGATACATGACCCTGGAGATGCCGCAGCCCTATCCGAACATGGGGCTGCATGGCAACGACGGCTTCACCCTCGAGGAGAACATGGTGATCAGCCTCGACTGCCTGTACTTCGGCGGCGCTCTCGGCCCCTGCCACATGGAGAACGTGCACATAATCGAAGCCGACGGAGCGGTGTCGATCTATGACACGCCTCTGGAGCTGTGCGGTCCGCGCTGAGGTCGTGGGCGGCACCGGCGTCCTTCGAGCTGTGTGCGGCACCGGCGTCCTTCGGGCTCTGTGAGCGAGCGCGCGGTGGTCGCCTGCAACGAGCGCGGGTCAGCGGGGCCGGTGGTCGCGCGCAGGCTGAGGCGCGAAGATGAGCTGCTGGCCGCGGCGACGGAGGTGTTCCACGAGCACGGCTATGTCGGCGGCTCTCTGCAGATGGTCGCGGACCGAGTCGGCATCAGAAAGGGCAGCATCTATCACTACATCACGACCAAGGAGGATCTTCTCTACCGTCTGCTGATGCGGCTGCAATCCGCCGCCGACGAGATCCTCAGGGAGGTCGCCTGCAGGGCTGAGCTGGATCCGGGGGGACGACTCGCCCTCTACGTGCAGCGTCTCGTGGAATGCGGTGTGCAACAGCTCGACCTCGTCTCGATCTACTGCAACGAGATCGACTGTCTCGGCGAGGAGCGGCGGCGCGAGGTCCATGCGCGCAGATCGGCGCACGAGCGGTTCGTCCTGGATCTCATCACCGCAGGTCAAAGTGAAGCTTCGGCGCAGAGAGTGGTCGAGCCTCGAGTGCTCAGCAGCTGCATCTTCGGCGCCGTGATGTGGACGTTCAGGTGCCACAGTCGGGGCGCCACGCTGTCGCCAGAGCTGCTCGCTGAGGCGTGCTCCGGCTTCGTGCTGGCCGGGCTCGCCGGCTGTGGAGCGGTCGGCGCAGGGATCTCGATCCACAACCGACCGCTTGGTAGGCTGTGCGCGCAGACCGGCCAACCGCCATCAGACAGGCGGACCGGCCTGCATGGCGACGAACGGAGGAGTTTGTGAGCGAGCAGCAGATCCGGCGGATTCTCGTCGTTGGCGGGGGGGTGATGGGCAGCGGCATCGCTCAGGTCATCGCGAGCGCGGGGTTTGAGGTGAGCATCGTCGAGGTGACGGATGAGGTGCTCAGCGCCGCCCTGGCGCGCATCGAGAAGGGACTGGCGCGGCTTCTCAGGCGGGGCGCGATCGGCGAGCAGGAGGCTGAGGCTGCGCGAGCGAGGATCGATGGCGGGACGGACCTCGAGGCGGCGGCGCAGCTGGCAGATCACGTCGTCGAGACAGTGGTTGAGGATCTCGCCGTCAAGGAGGAGGTGCTCGGAAGGTTGGACGCGGCGTGCAGGCCAGAGGTCGTCTTCGCCTCGAACACCTCCCAGTTCTCGATCTCGCGCCTGGCCGCGGCGACCTCGCGCCCCGATCGCGTGATCGGCTCGCACTGGTTCAACCCTCCGCCGGCGATGGACCTGATCGAGCTCGTGAGGGGAGTGCGCACCTCAGACGGCACGCTCGCGCTCGCGCTCGAGCTGGCACGGCGGTATGGAAAGCAGACGATCGTGTGTCAGAAGGACACGCAGGGCTTCATCACCTCGCGCCTGATCGCGATCCTGATGCTCGAGGCGATGCGGATCGTCGAAGAGGGCGTCGCAACCGTCGAGGACGTCGACCGCGCCTGCGTGCTCGCGTTCAAACATGCGATGGGACCGCTGGCGACAGCCGACTTCAGCGGCCTCGACACGACCCTGAAGGTGGCCGAGGCGATGAGCGCGCACTACGGCGAGCGCTTCCTGCCGCCGCAGAACCTGCGTACGCTCGTGAGCGCAGGCAGCCTCGGCCGCAAGAGCGGAGACGGCTTCAGCCGCTACGACGGGCAGCGCTGAGCGCAGTGTCGGTGGCTGTGACGATGAGCGAGCAAGTCAAAGTCGAGATCGACGGGGCGGTTGCGACCGTCACCGTCGACAACCCCCCGGTGAACGCTATGAGCGATGCCGTGCTCGAGGGTCTGCGTGCCGCTGCTGAGGCCATCAGCGCAGACCGCGCCGTGCGGTCAGTCGTTCTCACCGGTGCGGGCGAGAGGGCGTTCATCGCCGGCGCCGACCTCGGCGAGATCGCAGAGCACCTCGGGCGGCCAGAAGGTATGCGGGCGCACGTGGAGGCAACGGCGCCGATGTTCGAGGCATGGGCGCAGATGCCCCAGCCGCTGGTTGCCGCTGTCCAGGCGCACGCCGTCGGCGGTGGCCTGGAGCTCGCCCTGCTCTGCGATCTGATCGTTGTCGCTCCCAATGTGAAGCTTGGGTTGCCGGAGGTGACGCTTGGGCTGATCCCCGGCGCAGGCGGCACCCAGCGTCTGCCCCGGCGCGTTTCGTCTGGGACGGCGGCGGAGATGCTGCTGCTCGGGCGCCTGCTCGATGCAGAGGAGGCGCTCGAGGCGGGCCTCGTGAACGAGGTGGCCGATGAGAGCCGCTGCCTGGAGCGCGCGACTGCCCTTGCCGCCCGCCTGTCGGCGCTGCCGGCGCTTGCCGTCCAGGCGGCGAAGCGTGCGATGCGCGGGGCGATGACGGACGGGGCGGGGATCGGTGCGCGGGAGGTGGCCGGGTGTGGCCTGGCGCTCGAGCGGCAGCTGTTCCTCAGCGTCGCTGCAAGCTCAGACGCTTTGGAGGGCGCGCGCGCCTTTCTCGAGCGTCGAGCGCCGAAGTTCGAGCACCGCTGAGTGGGCCGGGTGGGCCTTTTCGAAGTGCGAGCGCGGCGAGAGACTGTGGGACTCTGCCAGAACCGAAGACACCGATCCGCATCGATCGAGTGCACCGACAGACAGGAGATCTGGGATGAAACAGGATAGTGGGGCCGTTGTGGGATTCTTTCACGCAGGCGTGACAGTGAGCGACATGGACGCTGCTCTGCGTTTCTACAGGGACGCGCTCGGCCTCGAGCTTTCCTCGCTTGGCAAGACGGGCGGTCCGCAGGCGAGCGAGATCTGGAACATGAGCGCGGAGGACGTGAAGGTCGCGTTTCTGTCAGTGCCGGGCAGCGAGGCGATGATCGAGCTCTTCGAGTTCAAAGGCATGGAGCGTCACCCCGCCTCTGCGCGCCCCTGCGACTACGGTGCAGGGCACTTCTGCCTGTTCGTGGATGACATCGATCGTGCCTTCGAGCGAGTGGCGGGCGCTGGCTTTCGTGCGCGCAGTGAGCGTCCCGTCGAGATCCTCGCCGGCCCCCATGCAGGCGCGCGCGCGATCTACCTCGTCGACCCGGACGGCTACCACGTCGAGCTCTACGAGCGGCCTGCGGGGAAGTGATCCCGTGCTCACGTACGGCTCTGCGCGTACTCTCTCCTCGGATCTGAGATCCCGTCGGCCGACGCTGCGCGGACCCGAGGTGCGCGCGTGACTCGATTGCAGGTCCGCTGCACGATCGCGGTACGGTATTTACTTCGTACGGGAAACACGGTAGACTCCGTGAGTCTAGGGCAGTGAGGGTGCAGTTGGGGGTGTGAGAGTGCTGAAAGGGGAGTTGATGAGAGCGAGTGACGCCCTGCTTGCCTGCGTGCGCAGGCTCGGGTCATCACCGGTCGGGTGCTGGTGCCGTGCCCTGCGGATGGGTGAGGCACGTCGTGATACGGATGAGGGAGGATCACAGTGTTGAAGTTCTCAGCTTTGAAGGCGTTGAGGCTCGCCCATAGGAGTTCACTGCGCGGGATGCGAGTGATCTCAGGGGCAATCGTGCTCGTGGCGCTCGCCGCAGGCGTGGCGGCGTGCGGCAGCAGTTCGAAAAGCGAAGCAGCCAAAACCTCGGCGAAATCGTCTTCGGCCAAGGTCGCAGAAAGTGCGAGCACGAGCAGCAGCTCTGCCTCGAGCTCATCCGCTGCGGCCAGTCCCGTCTCAGGCGAGCCTGAATCGGCCGTGAAGGAAGCCGAAAAAGAGGGAGAAAAGGCGGCGGAAATCGCCGGGCCCGCGCCAAAGGTCCCGAGTGAGACGATTGGGGTTCTCGATGTTACGGGGGAATCCGAAGCAGCTAGGCGGATCGAAGCGGGTGCGGCCGAAGCGGCGAAAGCGATCGGCTGGAAAATGGTCTCGATCGACGCGGAAGGAAACCCGACGAAGGAGGAGGCGGGGATGATGACGTTCGTCAACGAGAAAGTCTCGGCGATCCTCGATCTCTCCAACGTGACCGCCGCAATCGCGCAGGGTCTTTCAGCTGCGCGTGCGCAGAACATTCCTGTGATCGTGATCGGCGGCCTCGAGGAACCCTCGCCTGGCATCGAGGCGCAGTTCGTGCCGAACGACATCGAACTGACCGAACACCTCGACGCCTACATGATCGAACACCTGAAGCCGGGCGCGCAGCTCGCAACGTTTGTCTATCCCGCTCTGCTCGTGCTGCGCAACCGCGACGAAACGCTGAAGCGGCAGCTCAGCCCACACGTGAAAATCGTCGTCAGCCACACGGAGAACTTCGAGGCGCTCGTGAGCGACACGGAAGACACCGCACGCACGATCATCAGCACATATCCCCAGATCGCAGCGTTCTGGGCCGACAACGACGTCGACCTTCCGGCTATCGCCCACGTGCTGAAGTCGAAGGGGCTGTGCGGCAAGGTCCAGGTATACGACTACTACGACGACCTGCCGAACCTCGCGGCGATCAGGGAAGGGTGTGCAACCGCCGTCGCGAACGGGGCGGTCTCCTCCGATGGGTGGGGAGCGGTCGACGCGCTCGCGGAAATGTTCGCGCGCAAACAGCCGATCACGTCGCTGCCGCAGAAAGGATGGGAAACCTTCGAAAAGAAGTACGGGGTGGAAATCCAGAACGGCAGCTCGATTCAGGTGATCGACAAGTCGAATCTGCCGCCGGAAGGACAGTACGTGCCTCCGAAGGTCGACTACGTCGCGTTCTTCGAGACGAAGTGGAAGAAGGAGTTCGGCCACTGAGCGGGCTGAGGAAGAGGCCGCGGGCGCGGAGATCTCAGTGTTCCGGGTGATCTTCGCGATCCATCGGGCGGAGGGCATCACGCACGAGCAGTTCGCGTCGCACTGGCTGGAGTGCCACGCGCCGCTCGTGCGGGCCCTGCCCGGTCTGCGCAGCTACACGCAGTGCCTCGTCGAGGGCTCGAGCGGACTGCACGGGCCGGCCGCTGACGGCATCTCGATCCTCGATTTCGACAGCGAGGCGGACTACGACGCAGCTGATCGCAGCGAGCAGATGCAGCGGGCCCACGAGGACGCTGCGAGCTTCGTATCAAGCGTCGAGTCCTACTTCACGCAGCCCCACGCGGTGCAATGAGATGAGGCGCACCGACGGCAACATCGACGAGCGAGGGAGATGAGCATGGACGGCGAGGTCGTGGTGATCACCGGTGCGGGCGGTGGGCTGGGGCGGGCGAGCGCGGTGCTGCTCGCCAAGCGCGGCTGTCCGCTGCTGCTGACGGGTCGCACTCGCTCGAGCCTCGAGGAGGCGGCGGACGCCGTGCGGCAGGCCGGCGGATCGGCCGAGGTGATGACCGGCGACGCAAGCGACGAGGGGCACGTGAGCGCCGTGTTCTCGACCGTCGTTGAGCGCTTCGGGGGCTGCGCTGCGGTGCTGCACTGCGCTGCGACGCACGGCACCCCTATGCGTCTGACTGACGTCCCGCTGTCGGAGTGGGAGCATGTCGTCGCCGTGAACCTGCGCTCGACCTTTCTCGTCAGCCGCGAAGCGCTGCGGTTGATGGTGTCGCAGCGCCGGGGGTCGATCGTCCTCGTCTCGAGCGCGGGTGTGCTGCGCGGGTTTCCGCTCGCGGCGCCGTACGCGGCGACGAAGTCGGCGCTCCTCGGCTACGCGCGGACGCTTGCGGCCGAGGTCGGGCCGGATGGCGTGCGGGTGAACGTGCTGACGCCGGGCGCGATGCCCTCAACCGCGATCTTCGCATCAGCGATGCCAGGCATCGCAAGGGAGATGGGCTTCACCGAAGAGCAGATGGTGCCGCTGCTGGAGGGCATGTCAGCGCTGCGCCGCCCCTGTGACTGTGAGGAGATCGCCCGCGCTGCGGTGTTCATGCTCACCGATGACTCGAGTGCGATGACGGGCCAGAACCTCGTCGTCGACGCTGGCCTGACGACCTGAGCGTGCACGGTTTCTCAGACGACGTGCACGCTGCGCGAAGTGCCGTACGCTCCCTGCACGGAGCTCCCCATCGCCACGACAGAAGGAGGATGCATTGCTGAGCGAGAAGGTCTGCATCGTCACCGGCTCCGGTGGCGGCATAGGCAGGGCAACGGCGATCGAGATGGCTCGCCAGGGCGCACGCGTCGTCGTCTCCGACGTCAACGACGAGGGGGGGCGCGAGACCGTCGAGCTCCTCGAGCAGGCGGGAGCGGAGGCCCTCTATGTCCACTGCGACGTGCGGGAGGAGGCGGATATCGCTGCTCTTATGGATCGCGCGGCGCAGGGGTTCGGATCTATCGACGTGCTGCACAACAACGCCGGCGTCCACGAGACGGATTTCACGACTGAGACCTCGGTGGAGACGATGCCGCTCGAGGTGTGGACGAAGGTCTACGAGATCAACCTGCGGGGAGTGTGGCTTGCGATCAAGCACGCCGCACCGCACC
>JAJYUP010000049.1 GCA_021792455.1 Actinomycetes bacterium | reverse complement strand
GGGCCCTTCCCCAGGGATGAGATCCCTCTCACCCCAGTGCATCGTGCCGCTCGTGAGCAGGCGATCTCAGCGCTTGTTGCCCAGGCTCGAAATAGCGCCCCAACGCGCGCCTGCGGGCTTTGCTCAGCCTTCGACGGTGACGAGGGTGCCGATCGGCGTGTAGGGCCAGACTTCGGCAGCGGCCTGCAGCGGCATCTCTACGCAGCCGACGCTCTGAGGGAAGCCGTAGGACGCGCGGGGGAAGTAGTGGAGGGCATCGCCGCCGTTGAAGTAGCTGATCCACTTTATGCCTTCGTCGCGGTAGTGCGTTCCGTTTGGATTCGTGCCTTCCATCGTTCCTTCAGGGATGTGCTCGAAGACGGCGAAGCTGCCGAGTTCCGTTTCGGCCCCTGGGACGCCGGTGTTCGCCGGCGTTGAGAGAATGACTCTGCCGTCGTGCCAGAGCGTCGCCGTCTCTGGCACTTCACGGTGCACGTAGACGTAGCTGTATCCGCCGCTGTGGCGCTTGCCTGCGATTGCGTCGGCGATCAGCGCCCGCCAGGTCGCTGGTTCAGCGAGTCCTGTCGCTTCCATGCCGTTGTCGTTCTGGAACATCATCAGGGCGCCCTTCGTGATCGTGTTCGGTTCGCCTTCGCTCCACAGGTGCTGCAGCGAGGCGGGTGTGTTCGCGTACCGCCAGGAGAAGTGGCCCGCTGGCGGTTCGACGGCTGCGCGCACCTCGGCGGCATCGGTGTGGGCGACTGGCTTGCCTGAAGGCGACCAGGTCAACGGCATGTAGCCCTGTTCAGCGAGCAGCTGCTGCACGCGGAGGATCGAGCCGGCTGGCACGGTCCACTGCAGCGATCGTGTCTGCCTGATCTGTCCTGCTGCTGAGCTCGCCCCACCGCTTGCGCCCCCCTTCGGCGGGTCTGGCACGCCAAAAGACCCTGGCAGATTCACCTGCACCCTGCTTCCGAGGGGGGCGCCGAGGCCGGAGGGCGTGAACATCAGCGTGTGGCTGTTCAGCCTCTGCCAACGCCCTGAGATCCGCGGCGAGAGCGTTGGCATCCTGCCACCGAGAGCCTGCGACACAGGCTTCGAGAACATCAGCTTCAAAGGTGTCGACGGCGCGATGTTCGAGCCGACCGACGGCCTTGCGATCACCACCGTGGTGGGGGAGGCGGGGAACCAGCTGATCAGCGTCGGCTTGCCGAGGCGCTCCCAGCTTCTCGCTGCGACCCTGATCGTCGTGCTTCCCGCGGCTGGCTGGACACCGAGCGAGACGACTGCAGCTGGCCTCGCAAGCCGTCTGATCACGTGGTCTGCACCGTAGCTCACGGATGCCACAGCCGCCTGGAAGTGAACAGTTGGGGAGGCGCCTGCGGGAACGGTGATCCACTCGCTGCTCACCTGTGCCACTGGCGCGCGCACGCTCAGCTGCTCTCGCTTGCGCGCGCCGATCAACCATGCCTCCCAGCCGGGACGTTTCACGACCACTTCGATCCTCACGACCTCGCCTGGTGTCACCGACCGCAGCGGGGTGATCCGCCCATTCACGACTGAGACTGGTATCTCATGGCCGTCTGGCGCGAACGCGCGCGCGCTCTGAAGCGTGCCGCCGAGCGGTTGAACGCTCATGCGCGCCAGTGCGCTGCGGCTTCCCGTCAACGACACGCCTGACCAAAGGAGCATGAGCAGCGCGATCAGAAGGACGATCAGAAGCACCGCAGACAGCAGCGCGATCCGCGCCTTCGCGCTCGTCTTTGAGCGAGCGGGCAGGTAGCGCCCACCCTGGGCGCCCACGTACGGGCCAGACCCGTACCGAGTGCGAATTCGCCCAACCCTAGTTGGCCTGCTCGCCATCGAGACAAGGATAGAGCCCCTGCAGACAGGATGCGCAGGATCGCGTTCACGCCGTCGCTTCTTGCCTCAACAGCCCTGCCCATTCACCGCCTCTCGCTGCTCGCTCTGCGCTGCTGCGACAGGTCGGCGATATCGCGAACGCCCGCCTCGTCCAGCTTTCTGCTCAGCGCTTTCGCGATGCTGAATGGCCACAGGGGGCCGTTGAAAACGAAGGCAGTGTGAGCCTGAACGAGTGTCGCGCCCGCCTGCAGGCGCGATATCACGTCCTCAGCGGACTCTATGCCGCCGACGGAGATGAGCGCAAGCTGTTCGCCAACGCGGTCCGCGAGCAGCGCAAGCACCTGCTCCGCACGCGGCCTCAGGGGTCTGCCTGAGATGCCGCCGCCGAACTCAGGCGGCACGGGCGGCGCCTTCTCGAGGCAGGTGCGGTCGGTCGTCGTGTTCACGGCAACGATGCCGTCGAGCTTCATCGACACAGCCAGATCTGCGATTGCAGCGATCTCCTCGTCACTCAGGTCGGGTGCGATCTTCACGAGCAGCGGAACTTCCACCTGCAGCGCGGAGAGCTGCCCTCGCACCTCCTCGATCAGCTGCCTCAGGTGCGCGACCGACTGCAGCTCGCGCAGCCTTGGGGTGTTCGGCGAGCTCACGTTCAGGACGAGATAGTCGGCGAGAGCGGCAACGGCGCGGGCTGACTCGCGGTAGTCGGCGCCCGCGTCCTCGAGCGCCGTCACCGCTGACTTGCCGATGTTCACGCCGACGATCGGACGGCTGCCTCGCCTGCTCGCCCGCTCGCCGCCCTCTCGCGGCCCAGACTCCGCGCCACCTCTGCCCGAGTGCGGCCTCTCAGTGATCCTCGCCGCCCTCAACCGCTTCGCGGCCGCGGCAGCTCCATCGTTTGGAAATCCCCGCCTGTTGAGGATCGCGTGCTCGCTCAGCAGGCGGAAGACGCGTGGCCGCTCGTTGCCGCGCTGCGCCTTCGCCGTCACCGTTCCAACCTCTATGAAGCCGAATCCCAGCATCGACAGGCCCTGCAGCCATCGCCCATCGCTGTCGACCCCTGCCGCGAGGCCGACAGGGGTTCGGAAGCGCATGCCCAGCGCCTGCACCTCCAGGCGGGGGTCTCTCGGGCGAAGCATCCTTCCGAGCAAAAGTCGAACAGGGGGCACGCTTGCCAGCAACCGCAGCGCTCCGCCCGCGAGCGCATGCGCGCGCTCTGGTGGCAGGCGGCACAAAAACGCCCTGAAGATGATCTCGTACAAAGCTCTCGACGCTGCCTTCGTTGCCTCTTCGTGCAGGTGCCTTCATCATCGTCGCATCCCCAGACGGCTGCCATCATCGCTCGTCCGGAACCGAAGGGCCGCCTCCACGTCTGTGATCGACAGAAGACCGACAGGATGGCGCTTGCCGTCGAGCACGACCGCCCTGCCGACTCGTGCGAAGGCGGGCGTGCTCAGCAGCGCTCCCACGTCGGCATCTTCCTCGATCAGCAGCGCCTCGTCCAGATCAGCGAAGCGGCCGACGCGCGTGCTCCGAAGCGCTGCTGTCTCGTGCCTCGAGAGGTGGGCTTCCAGCTCGTCGACGCGCAGGATGCCGATCGCCCTGCCGCGCTCGTCGACGACTGGGAAGGCGTGGTAGTGGAACGGCCTCAGGTACCTCTCGATCGCCTCCTCGAGCGGCATGTCCCCAGGGATGCTCACCGCTTCTCTGCTCATCAGCGCTGAGGCTCTCACTCCCGTGAAGGTGCCCGTCAGCTCGCTCGCTCTCGCCTGCGCTCCAGAGGCGACGACGAGAAAGCCGCCCACCAAACAGAGCCACAGGCCTGTTGCATCGTTGTCGAGAAACGCGATCAGGCCGAGAGCGATCATCACATAGCCGAACACTCGCCCGACGCTCGCCGCTGTGCGCGTTGCGCGCTGCTTCTCGCGGCTTCGGCGCCACAGCAGGGATCGCAGCACCCGCCCGCCATCGAGCGGAAAAGCGGGGAGCAGGTTGAACACGAGGATCGCACCGTTCACATACGCCTCGTACCGCACCAACGCCGTCAGCACCGGAGGGGATGACTGCGGCAGCGCCGCCAGCAGCGCGACGAAGCACGCCGCGATCACTGCTGAGACGGCGGGCCCTGCGAGCGCGTAGCGCAGCTCGTCCTCAGGCCGCGTCGCCTCTCCGCGCATCTGGGCGACCCCGCCGAGCAGCCACAGGTCGATCTCCTCCACTTCGATGCCGTGCCGGCGTGCGACGATAGCGTGACCGAACTCGTGTGCGAGGATGCTCGCGAACAGGAGCAGAGCGCTTCCCAGCCCCAGCGCATAGGCCGCAGGAGCCGCCAGGCCTGGGACTTCTTCGGGGAAGTAGCTCGCTCCGAGCGACCAGGTGATCAGCGCAACGATCAGCAGCCACCAGGGACTGATGCCGACGGGGATGCCTGCGATCCGTGCGAAGCGGAAGCTGCGACCAGGCATCCGCCGCCGACACCCTCACTCGCCTGGCGGAACGCTCAGGATCTCTGCGACGTAGGCGACGTGATCCCAGTTGACGTGGATTGGACCGCCAGTGGCGCTCTCCAGCGTCACGGGGTTCGGGTGGTCGCGCCTGATCGCATGTATCACCTCAGCCTCCTGCTGGGCTGCGATCAGCTCTGCGCCGCCGCTGAAGACGATTCTCGTAGGCATATCTGTCTCCATCTCGAAGCTGGGAAGAGCTCGCCCTCGGCGGGCTCGCTTGGTTGGTGAGCGCTGTGATGTCCCTCAGCTTCCGCTCGTGAATCTGCGTTCACTGGATCGAGCTCGCTCTTGCTGCCTGGCTCGCTCTCCCTCTCTGCGTCATCCGGAGCTCAGGTTAGTCTTTACCTGCCGTTCACCGCTCCGCAGCTCTCCTCAGGAGCTTCGCGGATGATTACGGTGATCGCTCCGTTGCCTCGGCGCCAGCGTCAGCGATGTTCTTGATGAGCACCTGTCGCTCAGCGCGCTGGAAGGAGTCCGCCCCGTGTCGGTGCCAGCGTCAGCGGTGTTCTTGATCGAGGGTCGGATGTTCGTGATCGACAGGCAAGGGCGAGTGCTGGATGTCATCGATGGGCGACCTCGTGGCAGCGAGCGCGATCGGGTGTCGGCGGTCGCGATCGGGTGTCGGCGGCGATCAGCTGGCGGATGCCTCCGCGGCAACTGCGCCGGCTTCGAGCGCGGTCGGTGGAGCGCCTGGGAAGAGTTGGCAGAGGTGACCGTCGCGCTTCGCGTGACCGCCGCGCTTCACAGCAGATGGTTCAGGCGCCACCCAAGCGACGGAGGCTTGATTGATCCGCGCACGCGAACGCTCGTCTGTGACGGGTCGCTGCCGCCGATCGCGATGCTGCCGATCCTCTGCCCGCCGTGGACTCGACGCAGGCCGCCGCTGTCCCTGTCGCTCAGGTGCGCAGGCAGACGCAGCCCAGGCCAACCGATCGCCCTCAGCGTCTGTGTGCTGACGGCGATCGCGTTGCCGCCGTCTTCGCTGATCAGTCTGTCGACCTCTGTGCCCGCCGCGAGCGCGTCCCGCACTCTCACTGCCGCCGCGGCGGAGTTGCCGAGGCGTCTAGCGCTTGCGAGCGCCGCGCTCACGAGCGGTCCGTCGTGCTGGCCGAGCACGACACCTACCACCGTCAGATGCCGGCCTGCGACGACGATGCGCTTCACGAAGGCGAGGCAGCCGCCGGCGGCGCTGTCTGACCCCGTCTTCACACCTTCGTAGCCTTCTTCGCCTACGAGACCGTTGTAGTTGTAGACCTCTCCGACGACTGGCAGGTTGCTCGTGCGCTTCGCGACGATGCTCGCGAACGTGGGATTGCGCATTGCCGCTTCGACGAGCCTGATCTGGTCGCCTGGGGTGGAGACCGTCGTTTCTTCGAAGCCGCTTGGGTCGGTGTAGTGGGTGCTGTCCATGTGCAGCGATCTCGCCTCCTCGTTCATGCGTGCGACGAAGGCGGGAATGCTGCCCGCATCTCTGCGGGCGAGCATCGCTGCGACGTTGTTCGCGGAGGGAAGCAGCAGCGCTTCGAGCGCCTGGCGCTCTGTGAGACGCTCTCCTGCCCTCACCTCTGTGACGGACTGGTCTTCTGCTGCGCGCCGCTGCTCTTCGAGCACGTCGGAAGGGGTGACGATGATCGTGAACCCCGATGAACCGTTGGTGAGAGGGTGCTCCTCGAGCGTGAGGTATGCGGTCATCATCTTTGCGACGCTCGCGATCGGCACCGGCGTGCGCGGTCCTGAAGAGCCGAAGCTGCCGATGTGCTCGACCTCGACGGCGGCCTCCCCTTCGACTGGCCAGGCGAGATGCGGCGGGACGCCTGGGATCTCGATGTAGCTGCCGAGCGTGCGGTGCACCTTCACGAGCGGCGGCGCCTCCGTTGCGGCGCGCGCTGCAACGGCGACGACGAGCGTGAGCAGAAGCAGCGCGCTCAGCACGCCCAGCCGCCGCCTGCGCCTGTGTCGTCGCGATCTCCTGCGCGCCTTTGGAGGTTCAGATCGAAAGGCTCCGCTCGTTGCCACGACGGCCAGAGGCTAGCTGAGCTCTCGGCGCCCAGGCGCCGCTCATCGCCGCTGAGCGTCCTGCGCGCAGGGGCGCTGCAAGGCTCTGGTCGGCGCGCCATCTCGCGGCCGCCGAAGGCCTTCGGCGGAGCTCAGCAGAGGGCACGGCGCCGCCGTGTGCGCGCCCTCTCGCGGCCGCCCGAGGATTTCAGCTGAGCTCAGTAGAGGGAGCTTGCTGGTTCCTTTGCTGCTTTGCCTGCGAGGATCACGGGCCGTGAGGTTCCAAGGACCTTGCCGTTGCCCGCGAGCGCCTGCACCTCGAGAACCTTCTCCTGTCCCGCAATCGCGATCGGCGTCTGGAAGCTGCGGTCTCGTCGTTCGGCTGCGGGCCTGCCTGTGCGCACCGCCGCACGCAGCCGCTTCGCTGAGGAGGCGGCGAACACCCTCCAGCGCTTCACCGCGGTGGCGCCGTTCCAGCTCGCATACACAGTCACTCGCGCACCTTTGCGTTCGGCTGCTGCGCTTGGCCTGCCGGTCGGCATGCCGCTCCATGGCAGCCGCAGCGCCCGATATGACTCGTCTGCCGCAGGCAGGCTCACGGAGTACAGGAGCTTCCCTGAGAAGGTGTATTCGGAGAAGTAGGGCAGCTGCCCCCAGCCGATGAAGACGTTGCCGTTGCGCTCGAGCTCGACGTCACCCTGGCTTGCGACATCGATGCTGGGCGTGTGCAGGTACTGATGCAGGACCGTCGCTGTGTGCTTTGCGAAGTTCAGCTTCAGGATCAGCCCGTGAGCGGCCTGCTCGGGGGGCGCGAGACCCGTCGGCAGCAGGTTGCAGCAGCCGTCGTCGAAGATGCTCAGCTCGTCGTGATGCTGCAGCCGCGCGTCGTGCTGCCAGTAGAAGCGCGCCTTCGCTGGGAGCTTGAAGCTGCTGTGCTTGCCGCCGACCTGCCACAGAACCTTGCCGGACCTCTTCGAGATCTCGTAGATCGCCCAGGTGTTCCTCGCGGAGACGAGCAGCTTGCCGCCGGGAAGTTCTTGGACCGAGTTCATGTGGTAGGGATCCCAGATCCCCGCAGGCGGGGCGGCGACCTCCGCTGCGCTCAGTGGAACGTGCTTCAGCATGTCCCACGAGAACAGCAGCTTGTGGGTCTTCATGCTCACTTCCTGGATCTCGGCATCCTCGATCTGTCCTTTCGCCTCGCCACCGAAGGCGCTCAGGTTCGCAGGCACGGTCTTGTACGCGATGAAAAGCGCTGTGTTTCGCGGCGTGATCGTGAACTCGTGAAGGTCTGCGGTCCAGCCGTCCTTCGCGCGCACCGTCGCGATTCGCTCGTAGTGGTTGTTGTAGACGTAGTAGCGGGCGCCAGGCTCTGGCGATCCCTCCGGGAGGTTCGTGAACCGTGGCGGGACTGCGATCTCGCCCTGCCACCAGGTGAGCACGGGCCGGCGGTCGTAGGTCTGGGCGGTGAAGTCGACCGCCTCTTCGCCTTCAGGGACCGGATGGAACCACACTGGGCTGCCACTGTCGCTGAGGATGAGCGGCCCCGGTTCGCCGACCAGGGGCTTTGCGGAGTTGCGGAACGGGTCGATGAAGATGTCGCCGGAAGCCCTGCCGGGCCTGCTGAGCGCGACGCTCACATCAGGCGGGTGAAGGTTCGGCGCGGAGATGAAGCTCGCGGCGCTGCCGACTGGGGCGAGCGCAGGAGCGGAGGAGGGCTGCCGCTTGCCTGGAGCCGCCTGCGCGGCCACCGGCAGCAGCGCAAGCGTGGCGGCGAGAGCCGCGGCGAGCGTCATCCAAGGTGCCGCTGGCAAGCGCCGCGGGCGCTCCTGCCTTCGCTTCGTGGGTGGCTGCATGCGGTGAGCTCTCCTTCGCCTCGTGTTTCGCCGTTCTCTCGTGTCTCGCGCTCAAACCTCGCGCAGGCGCGGAGGTTGCGCTCTAGCGCCGGGCGCCATCGCTTTCGCCGAACCCCAGTCGTCGTCCCAGATGCCCCTCACCTGCGCAACTTTCGTTCCCGCATGCGGGTTACTGGCGCCTGAGGGTAGCAAGCCTGTTAGGTTTGCGTTGTCGAGGAGTTGATGGTTCGTTAGCTTGCGTGGAGAAGACGACAGCCCACACGCTTGGAGGAGAGCTTTGACGCTGGGGTTCCCATCGAGAGGAGGTCCCGCACGCCGGCTTGTCGCGATCTGCGCTGCGGTGTGCTTCGCGCTCGCCGCAGCGCCGGGCGCTGCCAGCGCCGGCTCGGTCGTCCAGGGAGCCTGGAGCTTCCCCTCCGCACCCCTCCTTGGTCCACCTGCGGTTGAATTTCCTGCGCCCCTGCAGGCCCCCGCCGTCGGGAGCGCTGGGGGCGTCACGGGGGACAGTCGGGGTTACGTGCTGCTCGCCCCGATCAGGGCCTACTCCGTACCGCTCGCCTTCGAGGGCAAGCCAGGGCCGGAGATCCTCGAATCTGATGGCTCGCCCGTGTGGGAGGACCCGCTTGGCAGCACGATGACTGTAGGGGGCGTCGCGCGGCAGATCGTCGCGATGGATCTGCACACTGAAACCTATGAGGGCAAGCGCGCTCTCGTCTGGTGGCAGGGATACATAACGCCGCAGGGCTTTGGCAACGGGTCCTGGCAGATCGTCAACCAGCGCTACCAGACGCTTGCGACGATCAACGCGCCCCCTGGCTACGAACTCGACTTCCACGACATAGCGATCAGGCCGAACGGCACCGCCTACATCCTTGGGACGAAGGTCGTGAAACTGAACCTGCACTGCTGCGGAGGCCCCGCGAACGGCGCGCTATACGACGAGGTCGTCTTCCAGGTCGACATCCAGACGGGCAAGATCCTCTGGAGCTGGGATCCGCTGAGGCACGTGCCGTTGAAGGACTCATATGCGAAGGCGCCGACCGCCAAAGGCGTTTGGGATCCATACCACCTCAACTCGATCTCCTTCGGTCCCTCCGGCAACCTCATCGTCTCGGCGCGGAACACGTGGGCGGCCTACTGGGTCAACCGCGTGAAGGCGCCCTATGAAGGCAAGGTGCTCGCGACGCTGGGCGGCAAGCAGTCATCCTTCGCGCTCGGCCCAGGTGCCAACTTCGCCTGGCAGCACGACGTGCTCCAGGAGCCCTCCCAGCAGGTCAGCATCTTCGACGACGAAGCGGCTCCCCCGGAGGGCAAGCAGTCGCGGGCGCTGCTGCTCGCGCTCGACTTCCAGCACCACACCGCGGACCTCGTGCACGAATACCTGCTGCCGGAACCGAAGCTTGCGGGCAGCCAAGGCAACGTCGAGCTCGAGGGCAACGGCAACGTCTTCGTCGGCTGGGGTCAGCTGCCCTACTTCACTGAATACAGCTCGAGCGGTCAGATGATCTATGAGGGCATGCTGCCCGCCTCAGACGAGTCCTATCGCGCGTTCCGATCGGAATGGATCGGGCTGCCGGTTGGCCAGCCCTCCGCGGTCGCCGAAGGTGCCGCCCCAGGTGCGAAGGTGCTTGCGAGCTGGAACGGTGCCACCCAGGTCGTCTCCTGGAGGCTGCTTGCGGGATCGACCGCCGCGACGCTCAGCGTCATCGCTCAAGCTCCACGAGAAGGCTTTGAGACCTCGATCGCGACGAGCAGCTCTGGCCCTTACTACGCGGTGCAGGCGATCGATCGCGCTGGACGGGTTCTCGGCACATCGCCAGCGGTCACCGTGAAAGCGACCGCGTCCGCCGCTGGGCACGCAGCACATGTCGCAGGGCACACGGCAACCGCGGCAGGGCACGCCGCATCGCGCACAGCAGCTCGCTGAGGAGTCGGCAACTGCCGGCGGATGCCGGCTGGGGGAGAGGGGGCGCACCTCGAGCGGCGCGCGGGCTGGGTGCGAGCCGCCTTTCTATAACTGGTGGCCATGGCCGCGGCGCTCTCTGAAGCACATCCGACGCTCGATCGCCGCCGCAGGCTGCTCGTGCTTTCGATCTGCTGCATGAGCCTGCTCATCGTCGGGCTCGACAACACGATCGTCAACGTCGCGCTGCCGTCGATCTCGCGGGATCTGAAGGCACCCGTCTCAGGCCTTCAGTGGATCGTCGACGCCTACACGCTCGTGCTCGCAAGCCTGCTCATGCTCTCCGGCTCGATGGGCGATCGGCTTGGGCGCCGCAGGGTGTTCCAGCTCGGCCTCTGCCTGTTTACGGCTGGTTCGCTGCTCTGCAGCCTAGCGCCGAGCCTCACGGTGCTGATCGCCTTCAGGGCGCTGCAGGGTGTCGGCGCCTCGATGCTCAACCCCGTTGCGCTGTCGATCATCAGGAATGTCTTCGTGGACCCGAAGGAGCGCGCTCAGGCGATAGGGGTGTGGGGTGCCGCGATCGGCGTCAGCCTCGCGCTTGGACCGGTGCTTGGCGGAGCGCTCGTGCAGTCGGTTGGATGGCGCTCGATCTTCTGGATCAACATCCCGATTGGTCTCTGCGCGGTCGCGCTCACCGCGCTCTTCGTGCCTGAATCGCGCGCGGCACGCGGCAGGCGCCTCGACCCAGTGGGCCAGGCACTCGTGACAGCGCTGCTCGCGTCCCTCACCTACGCGATCATCGAGGGTCCGAGCGGTCACTGGGTCTCCCCAGAGATCCTTGGCCTCGCTGGCGTTGCGCTCGTGTGCCTCTCGTGCCTCATCGCGTATGAGCGGCGGCGAGCAGAGCCCCTGATCGAACTCAGGTTCTTCCGGAGCGTGCCGTTCTCCGGTGCGACGATGATCGCCGTCTGCGCCTTCGTCGCGCTTGGCGGCTTCCTGTTCCTCAACACCCTCTATCTGCAGGACGAGCGGGGCCTGTCCGCGCTCAATGCGGGGCTGCTGATGCTGCCGATAGCCGGCATGACGGTCATCTGTGCGCCGATCGCAGGGAGGCTCGTAGGGGCCCGCGGGTCTCGGCTGCCACTCGCGCTCGGCGGCGCCGGCATGCTCGCCAGCAGCGCGATCCTCGCATCGGTCACAGCGACGACGCCGATCGTCCTGCTTCTGCCCCCCTACCTCATCTTTGGGCTCGGCTTCGGCATGATCAATCCACCGATCACCTACACCGCGGTGGCTGGCATGCCGCCCGCGCAGGCGGGGGTCGCGGCCGCGGTCGCCTCCACCTCGAGGCAGATCGGCCAGACGCTCGGCGTCGCGATCGTCGGTGCGGTCGCTGCGGCAGGAGCGAGTGGTGCGCTTCGCGCAGGGTCGTTTCACGCTGGCGCTGCCGGATGGTGGATCGTCTGCGGGTGCGGCGGAGCGGTGCTTCTGCTTGGCCTCATCAGCACGACGAATCATGCGAGGCGCACGGCCGCACTCCTCAGCTCGGAGCGCGAGGAGGCGCTCGAAGGGGCGCCGGCGGGGGTGTGAGCTTCAACGGCCTGCTCGCCTGTGGGTCGATTGCCTGTCGAGCCGGTGTGTAAGCTGACGCTGTGTCCGACTCCGTCACCGTCGTCGATCTCGAACCGGATCCAGAGGAGCGCTTTCAGCTTCTTCGACGTGAGCTCGGCGTCCAGTCGTTCGGCATCAACCTCATCACCCTTCAGCCTCGACAGCGGGGACGTGTGCATACTCATCAGCGGCAGGAGGAGGTGTACCTCGTCCTCGAGGGAGAGCTCACGCTGCTTCTCGAGGGCGAGACCCGTCGCCTTCGGGCCAATCAGATCGTGAGGGTCGGCTCTCAGGTCAGGCGCCAGCTCGTCAATACAGGCGCGACGCCCGCCGTTGTGCTCGCGCTCGGCGGAGCAGGGCAGCATGAGGGCCGTGATGGCCTTGCGTGGGAGTCCTGGGATGAGGGCGGCCCAGGCCGCCCGCCGCAGGAGGTGCCGCTGCCTGAAGACCTGCCGAGCTCCTGAGGTTGGTCAGAGCTCTTCGGCGAGGGCATGCCAACCAGGTGCACGGCGGACTCGTCATCTGCGGGGCGCACTTCTCGAACACGGCGCGGCTCAGATGGGATCACCGGATCGGCTTCACCCCTCGACCTTCCGGCTGCCGGTGGAGAAGATCCGCTCAGGTTGGTACACGGACGCCTACTTCAACCATGCGAAGGCCCTCCTCGAGGCGGAAGGCCGTCACCCGCGTGTGAGGATGCAGGTCTTCCAACGACAGGATGCCCTGCTTGGCGGCATAGACGAGGCGATTGCGATCCTCAGGCTCTGCTCCGGCAGATCGACCCCCGCCGGCGGGTGGGTCGACGGCTTCGGCGAGCTCGAGGTGTTCGCTCTGCACGAGGGCGACCACATCGATCCCTGGGAGACCGTGATGACGATCGAGGGCGACTACGCCCTGTTTGCGCATCTCGAGACGGTCTACCTCGGCTGCCTCGCGCGGGGGACGCTCATCATGCGCAACGTCCGCGATGTCGTCGCCGCCGCCAGGGGCAAGCCGATTCTCTTCTTTGCCGCCCGCCACGACCACTGGCTCATGCAGACGGGCGATGGTTGGGCCGCTCACATCGCAGGCGCGACAGGGGTCTCCACCGACGCCCAGGCGTCGTGGTGGGGCGGCCGGGGGGTCGGCACCGTGCCGCACGCGCTCATCGCCGCCTACGGCGGCGACACGGTGCTCGCCGCACGGAGCTTCGCGCGGATGTACGGCGATCAGATGAACGTCACCGTTCTCGTCGACTTCGAGAACGACTCCGTCAGAACCGCTCTCGCTGTCGCCGATGCCCTTGGGCCGCGCCTCTGGGGCGTGCGCCTCGACACCTCAGAGACGCTCGTCGACGAGGGTCTGCGAGCCGCCCTTGGCGGTGAGGCTCGGAGCGGGGTCGCCCCGGAGCTCGTCGAGCTCACGCGGGCGCAGCTCGATGCCCACGGGTTCCAGCAGGTGAAGATCGTCGTCTCAGGCGGTTTCGATGCGCGCCGGATCGATGCCTTCGAGTCTCGCGAGGTCCCCGTCGACGCCTATGGCGTCGGATCCTCGCTCGTTCGCGGCAGCAACGACTTCACTGCGGATGTCGTTGCCGTCGACGGCAGGCCCTGCGCGAAGGCCGGCCGTCTCGAGCGGCCGAACCCCAAGCTCGAGCGCGTGCTGCCTCAAGTGGACGGGTCTTCTGCGTAGGAACGCATCGCTTCCACGATCGGCGCGAGCCGTCGCCCGCGCTCGGTCAGTCGATACTCGACTGCGGGGGGGCTGCTCGGCAGCACCGTGCGTTCGATCAGTCCCGCCGCCTCCAGGTCGCGCAGGCGCTCTGAGAGCATCCGTGGGGAGATGCCTCCGATCGCCTCTGCGAACTCGCTGAATCGCAACGCGCCGGTCAGCGCCGCGTAGATGATCGACAGCTGCCACCGCCGCTCGAGGAGGTCCGCCATCTCGCGGACCTCCATCGGAACGGGGCTGCACCTACGAGACACTCGTGACATTTGGCGTCTGCTCCAGCGCCTTCTCGAGCACTTCCTCGACGCTCATCACCGGATGGAAGTGCATCTGCGAGGCGACCTCCGCTGGGATCTCGTCGAGGTCGCCCCTGTTGCGCTCTGGGATGATCACATCGGTCAGCCCTGCCGCATGGGCGGCGAGCACCTTCTGCTTCACGCCTCCGATCGGCAGCACCCGACCCTGCAGCGTCACCTCGCCAGTCATCCCGACGGTGTGCTTCACCGGCCGACCCGTCAGCAGCGAGGCGAGCGCCGTCACCATCGTCACCCCAGCCGAGGGTCCATCCTTCGGTATCGCCCCAGCGGGAACGTGGACATGGAACTCGTGCTCATCGAACACGCTCTGGTCGATCCCGAGCTCGTCGGCGTGCCCGCGCACATATGACAGCGCGATCTGGGCCGACTCCTTCATCACGTCCCCGAGCTGCCCTGTCAGCACGAGGCTGCCTGAGCCACGACCGGAGCGCTTCATCGCGCTCGCCTCGACGAACAGCACGTCCCCGCCTGCGCCCGTGACCGCGAGCCCTGTCGCCACGCCTGGCACCGCGGTTCTGATCGCAGACTCCTGGAAGAACTTCTGCCTGCCGAGTGCCTCTCTCACCTGGTCGATGTCGATCTCGATCGGCGGCTCAACCGACCCTGACGCGATCTTCGTCGCGGTCTTGCGCAGGAGCGTCCCAAGCTCGCGCTCGAGGTTGCGGACGCCCGCCTCGCGCGTGTACTCGGTGATGATCGTGCGCAGCAGATCGTCTGAGATGCTCACCTCGTCCTGCCGCAAGCCGTTGCGGTCGCGCTGCCGCGGCCACAGATAGCCCTTCGCGATCGCGAGCTTCTCCTCCGAGGTGTAGCCGTCGAAGCGGATCACCTCCATGCGGTCGAGCAGCGGCCCTGGGATCGTGTCTGGCACGTTCGCGGTCGCGATGAACATCACCTGGCTGAGGTCGAGCTCCACATCGAGGTAGTGGTCCCTGAAGGAGTGGTTCTGGGCGGGATCGAGCACCTCCAACAGTGCCGCAGACGGGTCACCGCGCCAGTCGGCACCGATCTTGTCGACCTCGTCGAGCAGGATCACCGGGTTCATCGTGCCGGCGTCGCGCAGCGCGCGCACGAGCCTCCCTGGCATCGCTCCGATGTAGGTGCGCCTGTGGCCTCTGATCTCAGCCTCGTCGCGCACGCCTCCGAGCGACATGCGGACGAACTTCCTGCCAGTCGCGCGCGCTATCGACTCCCCGATCGAGGTCTTGCCGGTGCCGGGCGGGCCGATCAGCGTCAGGATCGCGCCTGACTTCGGATCGGCCTCGATCCCGCGCTCCTCGCGCAGCTTGCGCACCGCCAGGTACTCGGTGACGCGATCCTTCACGTCCTCGAGTCCCGCGTGGTCGGCGTCGAGCACTTCGCGTGCGGCGACAGGGTCGAGCTTCTCCTCGGAGCGCCTGCTCCAAGGCACTGCGATCAGCCAATCGAGATAGGTCCTGATCATGCTCGACTCGCCGGTCTGCTCACCCATCCGCTCGAGTCGCGCCAGCTCCTTCAGCGCCTGCGCGCGCACCGCGTCGGGCATCTTCGCCTCGTCGATCTTCGTTCTGTATTCCTCTGCGACGGAACCCTCGTCTTCGCCGAGCTCCTTGCGGATCGACTCCATCTGCTTGCGCAGGAAGTACTCGCGCTGCTGCTTCTCGGCGCCCTCCTGAACGTCTTCGCGGATGCGCTTGCGCACCTGCAGCTCAGCGAGGCTTTCGCGCTGCAGCTTCACGGCGAGCTCGAGCCGCTCGGTCACGTCGATCGCCCGCAGCAGTTCGACCTTCTGGTCGTAGGTGAGGTTCGGCGAGTATCCTGCCGAGTCGGCGAGTGCGCCCGGCTCGACGATCGCCCTCAGGAATGCCGCGATGCGTCCGTCGTCGCCGCGGAGCTCGAGGATCTCCTCGACGACGGCCCTGTATTCGCGCTCGAGCTCGCGAGTGCGCCTGTCGACAGGCGTCTTGTCAGGCATCTCCTGAACCTCCACGCGCAGCTCCCCTTCAGGTCCTGTCTGAGCGGCGCCGATCAGCGCTCTGCTCACGCCTGAGAGCGCGACGGCCCTGCCGCCGCCTGGAAGCCGCACGCGGTCTGAGACCTCTGCGATCGTGCCAACCTCGAGAAACTCGTTGTCGTGGCGAGGCACGAGCACGACTCTCTCGTCCTCGCCGACGTCGACCGTCAACGTGATGCCCATGCTCGGCATCACGACGGTGTCGTCGAGCGGGATCAGCCTCAGCACTGTCTTGCTCGTATCTGGGGTCTGCGACTGCGATGGGGAAGGCATTGACATCTGCTCCATAGAAGCTTACGAAACAGAACCTAGTATAGCGGCAACCGCCGATCAGGCCCCCCACCGCTCATCAGTGGAGGTGAGCGCAGCCATCTCGGTGGCGGGGTTGGAGTCGCTGGGAGCGACGCCATGAGCAGGATCGACCATCGTGGTCGGGGGTGCTGCAGTCGCCCCTTCTGCGGCGGAGCAGGGATGAGGTCTGCGGTCTTCCCGCAGCGAGTCTGCGGGAAGACCGCCTAGTTGGACGGCTGGCAGCTCAGTTACGGTCGGCGCATGCATGCGGTTCCGTTCGCATGCATGCGGTCGAGTTGTGTGATCGAGGGTCGGAGGTGCGGGATGCGGAGGCGCAGGACAACCGGGGTGATTGGGATCGTCGTGAGCTTCGCGCTTTGCACAGCGCTTCCAGTCGGCTCCGCTGTTGCGGCAGAACCGGAACCGCTGCCGAACGGCTTCACCGCGAAGGTGGTAGCACGCTCGGGCGAGCGGATAAGCGGCAGCATCGAGGCGAGCGGGTATGACCTCGGAATATACGTCGGCCCTGGCGTCCGAAACGTCGAGATCGTGGGTGCGAAGGTCACAGGAGCACGCGACGAGGGCATCATGGTGCAGGACACATCCGCCGTCGTGATCAGAGACACCGTCGTCGAAGGCAACGCGGTCGAACCGCACCCTGGCCTCGAAGAGCTGAAGGGCATCGCGCTCGTCGGCACGGAGGACGTCCTTCTCAGCAACAACGTCGTGCAGTACAACGACCATGGGGGCATAGGGGTCTACGACGACGGCCCCAACAGCCCCTTTGCGCCGCACGCGATCGATGCCCGGCCGGTCCCGGGCGAAGGCAACGTCATCGTGGACAACCTCGTCAAGGACAACCTCAACGACTGCGGGATCGTGCTCTCCGCCAAGAATCCCGGTGGGGGCGTCGCCCACAACCTCATCATCAGAAACGAGGTGGTCGGATACGATCCCGCCACCGGCAACACCGTCCCCGGAGTCGGCGGCATCATCGTCGCCGGCGGTGCCTTCGGGCCCGTCAGCGTCACGGACAACGTCATCGCCCACAACATCGTGACTGGCGGGTTCATCCCGGGCATATCGCTTCACGCCTTCGGTCCAGGCACGATCGAGGACACCGGCCTGATCGGCAACGTGCTCTCGAGCAACGGCGCTGGAGCGGTGTCGGAGCAGACGACCGGGATCGAGATCTTCGCCGTCCCGGGCGTTGGAACGATCGCAGGCACGCAGGTCCTTCATCAGCGGATCGCCAACGACCACTTCGGCGTCTTCCATCTCGGCGACACCGAGACCCATCTCGCGGCCCTGCTGACGAGCGACGTGACGGTCCCCGTCTTCCCGTGAGCGTGCGCGAAGCGGCGTCTTCCCACCAGATCGGGCTCGCACTCACCAGCGGGGCACGCGAACGCAGACGGTCGACTCCCTAGAATGCAGGCCGTGGCGCACACGTCGAGAACCAAGCGGGCGCTTAGGGTCCTGCTTGGCGTGCTTGCGGTCGCTGCCGTCGCGGCGGCGGCCACAACTGCGGGATCGAGCTCGGCGACCGCGCTGCGGGGTGCATCGCCGCCGCTGAGGGCGGGAGTCCGACGGCGCGCTCACGCCGCCTCAGCTCGCTCTTCAGCCTCCCATCCCCGTAGGCGCCGGCGGCGCAGGCGCGGGAAGAAGCGCGCATCAGGGCGCCCCGCTCTTCGTTGCACCAGCAGGCGCGCAGGCCACGGCGGGCCCTCTGCCCATCGCAGGCGCGCACGCAGGGCGACGGCGCACGCCGCAAAGCGCACGAAGCCTTCGCGGACGCGCTCCTGCAGGCGCGCCCACAGGCCTTCACACCGCCGCAAAGCGCCGGGGACTGCCACCGCTCCGAGCGGCCCCGCGAAGAGCTGGCAGGACCGCCTCGAGACGGTGCTCTCCGGACTGCCTGCTCAGGACCAGGCGGCGATCTCCCAAGCGGTCGGGAAGCTGCGCGAAGCGAGCCGTCAGGCGGCGCTCGCCCACGCTGAAAAGCTCTCCGCCAACCAGCGCAAGGGGCTCATCGAAGGGATCACCCACGCGCTTTCTGCGGCCTCGCCTGCCGAAGCCGAAGCGCTCGCTGACGGGCTCGTCGGAGTGCCTCTGCCCGTCGCCGCAGAACAGCTGCTGCACGAAGGCATCGAACACCGGCTGAAGGCGCTCGAAGAAGGCGAAGACCAGCTTCCCGACCACCTCGGCCTCGAAGCTGGAGCAGCGGGCTACATCGCCGAAGTCCTCGCGATGATGCGCCCCCACCTCTACGGACTGGTAGAAGCGGCGCTTGCCCGCCTTCCCGCGGGCCGTCGGGCGATCGTGCTCGCCCAGGATCTCGCGGCGGCCGAACGGGGCCTGGGCGAAGCGCAGGCCGAACAGAAGAAGGGGGAAGATCTGCTTTACGTACTTCTCGGCCTCCAGGACGAACACACCCACGCCTTCGTGAGCGAACGCGCCTACGAAGCCGGATCCGCCTGCACGCTCCTTGGAGGCACCTGCACGCAGCTGCAGAAGGTCGAGGAACTCGTCGATGACGTCAACGTCATGCCGCAGCTGATCCAGGAAGATGTCGCCGACTGCTTCTACACGCCGATCTGCGGCTCAGCCGAACGCAAAGGGATCGAAGAGTACATAGGCGAGCAGGTGAAGGTCGGTCGGGAAACCTACGAAACGACGACGGTCCTCGGGGCCTTCATGCAGTTCGACTCTGAACTGGCAAGCGAAAGCTGGATCGAAGCCTTCTCGGAAGCCTGAGTCTCAGCCTTTGCTCGATGTCGGTGGGCACTCGGTCGCAACGCGGCGGCAGCTGCGGATCTTCATGCGGCGCATCGCGCTGCTCGGCGGTCTGCTCGCCGGCCTGCTCGCCTTCGGCACGGTGGGGCTCGCGCTCAGCGAGGGCGTCGGCCCGTGGTACGCCTTCCGCTGGACGCTCGACACGATCTCCACGCTTGGCGGCTTTCCAGAGCCGCACACCACCACTGGGCAGGTTATCCAGATCGCGCTCATCGTGCTCGGCGTCGGTACGCTCTTCTACGTACTCGCGACGCTGACAGAGTTCTTCGTCGCTGGGCACCTCGGCGACCTGTTTGCCGCCAGGAGGGCTCAAAAGCTGATC
>JAJYUP010000048.1 GCA_021792455.1 Actinomycetes bacterium | reverse complement strand
CACTCCATGTAGTAGCCGGCGAGGACGCGGCGCACCGGCAGCTCGTACAGCGGATCCTGCGAGGATGCCCCATGCACGACTGTCGCCGGCCCGGCGAAGATCATCGCGCTGCCGTCAGATGCGCCGCGCAGCGTTATCGGCGCGCGCTTGCGCGTCAGCTCCGCGATCTGTGGATCCTCGCCGAGCGCACTGGGCAGCAGGCGAATGCCGATCACCGGTGCGTAGGCGAACTCGTCCGCGGCGCATTGGCGGTCGAACGGGCCAACCGTGATCGCCTGGATCGGATGGCCTGCCGGCCGTTCGGCACAGGCGCGCACCATCCCCCGCCCCAGCTGCTGCTCGAAGGTTATGCGCGCAAGCTTCTTGTTGTCACCAAGCAGCTCGCGGCCCGCCGCAAACCACTCCTCGGTGCCCTCCCCGAGATAGACGACCCACGGATATATGTGGGTCTCGCCCTCGTAGGAGACCGGTATCAGGGAGTTCATCTCACTGTACCCGCCGCCTGCCATGCCAAAGCCGAACACATTCGAGACGCACACGACCTGCGGCGGGTCGGTTGCAGGAGCAAGCTCCGGCGGCAACCTCGCGAGAACGGGGTCGAGATCTGTCTCGTAGACCACGGCCAGCGACCGCGAGTCGTACACAGTGCGGGGGAATCCCGGGTAGAGCGGACCGCTCGCCGGCTGGTTGCTCGCCAGACGATGCACATCCAGGCGCCCCCGCAGACGCGCCGCGCTCGGCGCATCGAGACCGCGTGCTGACTGCCCTCGCCGGTCCATCGCTCAGACGTAGCTCTTCAGCACTTCGCCTGTGAGCTGGTTGATCGTCCCAAACTCGACGTAGTGACCGCTGATCACCTTGCGCACAGGCAGCCTGTAGACAGGGTCCTGCTCGGAGGCGCCGAGCACGACGGTCGCCGGCCCAGAGAAGATCATTGCGCTGCCGTCGGAGGCCCTGCGGATAGTCGTCTCGACCCGCTTGCGGTAGAGCTCAGCGACCTGCGGACGATCTCCCTCTCCGCTCGGCAGCACCCGCAGCCCGATGATCGGATAGAAGCCGAAGTCGGCTTCGGTGCCCTGACTTTCCAACGGCCCGACAATTTGGGTGACGATCCTGTGGCCCGCAGGGCGCTCGACCGTGCCCATGATCAGCCCCCGTCCAAGCTCCTGCTTCAGCTCGATCTTCGCAAGCTTCTTCGAGTCGGCGAGGACCTCACGGCCGGCCGCGAACCACTCCTCCGTGCCCTCGCCGAGATAGACGACCCACGGATAGACGTGAGGCTCGCCTTCGTAGAGAACCGGGATCAGTGGGGCCATCTCGGAGTAGGCACCTCCCCCGGTGCCGAATTCGTAGCCGCCGTTCAAAAAGCAGACGACCTGCGGAGGATCGGTGAGCGGCGAGAGCTCCGGCGGCAGCAGATCGAGGACAGGCTCGAGGTCGGTCTCATAGACGCAGACGATCGACTTCGAGTTGAACACCTTCCAAGGGAAGTTTGGATAAAGCGGGCTCGAAGCAGGCTGGTTGCTCGCAAGCGCAGAGGTGTCCAGCCTGCCGGCTCGCGCGAGACGGGGTTCTGTCGCTGTTGTCATCGGTGTGCCCTCCTTGCTTGCGAGGCCTGAGCGTCGCCTGAGGCCTCAGTCGCTGTTTCGGTGTCCTGTGATCCTGGGGTCGCATCAACCGCATGCAGGCGCACGCCAGCCCGAGACCACATGCAGGTGCGCGCGCCATCCCGAGGCGACGCTCCTGCTTTGTGTGCCCCCCGCGCAGGTCCGTCAACGGGCCCGCTGCTGCCTTGCGTTCCGCGCCTGCGGGCTTGACGAGCGGGCGCATGCTGCGACGCACCAGCTCTGTACACGAGCTCAGCCGCGCCGTCGACGGATCTTCGCTCCACATCAGCAGCCCTCGCCACCAGGGATTCCTCCGCTTCCCAGGAAACAATCGTTTGTTTGATCGCGACCCTATCGCCGGCCTCTCCGAAAGTCAAGCGCGAGTTGACATCAGGTGTCCGTAATTGTCCGCTGTGGTGCGCAAGCGGCCAGCGGACGCTGCTCAGCCGCCAGACGCGTCAGCCGCCGGGCGATCGGGACCCTGCCCCGCGATCTGTCGCAGCCAATCCGGCTGCTCGATCAGGTCGCATACCGTCGCCAGGAACTGCGCTGCGGGCGCGCCGTCGATCACCCTGTGATCGCAGCTGAGGCTGACGTTGATCCTTGAAGCATCGTCTGGACCCAGGACGCGCCCGCTCGCAAGGATCGCAGCCTGCGGTGGGATCACGAGCGCCCTGAAGCGCTCGATGCCGTAGGGGCCGAGGTTTGAAAGCGTGAAGGTCGCGCCGTAGAGCTCGCTGCCATGCAGGCCACCCGCGGCGGCCCGCTCGCGCAGCGCTCGCCGCGCCTGGGCGATCTCGCGCAGGCTGCGACGATCGGCGTTGAGGATCGCGGGGCTGACGAGTCCCTCCTCCAGCGCCGTCGCAAGCCCGACGTTTATGTCCTCGTGCCGCAGGATCGCGTCCCCGTCGAAGCTCGCATTCACGCCTGGGTGCTCTCTCAGCGCCCTCGCGCTCGCTGCGGCGAGAATGTCCTCCCAGGAGATCGCAAGCCCCTCAGCACGAAGATCGGATCGCAGAGCCGCAGCCGCGGCGAGCGCGATCGTGCGGTCGAGGGTGAACTGGGGAACCTGCGCGCTGAGGTTCATCGCCGCCGTGATCGCGCGACGCATCCGGGACAGCGGCACCCGCTGCGAGCGCTGCTGCGCTGCCGGCGCTGCCTCATCCATCGAGCACCGCCAGCCCTTCAGCGGCGGGCGCGGCGAGCGCTGCCTGGTCTGCGATCGTCGCGAGGTCGATCACGGACCGGTACCTCACCTCGCCGCGCGCCACCCGAGCGTAGGCCTCGCCGACATCGGCGGCTGAGATCACCTCTGTCTCAGGCAGGATCCCGTGCTCAGCACAGAAGTCGAGCATCTGCTGGGTGGCGGCGATTCCGCCGATCACCGATCCGGCGAGGCTTCTTCTGCCGACGATCAGCGCAAACGGGGAGACCTGCAGTGGCTGCGGCGGCGCGCCGAGCGTCACGAGCGTGCCGTCGACTGCGAGCAGCCCGAGCAGCTGATCGATGTCTGTGCCGCCGGAGACGGTGTTGAGGATCAGGTCGAAGTGCCCGGCGAGCTGCCCAAGCGCATCGGAATCGTCACTGGCGAGGCAGCGACTGGCACCGAACCGCACGCTGTCCGCCCGCTTCGCGAGCGTCCGGCTGAGAACGCTGACCTCCGCCCCCATCGCGCAGGCGATCTTCACCGCGAGATGGCCGAGGCCTCCGAGCCCGACTACGAGCAGCCGCGTACCCTCCCCTACCTGCCATCGCCTCAGCGGCGCGAAGGTCGTGATCCCGGCACACAAGAGCGGCGCCGCGTCCGCCAGCTCGATCGCAGCTGGGATGTGCACCACGAACCGGTCCCTCACGACTATGTGGCGGCTGTAGCCGCCATAGGTCGGCTCGCCGTCATAACCGACGCCGTTGTATGTGGGCACCGCTGGGGCAAGGCAGTGCTGCTCCTCCCCGGCGAGGCAATGCCGGCACTCACCGCAGGAGTCCACGAGGCAGCCGACACCCACCCGATCGCCGACGGCGACGCTCCGAACAGAGTCGCCGACGGCGGTGACGACACCGGCGATCTCGTGTCCAGGCACCATCGGAAACAGCGCTCCGCCCCACTCGTCGTTGACCTGATGGAGATCGGAGTGACAGATGCCGCAGAAATGGATCTCGATCATCACGTCGTGGCCACCGAGATCGCGCCGCTCGATCATGGTCCGCTCGAAGGGGGCGCCCACGGCGGGCACGCTGAGCGCTGGTGTCATCACAGGCACAGGCGTCTCTCCCGCATGTTGAGGTGGGCCTGCGCGGCGAAGCGCACGGTCAGGGACGGGGCAGCCATGGCAGGGAGGGGGTCGGTCACGGTCAGGGATGGGTGAGTCACGGTCAGGGACGGGCGCGTCATGATCGGGGACGTGTCGCTCTCACAACAGCACTGAGTCGATCGCCTGCGACGGCGGCGCATCGCCGCCCGTCGCCTCCCCTCGACGGACCGGCTCCGTGCGAGTCGGGTCCACTGCGCGCCAGTGCGGTGGATTGAGCACCTTCCGCCGTTCGGCTGCATCAGGCTTCTCGCCCGGGCCGTAGCGCCGCCCGTCGAGCGGCCAGACATAGCCTTCGAGCTCCTCACTGCCCTTGCCGAGGATCTCGCCACCAGTTCGCGCGTAGTGATCCACCACCGCTTCCAGACCATAGCGCTGCACGGGACACACCTTCATGCACACAGCACAACCCTCGGCCGAGACGACGACAGGGAAGCACCGCTCCGTCTTGATCTTGATCTTTCTGACACCTCGATGCTGTGCGCGCGCCTTCGGAATCGCTCCGACTGGGCAGCGTCTGACGCACGCCTGACAGGCGTCGCAGATCGCGTGAATGCCGTAGTCAACGGGCTCGTCGTGGATCAGCTCCGCGTCGGTCGTGATCAGAGACAGGCGCGCGCGTGACCCTGCCGCAGGCGTCAGCAGCTGGCCGTTCAGGCCGAGCTGCCCAAGACCAGCCTGCACGCCGTAATGGATCGCGACCGCCTCCCCAGTGAACGAGTGCGGCTGCGCACGAAACCCCTGGCGCTCGACGAACTCCGCGAGCGCGACGCTCCGGGTCGTGAGCGCCGCGTAGGCGCGGAACGCTGCACGCTCAGAGCGTGCGCTCGGCGCTGTTTGAGTGGCCTGCCAGTCCTGCTCGTAGGCACAGACGATCACGCTTCCGCGATCGTGGTGGTCGGCGTACTCGGCGAACGTGTACTTCGGATCGTACGGCGCGAAGCCAACCGCGCTGATCCCAAGCCTCCGTGCCTGCACCCGGATGCGGTCGGTGAGCTCTCTGGCACTCACATCCGAGCGGGGGCAGGCTGGGCGCGCGCCCCGTATTCCCGCGAGCCTCGGCTTGCGCGCAAGGGCCTTCGCCATCTCAGGGGCCGCTGGCAACAGGAAGTGCCAGGAGTGGCGCAGTGCCAATGGCAGGTTCTCGCTGTGCACGAGCATGAAGTCGTGCAGCGGCCTCGCCGCGAACGCCTCCTCTTCTACCTGCCGGTCGCGCCATATTCCGGGCACCGTGCGCAGAGAGGCGGGCGTGCTGAAGGGCACTGAGCGTGGCCAGATCGGCGCGGGCCGCACCCGGCGAAGCGGCGCTGGCAGCCGGGGCACGTGCTTCATCCAGCGCACGGCGGTGGGATCGAGGCTTCGCTCACTCAGCGGTCCGATCACCGGATCGAGTGCCATCCTGGCCTTGCGCCATCGAGTGCGGATCGACCGTGGCAAATGGAGCCACATGTCGCGCTCGACACGCGAATCTCTCACCAAAGCCTGCAAATCCTCCTCCTTGGATCGTTGTCAAGCCGCCCACGGCGCCTCGCTGAGCATCGAGTACTCGGTGAACATCGAACTCTCGCGCAGATGTGCGGGGCTGACAGCGGCAGCGTAGCACCGTCGCCAGCCCAGTGTTCTCGTGTCAATGGCACTCTGGCGTCACACTTCGATCTCGTCCATCTGTCGGCGACGCACTCAGGAGACACCCACGCGATCTGCAGAGGTGCCATGGCGCCTGTCTTCGCGGGTCGATGCTCCGCGGCCCGCACGAGAAGCGTGCAAGCCCGTCGACCAGCGCCTGAGCCTCGTGGTAGCCTCGCGGACATGTCAGGGCTCGACGACGAGTTGCCCGCGCTCCGGCAGATGGTCGACGACCTGGCAGCGAGGCTTCGCGCAGTCGAAGACGAACGCGCGATCATCCGCACGTTTGAGGATTACGCGCATGCGATCGACTACGGGAACGACGAGGCGTGGCTCGACTGCTTCACCGACGACGCGGTCTTCGACATGCGCAGCCGCAGAGCCGACGAGCTGAACCGCACGCTCTCAGGTCACCGGCAGCTCAGAGAGTTCATCGAAGGGTACGGCCGTGCGCCTGAGCACCGCCACCAGCACCTCCTGCTCGCGCCCATCATCACGATCGACGGGCAGCGTGCGGAGGCGCGATCGTACTTCCTCATCGTCTGCGAGCACGAGGGCGAGCCCGTCGTGAGAGTCTTCGGCCGCTACCGCGATGAGCTTTTGCGGTGCGAGGATGGGCGCTGGCGGCTGCGCCGGCGGGTCGCTGAAAGCGAGTGCTGGCGCGACGGTGTGGTGCAGTACGTCGGCGCACGCAGCGCCGAGAGTTGATGCAGCTGTCACAGGGCGTTGCTCTCGCCGCCTGAGCCCGCAGCGCGGTCAACGCGAGCCTCAGGGTCAAGTGCCTGCGGCCGGACCCGCCAGCGGCTGCCTCCGAGCACGCAAAGGCCGCCTCCCCGGAGCGCCGCTCATCACACCGTGATTATGAATAAGTGCAAAACTCGTCTTTGAGGCCGCTCCCAGCCTCGCCTATGATGGTCATCGCACTTTCGGATGGAGGTGGCGGTGCCGCGGGAAGCATCTGAGATGCACGCCGACCTGGTCGAGATCATCGGGGACGCGCACAGGGTCAATGTCGGGGAGTCCGCGCGCCAACTGCACGGCGTTCCCTACGTCGGGACATACAAGGGGCTTGGCAAGGGGCGCCTGCCTGACATCGTCGTGTTCGCAGCAACGCGGGAGGAGGTGAGCGAAGTGCTCGCCTATGCGAATGCGAGGCGAATCCCCGTTGTCGCGTTCGGTGCGGGCACAAGCGCGGATGGGCAGGTGATCCCCCTGCATGGGGGCATATCGCTCGACCTCACCGGTCTCGATTCACTCGAGATCAGGCCAGCCGATCTTCAGGCCACGGTCGGCGCCGGCGTCACACGCAAGGCCCTCAACAGGCGGGCCGGCGAACATGGCCTGATGTTCCCCGTCGACCCCGGTGCGGACGCGACGCTCGGTGGAATGGCGGCAACGAACGCGAGTGGCACGACGACCGTGCGCTATGGCGCAATGCGCCACAACACGCTCGAGCTCGAGGTCGTGCTCGCTGACGGTCGCATCATCCGCACGGGCTCCCGCGCGCTGAAGACCTCCGCCGGCTACAACCTCATGCACCTGTTCATCGGATGCGAAGGGACGCTTGGCGTGATCACGGAGCTCACCGTCAGGCTCTACGGCATCCCTGAGCACGTGATCGCAGCACGCGCAGGGTTCCCGGACCTCGACTCCGCGTGCCGCTGCGCAGTCGGACTCGTCGGCACGGGCCTCGCTGTCACGCGAATCGAGCTTGTCGACCGCGACACGATCGCGGCGATCAACGCATACAAGGGCTCGAGCATCGCCGAGCAGCCGCACCTGTTCGTGGAGCTTTCGGGAACTCAGGCGAGCGTCGAAGCGGATGCGCGGATCGCACGGGAGATCGCATCCGTGGAGGGCTGCGAACGATTCGATGCGACAAGCGACCACGAAGAGGCGGCGCGACTCTGGGAGGCCCGCCACGAGCTGCTGTTCGCGTTCGAGAACCGCTACCCCGGAAGGGCAGTGAAGGGAAGCGACGCGTGCGTGCCCCTGTCCGAGCTGCCTGGAGCGGTGCGCTTCGCCCGCGAGGCGATGACAAACGCCGGCCTCGAGCCGTCGATCCTCGGACACGTCGGCGACGGCAACTACCACGCAATGGCGATGATAGACACGAACGACCCCTCCGACGTCGCTCGCGTCGAGGGAGTGTTCGACCAGATCGTCGCCGATGCCATCGCGCGCGGCGGCACCTGCAGCGGCGAGCATGGGATAGGGATCGGAAAGCAGAAGTACCTGCTTCAGGAGCATGGGGACCTGATCCCACTGATGCGCGCGGTCAAGGCTGAGCTCGACCCGAACGGGATCCTCAACCCGGGCAAGATCTTCGCAGAGCAGGGGTGAAGCAGGATGGAGGAGACGTTCGACATGCAGGCGGTGGAGCAGCTTTTTGCTGTGTACACGCAGGCGCTCGACGACCGCCGGTTCGAGAACCTCGAGAGCGTGCTCGCTGAGGAGGTCGAGTTCACGTTTCTCAACGGTGCGCAGAAGCTCGGGCCGCTGCACGGGTTTGCGCAGGCAGCCGCCTTCATCCGCCGAACGGTCGAGGGGCTTCCTGGCCGCCGCACGCATCAGATCAGGAACCTCACGCTGATGCAGGAGCTTCCCGACGGCGCAAGGGTGCACGCCAGTCTGCTGCGGACGATCTATCGCGATGAGAAGACAGTCGAGGGCCATTCCCGGGGCTCCTACGAGGTAGACCTCTCACGTGACCGATACGGGAGGTGGCGCTTCCAGCGAGTGCTCGTCAGGCTCGATGACCCCCTCCCCGGCGACATCGAACGATGACGGTCGACGCGACGTGCAGACCGAGACGGTGCGCAGCAGAACCGCACAGCAGGGGATGGGAGATCCCGAAGCGATCCGAGAGACGAAGCACGATCTGAGGGGAGCACGATCAGATGCCACAGACGACCTCTGAGCCGAAGGCGCACACGAAGGTCTACGAAGCGGTGAACGACGAGCTCGCCGCGCTCGGCGTCGAGGTGGCCTTCGGGCTGATGGGCGAGGACACGGCGGCGTTGATCACAGACCTCATCGACCGCGTCGGCATCGCGTTCCACGGCACCCGTCACGAGTCGGTCGCGATCAGCGCCGCCGACGGCTACGCCTGGGCGACGGGTGCGCTCGGAGTCTGCATCCTCAGTCGAGGCCCAGGCCTCACAAATGGTGCAACTGCAGCCGTCACGGCCGCAAAGGCGGGACGCAGCGTCCTCATCATCGCAGGCGATCAGTCCACCCGGATCCGGCCGCGCCCCTCTCCCGGCCCAGATCTCAAGCAGTTCGATCACGCCGGCCTCGCACAGGCCTGTGGCGTCACGTTCAGGCGAGCCTCAGAGCCATCGCACGTTCGAGCGATGCTCCGAGAGGCGGCGTCGATCGTCGCACAAGGGACCACTGCGCTGCTCACGATCCCGTTCAACGTACTGGGAGGCGAGCTGTCGGCCAGCGGTGCACCGGCCATCGAGTCAGGGGAGCGGACGGCCACGCAAGGCGAGCCGGCCATCGAGCCAGGCGAGCGGACCGGCGGCGAGCCGCCTCGAGCGGGGCAGCGTGAGATCGCAGCGGCCCTCGCTCTGCTCCGCGAGTCAGAGCGCCCGCTCATACTCGCAGGCGGAGGTGCCGTCCGCGCGGGCGCCAAGCGCGTGCTGGAAGACCTCGCCTCTTCGACGGGGGCCCTGCTGTGCACGACCCTGTGCGCGAAGGACCTCTTCCGCGACAGCCCATACGACCTCGGCATCCTCGGCGGCTTCTCCCTGCCCGGCCCGAGGAGGCTCATAGGGCAAGCCGATCTGCTGCTCGCCTTCGGCGCGAGGATGACGTCGTTCACCACCTGCGGTGGTCGCCTGCTCAAAGGCGTGCCAGTCGTGCAGATCGACACGGAGGCGAGCCACCTCGGCCGCTATGCCGCGGTGAGGCTCGGAATCGTCGCGGACGCCAGGACCACAGCGCAGCAGCTGCTCGATGCGATCAGCGCATCTCGAGCACACGCGCACCTCGACGCCTCCACGCAAGCCCCTGACAGCTCCCTCGCCCAGGGACCTTCGCACCCCCCCGCGCAGGCGCCTTCGCACCCCCCCGCACAGGCGCCTTCGCACCCCCCCGCGGCCGCCCAGTCCAACGGCTCCGCTGAGCCTCCATTCCATCGCCCTCAGGCACTCGCCCAGGTCTCGATGCCACCGTTGCAAGCCGACTGCGACGACAGTGCGCGCCCCGTCGATCCCCGGACCCTATGCGCACGGCTCGACCAGATGCTGCCTGGGGATCGCGTCATCCTCTCTGACGGAGGCCACCACGTCGGCTTCTCAGCGATGTACATGCGGGTGCGATCACCAGACAGATTCCGGTTCACGCTCGACTTCGCCTCCGTCGGTATGGGGCTTGGCGCCGCGATTGGCGCCGCGCTCGCTCGGCCGGAGAGCCAGACGGTGCTGTTCATCGGCGACGGGGGGCTGCTGATGACGCTCGGCGACCTCGAGACCGTGGCGCGATGCCGACTGCCGCTGCTCATCGTCGTCATGAACGACTGCGCCTACGGCGCGGAGCGTCACTTCCTCGACCTCGCAGGCCTGTCCCACCGCCACGCCCAGTTCCCAGACGTCGATTTCGCCATGCTCGCGGGCTCCCTTGGGCTGCGGGCGGCGAGGGTCGACTCGCTCTCCGACCTCGATGCACTCAGCGAGACGCTGCGCGAGAACCTCGAGACTCCCCTGCTCATCGACTGCAAGACAGACCCGGCGCTCCGAGCCGAATGGCTCGATGAGCTCTAGCCGCCCGGCCGGTGCTTCTGAGCGTGCTCGTGGCGCGGCCAGCGCTTCTCCTCGGCATGCTCGGGGCATGGCCAGCGCTCCTTTTCGCGCAGCGCACGCATGTGCTCTACGAACCGGTCTAGCGCAGCGGACTTCGCGTCAGGACGCCAGACGAGCTCCACCTCGCAGGTGAACGGCGGATCGAACTCGATCTCGACCCCGGTGCTTTCGCAGTACTCGCTCGTCTGCAGCCACACACAACTCGATCCATCTTCGAGCACCTCCGTCGGGAACCGCGCGATCGGATCCCAAACGCCGACGAGCTCTGCGCTCACCCCGTGAACGGAGAGCTCGCTTTCGATGTAGCGGCGCCAGAAGGGCAGGTCCACGATCGCCACGGGGTGGGACTCCAGGGCGCAGACAGGAATGCTCGCTGCACCGGCGAGCGGATGGCTGCGGTTCACCACGCAGAGCCATGGCAGCACACGCACAGGCTCTCCGCGCAGCGGCAGCTCGACCGCACCCGCGATGATCAGCGCACCGTCGATCTCACCTCGATCAACGGCCGCTGCCAGCGCCTCGCTGTAGGCCATGTTGTGGACGACATCGACGCCTGGATACTCTGCACAGAACCCTCTGATCAGACGCGAGGCGGTCTGCCTCACCAGGGGCGAGTAGCCGAGGGCGAGGCTGCCCGCCCTGCCTGCGCCAATCGCCCGCGCACGGTCGAGCATGTGCTCGACCTGCGAAAGCGTCGCGCGCGCGTCCTCGTAGAAGGCTCTGCCGGCGTCCGTGATCTCCACTGAGCGCGTCGAACGCTCGAGCAGCGGCACACCAACCTCCCGCTCGAGCCTGCGGATCGTCTGCGAAAGCGCGGGCTGAGCGATGTGCAGCCGTTGCGCAGCGCGCGAGAAGTGCAGCTCCTCGCAGACGACGACGAAGCAGCGCAGCTGACGAAGCTGGATCGCTGGGGACTCAGCTGCAGCCAATCTCTCGAACAGCCCTTCGCACCAGCTCGCAGGTGCCGCTCACAGGCGATGGCAGGACTGAGACGGGCAGCTCGCGCATGCGAGTCCGGCGCCGATGCGAGCCCCGCGTCAGCCCGCTAGGCGGTTGCCCCGAGGTCGACCTTCAGGCCGCTGCCCGTCGTGTATGCGGCATCGTCTGAGGCCAGGAACAGGACGACTTTCGAGACGTCCTCAGGCTGCACCCAGGGCTTCGGGATCGCGTTCATCGCCGCCCAGATCGGCATCGCAGCCTCCTCTGTCGGGTCCTCTGGGCTCACCAGCTCATAGGTCGGACGGTTTCGGATCATGTCCGTGCCGACACCGTTCGGCACGACGTAGTTCGCGGTGATGCCCTCCGCACCCACCTCCTTCGCGACCGTCTTTATCAGTCCGGCGACACCGTGCTTCGCCGCGACGTAGTGTCCGACGTTCGGAAAGCCGATCAGCGAACACACCGACCCCGTCGCGACGATCCGCCCATATTTGCGCTGCCGCATCGATGGCAGCACAGCGCGGATCGTGTGAAACACCCCGCGCAGGTTGACATCGATCATGTCTGCGAAGCGCTGAGGATCCATCTCAGCGATCGGCTGATGGCCGAAGATGCCCGCGTTCGCAACGGCGACATCGATCTTGCCGAACCGCTCGACAGCTTTGGCGACAAAGCTCTCGACCTCCTGCCAGCTGCGCACGTCGAGGCGCTCGGACAGCACGCTCGCCCCCTCGGCGACACAGAGCTTCTCGGTCTCGGCGAGCTCCGCCTCGCCACTGAGCGGATATGGCACCGTATCGATGTTCGCGCAGATGTCACAGATGGCGAGATCCGCGCCCTCACGGGCGAAGTGCAGTGCGTGGGAGCGGCCCTGGCCGCGCGCAGCCCCCGTCACGAGCACGGTCCGTCCCTCGAAGCGCTTCATCTGGTCTCAGCTCACGCCGGCTGCGGTCGTGATCACAGTCTCACCGACACCGTCGAAGGAGAGGCCTGCGAGGCCATCCCAGGGGGGCTGCTCGAGCCGCAGTGCGACGAGCGCCTTCTGGAAGCTCCACTTCATGATGTTGAACGCGATCTCTGCGATCTCTCTCGCACTGAAGTGAGCGTTCACTTCGCGGCGGAGGTCCTCGCTCAGGCTGCCTGGGTCGCCGATCATCGCGTCGGTGAAGCGCAGCGCAACCTTCAGCCGCTCGTCGAGGTCGCTGCTCTCGTAGTCACAGATCTTCTGCCGCATCTCCTCGTCGAGGCCTTCGGCGACCGCGCTCACTATCCGCAGCGAAGAGCAGATCCGGCAGTCGTGATATTCGGCGCAGCGCAGTCTCACGACCTCCGTCAGCAGCGGATCGAGCCGCATCGCGCGCATCGCCACGCGCGCGAGCTCTTCGATCTCGAAGTCGAGCGGCGTGTCGTAGAACATCCCCTCACCACCGCCAGGCGGCGGCGCGATCCTCGGCTGATACTCGTTCATCGGTGTCCTCCAGTTGCGCCTGCGCCTGTCATTGCCAGCATCAGGCGTTCGGCGAGCTCTATTACATACAGCGCTGATACGAACGCGTACACCTCCTGCTCGGTGCGCGTTGCGCGCAGAGCCTGCACCTCGGAGTCCGAGATGTGGCTCACGCTCGTGACGAACTGCTCGCAGAGCGCGACATGAGCCTTCTCATCTGCGCTGAGATCTGTTGAGTCCTCCCATCGATCAAGCGCCGCAAGCTTGCCGGCGGGCAGGACGATCCCCCTGTCCGTCAGGCTGGTCGGAGTCGCTTCGGCGCTGCCGCGAAGAAGCTGGGCAACTCGCCGCCGGCAGAGCTCCAAGCACTCGGGGTCGGCCTCCGCGAATGCCGCATCGATCGTGCGCTCCAGCTGGGCGAACCCCGTCTCGTGCAGCGCGCGGATTGCCTCAGCTGCCTCGCCCGCCGCTGCACCGTTGCGCTCGACACTGCCGGAGCCCATCGATTCGGAGCTCATCGATTCATCACCACAGCGACCTCCCACACCTGCGATCTTTGCATCGTGATCCTCCGGCCTGGACCTCGCACTGCGTGCGATCCAGCTCACCGACCAGCTCCAACGCTACCACTGCTGGCGACCAGTTGTCAAAGCCCGGTGACAGCGCCTCATCACAGGCGACGCCGGCTGCTCACGAGCGATCCGCCTTCTCTATGCTGGCAGCCGTCCTTCAGGACGGCGTTCGGATCGTCGGTCCGGCAAGCAGGGGCCCGCCGTCGTCGAGCGCGAAGTGCCAACCACACGCAAGCCACAGGAGCCGCGCCGATCAGTCGAGCTCGCACAGCAATCTTCATCGTCGGGGTTGGAGGCACCCCGAGGGAGGGCTCGACGACCGAGCGGGCGCTGCTCACAGCGCTCGAGGGCGCGGAGTCGCTCCACGCGCACACCCAGCTGTTCTCCGGCAGCTTCCTCGCGAAGCTCCCGATCTACGAACCACAGGTGCGCACACGCAGCGAGCAGGAGCATCAGCTCGTCGAGGCGGTCAGACGCGCGGATGGACTGCTCATCGCGACACCCGGCTACCACGGCGGTCCCTCTGGCCTTCTCAAGAACGCCCTCGACCTGCTCGAGGACCTGCGCGATGACGACCGGCCATATCTTCACGGCCGGGCAGTCGGTTGCATAGTGTGCGCGTCTGGCACCCAAAGCGCCGGCACCGCGCTCGTCGCGCTCCGCTCTACGGTGCATGCACTGCGAGGCTGGCCCACACCGCTTGGAGCGACGCTCAACACGAGCGGAGAGCTGTTCGACGCACAGGGCAACCTCGCCGACGCCTCGACCTCGGCGCTGTTGCGCCAGATCGGAGAGCAGGTCGTGCACTTCGCGCAGGCGAGGCGCTTGCGCGCTGACCAGACACGACGGCAGCCCCAGTGCGAATAGCGACCTGGAACGTCAACTCTGCGAAGCAGCGGCTGCCGCGCCTGCTGTCGTGGCTCGAGGAGCGAGATCCTGACGTCGTCTGCCTGCAGGAGACCAAGCTCGCCGACGCCGCGTTCGAGCAGCTGCTCGGAGGCGAGCTCTCGCGCGCCGGCTATCAGGTCGCTGCGCATGGAGAAGGCAGATGGAACGGTGTCGCGATCCTTTCGAGAGTCGGTCTCACCAACGTCGTGAAGGGACTTCAGGAGGCCCCAGGGTTCCCGCACCAGGAGGCGCGCGCGATCGCTTGCAGCTGCGGAGGCGTCAGAGTGCACTGCGTGTACGTGCCGAACGGCAGGACGCCCGACTCGGAGCACTACCGCTACAAGCTGAACTGGCTTGCCGCGCTGCGCGACTCGCTCGCCGCCGAGACCTTCCCTGCTGAGACGCTCGCAGGCACGAGGTCTCCCGGAGATGGGGGTCAGCTCATCCTCTGCGGCGACATCAACATCGCCCCAAGCGACATCGACGTGTTCGACCCTGCGGCCTTTCTCGGGCAGACACACGTCACTGAACCTGAGCGCGCCGCGCTCGCCGACCTGCTCGCCCTTGGCCTTCACGACGTCGTCCGCGAGCACTGGCCACATCAGCGCATCTTCACCTACTGGGACTACAGAGCTGGGATGTTCCACCGCGATCTCGGGATGCGCATCGATCTCGTGCTCGCCTCAGGGCCGACATCGCAGCGTGTGCGCGCCGCCTGGGTCGATCGGGCGGCACGCAAGGGCAGCGGCCCGAGCGACCACGCTCCCGTCATCGTCGACCTCGACACCGCGCCTGATGGAGACATCGGACCAACCGTGCCCCCGCCCTCGGCGCCTTGAGCACCTCAGGCGCCGGCTCGCTCATAGAGGCACATCGAACCTCACGATGCCGCCAGGTTCGAGGACGGCTCGCAGGTCGTCCTGCTCGAGCGCGAGCAGCTGCTGCAGCGCGCGCTCACCACGCTCAGGCTCGCAGGAGACGCGCATCCTCTCTCGTGAGCCCTCGCGCCTGACCACTTCGAGCGTGATCACTCTCGCAAGCGGCGCAAGACGCGCTGCGAGCGCAAGAGCGCTCTCGACCTCGAGCTCGCAGGCAGTCGAGGCGCTCGCTGTTGGGCGCGAACCGGAGGACCGGTTCGCGAGGCTGCGCTTCGCGGTGGCGTATTCGACGCCGAGACGCTCGAGCAGCCGCGCAGAGAGCGCGTCACGATGACGCAGCAGAGCGAGCAGGAGATGCGCCGCCTGCACGTCCTCGTCGCCAAGGGCGATCGCCTCGCGGCGTGCGTGGTCGAGCGCGCGCTGCGCCTCAGCTCTCAAAGGCAGGGGCTGCTCGAATCTCAAAGGCTCGCTGCGGTCCACCGCGCCGCTGATCGCCTCTGCGCACCTCTCTCTGCTCAGGCCATGGTCAGAGAGGACGCGTGAGACACCGACCTCATCGTCCTGCCGAAGCACCCCAAGCAGCAGATGCTCCGTGCCGACGCGTCGCTGCCCGAGCTTCGCCGCTTCACGCGCCGCTGTCTCGAGCGCGCTGCGCACTGAGGAGCCAAACGAGCTGGGCACACAGCGCAGCCTAGCCGCAGGCTGATCCGCTCGTCGAGCATTCACGGCTCGGCTGCAAGACCAACGACGAGGGCAGAAGCTGATGCCTCTCCACCAAGGGCTCATGCGCGCATCTGCCGGGCTGCAACGCCCCCGCTCCTCCCCACAGGCGGCGGCTGCGCGCCAGCTGCCGCCGCCCCGGCGCTACTCGTCCTCCTGTGTCGACCTGTAGTGCTCGCGCCAGATCAGGCGGTAGAGCGGTATCGCCCTCGGAATGTCTCTCACCACCGGCAGGAACGGGATCAGCACGAACGCAAGGCTCAGCACTGCCATCACGAGCATCACGAGCAGATCGGCGTTGTGCGAGGTGCTGAACGGTTCGATCTGATACCAGAACGTGTAGAGCCACAACCACACCTGCCCTGGGTAGCTGCCAGTCTCGTTCATCATGCCCCACTGATTGCCGAGCAGGTGCTGCGCCTGCGCACGCTTTTCGAGCAGGGCGCCGTCCGCGATGAACAGCAGCGGCTTCGTGTAGTCGGTCTGGTAGAAGTGCCTGCTCGTCAGCAGGATGCCATCCAGCGCGCCGCTGCGAGCCTGATTCAGCAGCACTGACATCATCGTCGGAACCGGACCGGCGCCGCTCGCTGCAACCGTGACGGTGCCACTCCGCTCGTTCACAGCAACCGCTCTCGTCGGCGCCTTGCGTGCTGCAAACGCCGCTTCATATGCTTCGAGCGGCTTCGCATACGCCTGCGCCCAATCTCTCTGCCGTGAAGGCGTCGCCCGCTCGTAGGTTTGCAGCGCGGCGCTCAGAGCAGGATCGCCGGTCACGGTCCTCAGGGGATCGATCACGTAGTCCTTCGCGGGGTCGATCGGGTGGCTGATCCCCAACCATTCCTGCAGGTGGATGAATGCGGCATGCTGGACGAACCCTTTGCCTTTGTTGTATGGCGGGCCATATTCGGCAGTCTCGCTCGTGCCGTCGAGCTCCTTCGAGGCAGTGGCGAGGAAGTTCACAGGCATCTGCCGCGACCACGCTGCGATCGTGCTCGGCTGCAGGTCAGGCGAGGAGAACAGGGCTGCGAGCAGCACCGCGAGCGCGGTGATCACCGCGAGGGCGATGCAGAGCTCCTTCACGAGGTCGTAGCGGGCGTAGCCTCCCCGCCAAGGAGCCGTCTCGTCCTTCGAGGTCAGGATGCGCCGCGCAAGGCTCAAGAGCCCCCACCCTCCGATCCGCGAGGCGCGGGGGGATCGGCCTGCTCACCCTCAGATCCGCCGCGCACGGAGGGATCAACCTTTCCACCCTCCAATGCGCTGCGCCCAGCGCGAGGAGATCGCCCTCCCGCCGCGCCGCCCGAAGGCGCGAATCGCCGCTTGCTCTCGATCGGCGGTACGACGCCGTGGCGGCGGACGAGCAGAACGTGGGCGAGAACGAGCGTGACGACGGCAGCGGGCAGCAGCAGCACGTGGTAGCTGTACATCTGGCCGAAGTTCGTCAGGTTGAAGAACGCTCCTATGCCGACGGAGTTCATCGCGTCCTTCGCCTGCGTCGAGATCCACTGCGAGTCGAAGTTCTGCTGGGAGACGTAGCCAGTCAGCGCGGTTGGGACGGCGATCAGGAACGTCACCGCTCCCGTCATCCACACACGAGCACGCCCGCCTCGCCACGCCGCCATCCAGTACTTCGCCCAGAGATGGACGACCATCACGAAGAAGAACAGCTCGACCGCCCACAGGTGGACGCTGTTGAAGAAGTGGCCGACTCCGGTGTCGTGCCACCAGGAGGGGCCCTTCAGCGCGAGGATCATGCCTGAGCCGATGATCACGGTGAGGGAGGCGATGCTCGCGACGCCGAAGACATAGACCCATGAGGCCACGTACGTCGGCTGGCCGTCAGGCAGGAGCTTCTCAGGAGGCAGGGCCGCGAGGGCGGCTTCCCTCAGGCGGCCCGTCCAGGTGTCTGCACGCTCGCGCGGGGCGGCCGCCCCGCCACCATGCGCGGCACTCACCGTCGCTGCTCCCTGCGTCTCTTCGCGCCGGGGAACGGCAGGATGATCGCAAGCGCGAAGACGAGCAGCATCACCCCGATCACGACGACGTTCGCGAGTGAGAGCTTGATGAAGTGCCATTCCAGGACGCGCGCAGGGTGGTTGAGGTTGAACACCGCTGCGAGCAGTCTCGGTGGCAGGACGCTCCTCACTGCTCGAAAGTGTTGCGAGCCCCGCGGACGGAGCTGATGACGCCGAGGCGGGAGCCGGTCAGCTCGCAGACGAAGCCGTCAGTCGCGACGACAGGGCTCAGGGCATCAACGACTCTCTGACGATCACCGGCCCAGGGTCGCTGCACCGGCAGCGTCGCTTCGCTACCGCTGATAGACGACGAAGGAGGTTGGGTGGGCGACCTGGTCGTACAGCGAGCGCGCCTGGGCGTTGTACTGCTGGGCGTGCCAATACACGCGCGCTGACTTCGCCCGCTCTGCCTCGGCATAGACGGCATGAATCAGCTGCCTGCCGAGGTCGGTCCCGCGCGCCTGCTGGGCAACGAAGAGGTCCTCGAGGTAGCAGTAACTCGTGCTCGTCCACGTTGAAGCGTGAAAGACGACGTGTGCGAGGCCGAGGCCAGCACCGCGCTCGTCGAGGGCGATGAGGCCGAGCATGCCCTGCTCTTTCGCGCAGAGGCGCGTGAAGGAGCTCCGCGTCGTCCGTTCATCGAGCTGCATCCTGTAGAAGTGGAGGTATCCGTCCCACAGCGGCTTCCACGCCTCCCAGTCGCCCTCGAGCATCGGCCTGATCATGGCTTGCAACATACCGGAGTGTGGGTGCGACCCGAGAGCAGCTCGCGACTTTCGCTCAGATGAGCATCTGCTCGACTGCGAGCCTGACGAGATCTGAGCGCCTGCGTGCGCCGAGCTTCACCTTGATGTTCTCGATGTGGTACTTGACCGTGTGCTGGCTGAGGATCAGCGACTCCGCTATTTCGCGGTTCGTGCAGCCGTTGACGACGAGCGCGAGTATCTCGAGCTCGCGCTTTGTGAGCAACGACGCCTCCGATCGCCGTCCTACACCGAGTGCGGTGCCCGCGAGGCGCGGATCGATGTACGAGCCCCGTCGATGCACGTGACGGATAGCATCGAACACCGCCGGCATGTCCGCATCCTTGAGGATGAACCCGGAGGCTCCCGAGTTGAGGGCCCTGATGAGCATCGAGGGCGTGCCGTAGGCACTGAAGACGAGGATGCACAGCGAGTCGTCGAGACTCAGGGCACGCGCGCACAGAGAGATCCCATCCTCCTCCCCAAGTCGGACATCGACGAGGACGACGTCTGGCCGATCGGCGAGCAGGCGAGGCAGGCCAGCGCCGTCTGAGCTGTGCCCGATGTAGTGGATATCTGGCTCGAGCTGTGCACCAGCCTGCACGGCCCGCCACAC
>JAJYUP010000193.1 GCA_021792455.1 Actinomycetes bacterium | reverse complement strand
CCGCTCGCCCCGGCTGTCTGCTCACCAAGCGCCTTGAGGTTCGCTCGCCGCTGGGCGATCGCGCCATGATCGTCACCATGAATGAGATATGCAGGCTTGAGTGCAGCCAAGATCGCGGGCCAGCTAGCGCACGACGAGATTGACGAGCTTGCCGGGGACGACGATCTCCTTGACGATCTCCCTGCGATCGATGTGAGCCTGGACGTTCGGCGCCTGCCTGCAGAGCTCGATGAGCCTCTCCGCGGTCGCGTCGGCGGGCGCCTGCACCCGGTCGCGCAGCTTGCCGTTGACCTGGCAGACGAGCTGGTAGGAATCGGCTTCGAGCATGGCAGGGTCCGCCCGCGGCCACGGCTGCTCCCAGACGCGCTGAGAGGTGAGCTGCTGATAGACCTCAGAGCAGAGGTGCGGCGCAAATGGGAACAGCAGCGAGGCGCCCGTGGCGAGCGCGAACCGCTGAGTCTGCAGCTGCACCTGATCCCTGAGCCTGTAGCAGTCGTTGAGCAGCTCCATGACAGCTGCGATCGCGGTGTTGAACGCGAAGCGCCTGAGATCCGCGCTGACCTTCTCGATGGCCCAGTGAGCCTTGCGCATGAGCTGGAGGTCCGCGCCCTGATGCTCAGAGCCGACGTCGCCTCGATCTTCTGATCCGGACGGCGCATGCGCCGTCCGGTCGGCCCGCACATGTGCGGGCCGAGGCGGAGCCGCATGCGGCTCCGCCACCTCCATCGCAAGCCTGTAAAGCCTGCCAAGGAAGCGGTGCACCCCTTCGACGCCCTCATCCGACCAGTCGGCGTCCTGGTCTGGCGGTCCGATGAACAGGATGTAGCAGCGCGCGGTGTCAGACCCGAACCGCTCCACGATCGATGCGGGCGAGACGACGTTGCCACGCGACTTGCTCATCTTCGCGCCGTCCTTCGTGATCATCCCCTGGGTGAACAGCGCCTGGAACGGCTCCTGGAAGGTGAGGTGCCCGAGGTCAGCGAGCGCCTTGCAGAAGAAGCGCGCGTACATGAGGTGCAGGATCGCGTGCTCGACGCCGCCGATGTACTGGTCGACGGGCATCCACTCCTTCAGCGCGAGCGGGTCGAACGCCGCCGCTTCGTTGTGCGGATCGCAGTAGCGCAGGAAATACCAGGAGGAGTCGACGAACGTGTCCATCGTGTCCGTCTCCCGGCGAGCGTCCCCAGAGCACACCGGACAGGTGGTCGCGACCCACTGCTGCGCCGAGGCGAGGGGCGAGCGCCCCTTCGGAGCGTAGTCCTCGATGTCCGGCAGAACGACAGGCAGCTGCTGCTGAGGGACGGGCACGACGCCGCAGCGCTCACAGTGCACGACAGGAATCGGGCAGCCCCAGTAACGCTGCCTGGAGACCAGCCAGTCGCGCAGGCGATAGCTGACAGAGGCGTGGCCCTTGCCTTCCCTGTCGAGCCAGTCGACGATTGCCTGCAGCGCCTGCCTGTTGTGCATCCCATCGAAGTCGGGGTGGGAGTTGACGAGTGGCCCATCGCCCGTGTAGGGGAGCTGGTGCTCATCGCCGCCGTCCTCCGGCACCCCCTCGATCACCCGCTTGATCGGAAGCGAGTGCGCCTTCGCGAACGCGTAGTCACGCTCGTCGTGCGCAGGGACCGCCATGATCGCGCCGGTGCCGTACTCCATGAGCACATAATCGGCAACGAACATCGGGATGCGCTGGCCGTTGACAGGGTTGAGCACATGCCTGCCAAGCGGCACTCCCGTCTTCGGCCTGTCCGCGGCACCTCTGTCCTCGCCGCCCGCCGTGAGCGCCCTGTTGACGTACTCGCGCACCTCCTGCTCGCGGTCGGTGCCCTCCGCGAGGCGCATGACGTCCGGGTGCTCCGGAGCGAGAACGAAGAACGTCGCTCCAAAGAGCGTGTCCGGCCTCGTCGTGAAGACGGGGTAGTCGACGCCGAGCTCCTCGCAGAAGAAGTTGACCTCCGCGCCCTCAGAGCGGCCGATCCAGTTGCGCTGCATCGTCTTGACGTGCTCCGGCCAGTCGATCCGATCGAGGTCCCTGAGCAGCCGCTCGGCATAGTCGGTGATCCGCAGGAACCACTGCGTGAGCTGCCTGACCTGCACCTCCTCGCCGCAGCGCTCACAGCGGCCGTCGATCACCTGCTCGTTGGCAAGCACGGTCTGGTCGTTCGGGCACCACTTCACCGCCGCCTGCTTGCGGTAGGCGAGCCCCGCGCCGAGCAGCTGAAGGAAGATCCACTGCGTCCAGCGGTAGTAGCTCGGTTCGTGCGTGGCAATCTCCCTCGACCAGTCGATCGAGATGCCCCAGGAGCGGAACTGGCGCTGGAAGGAGGCGATCGAAGCCGCCGTGGAGTCTCGCGGATGCTCGCCCGTCTTGATCGCATGATTCTCCGCGGGCAGCCCGAACGCGTCGTAGCCCATCGGGTGCAGCACCCTGTGGCCGGTGCGCCGCTGGAAGTGCGCGATCGCATCGCCGAGGGCGTAGCACTTCAGATGCCCGATGTGCGGCTCCCCGCTCGGGTAGGGCAGCATCTCGAGCACGTAGGAGCTCTGTCCCTGCTCGCCTTCGAGAGCTCGATGCCCACCTGCGCCGGCAATGCGCTCCTGGCGCCCGTCAGGAGTGGCCTCGTTCGCGACCTCCCACGTTCGCTCAGCAGCCCAGATCCGCTGCCAGCGGCTCTCTATCTCACGGGGTTCATACCGGTGCTCGCTCATCGCTGAGCGCAGGTTATCGCCGAGGGGGGGACGGAAACGCGATGGACGACCCGGCCAGCCCTCCGCCTCCACACGGCTCACGCGGGGCGGCAGCGCATGTCCGCCGGCCGCGGGCCGCGCCGTCGCGATGGGCACGCGAGACCGCGAGCGCCACCGCGCCCTGACCACGCGCGCCACTGCTGTGCCGGCGAGGGCAGCTGTACGGCCAGCCCGTTACAATCAGCGGGCGCGGGGCTATAGCTCAGCTGGGAGAGCGCTTGCATGGCATGCAAGAGGTCGCCGGTTCGAGCCCGGCTAGCTCCATCGTTCCTGACGGTGGTCGAACCGCGGGCACAAGGAAGGTTGGCTCGATCGCGTCGCGGCCATCTATGCGGATTTCGTCGGTGAGTTCTTGGATGATGGCCTTGACGCGCATGGGTCCGCCGTCGTCCAGGGCGGCGCGGACTCTTTGGCGGATCGTGTCGAGGTCGGCCTCTGTGCTGCGTTGTACGGGTTCGCCGTCGGCGAGGGTGGCGAGTTCGCTGGCTCTGGCTTCGAGTGCTTTGGTTTGCTCGCCGAGCGCGGCTATGCGTGGCGCGCAGGTGTCCTCGGGCATGGTGCCGTGCTCGAATGCTTGGAAGTGGCGCTCCATCGCTGCGCGTGCGTCGGCGAGCTTGCGCTGCACGCTGGTTAGCTCGTCCTCGTGCTCGCCGTCGCGGCGGGCAAGCTGGGCGTGCGCGTGGTCGAGCGCGCCGGCGAGCAGGGTCTTGTCGTTGAGCACCTTCCAGAGCTGGCGGGTGACGGCTCGCTCCAACTGTTCGGCGGGGAGCCTGTCGTTGGCGCAATGCTCGGTGCCATAGCGATGGCGCGTGAAACACGTGTGGTAGGTGTAGCGGCCGTTTCGTCCGTGCGCGGCGGTGCCGATGTACGCCTGCCCGCAACGGCCGCAGCGGACGCGGCTGGTGAGCAGGTATTCAGAGGCGTTGGAGCGGCGCTGTGATTGGTCCTCGCCGCGTTCTTTGAGGATCGTCTGCGCCCCGTCGAAAAGCTCGCGGGGGACGATCGGCTCGGGCGGCGCTGGATACCAGCTTCCGCGGTAGTAAATCTCACCGATGTAGGCGCGGTTACGAATCACGGTTAGGACGCTGCCGTGGTTCCAAAGGCGGCCGTGGACCTCCCCCGGTTTCGTGGAGTCAGTTGGTCGTTGTCGCAGCTGCTGTTGATAACCCTCGGTTGTCAACAGTCTTTTCGCGTGCGCCCGCGCGCGC
>JAJYUP010000192.1 GCA_021792455.1 Actinomycetes bacterium | reverse complement strand
GCCTGACGGGCCACCCCCATGCAGAAGCTTTCGCTTGCGCAGGAGACCGCAGCAAGGTCGTCCGGACACTTCACCCCCGGAGAGCATTCGTATTCGCCGATCGGCTGCGGGGCCGACAATGCGGATCCGCCGTAGGTGAAGTACTCGGAGCTGTAGAGGGCCATGCAAAACTCAGCGCTTGGGCACGACAGCGTGCTCCTGCCCACGCTCGCTGCGCCTTTCGGGTCCACGGGGTCGGGGGCAGACCAGCGTTCGCCGTTGTAGGTGAGGGCGTAGCCGTAGCCGTCGTCTGCGACGCAGAGGCGCTCGCCTGCGCAGGAGACGTCGGTCAGGACGCGCGCTTCATCCACGTTTGCTCCAGACCAGCCGGGGGGCGGTCCGGCGGGTTCGCTGAGGGGTTCGCTCAGCGCTCCGAGCGCGGCAAGGGGCCGGAGCGCGGGTGCGCACGCGCCGCTCGAGCAACGCGAGCCGCCATTCCTCGTGCTTGCGAGCCCCGGCGCAAGGATGATCGGCGATGATGGATGCGACGCTTCAGACGGCGTCGCCGACGCCGCGGCCGCGGCGATCGACACCCAGGCGACCGCCGAGATGCAGATCAGACCCGCGGTCCTCGCCGCTCTGCGCAGGCCGCGTCGAGCCTCGCTGTCCACTGGGTGGTCAGATCGCTCAGCTGTGTGCCGACCGCAAAGGGCGGGCTTGCCCACCGTGCAACCCATCTTCGTGCGACGCGGCATCCGGTTCGCCGGAGCTCGGCCGCAGAGCGGATGATACGCGCACTCGCGCCATCCGGCAAGGAGATCTGTCGACGCCCCTCCGCCGCGAGAGCGCGCGCGATCGGGGGTGGGAGTGCCGCTCCTCGTGTGGGTCGATGCACGTTCTCGGCGGCAGGTCACGCTCACCAAGCACGGACCCGCAGCGTTGCAGGCGCACTTGGCCGCGCTGCAGGCGATCGCCGCCGCGTGGACGTGGTCGGCATCTTCCCCAGCAATAGCGCAGCGCCGGTGGCCTGATGTCCAGGATCGCCGGCAGTTGCTGCTTCGCCTCGTGCAGGCCGGCCGGGAGTCGCTCGAGCGCGAGGCGAGCGAGCGGGAGGCCGCTGTCAGTGAGACGGCCGGCTCACTCACTGGTGTCTATGAGTCGGGTGAGCTCGCGAGGGTGCGCGAAGACTGGCCGGCGTGAGCGACCTCGCTGGCTCGGAGGCCGAGAAGCCCGAAGCGGGGAGCGAGACGTCTAGTGCGAGATCTGTGACCGGGCAAGAGTCTGCACGGATGCTCGTTCTCGACGCGAGCGTTCTGATCGGCCACTTCGACAACAACGATCCCCATCACGCCAGGGCGGTGAGCCTGCTGCTCGCAACCGACGGTCAGATGCTTGGCGCAAGCGCGATCACGCTCGCCGAGACGCTCGTCGCCCCGGCGCGGAACGGCAGGCTCGCCGAGGCTCAGCACGCGCTCCGTCGGCTTGGCGTGCGGGAGCTGGCGCTCGGGACCGAGATACCGTCGCGCCTTGCGCAGATGCGGGCAGACCTCCAGGTCAAGCTCCCAGACTGCTGCGTGCTGCTCGCTGCGCAGGAGCATGCAGGCGAAGTCGCGAGCTTCGACACGGCAGTGCTCGAGGCAGCTCGCCGACTCGGGCTGCGCACCGTCGAATGAGGGCGCGGTCCTCGTAGGCGGCGAGGAAGCACGCTGCCCCGACGAACCTCTGCAGGAGTCAGGTCTTCACGCTTGGCCCTCTGCAGGGGTTTTTCGGGCTGGTTGGCGCGCTGACCAGAACCAGGTGCGGCTGAGCCTCGAGTTGCCTGCGAACAGCCGGCGCCGCGGCCCCTTGGAGCAGGAGCTCGACGAGCTGCTGGCCGGGGATCTGGCCGGCCGCGTCCTCCAGTTCTTTGACGGTGCAGCCGTCGACGCTGCCGGTACGATCGCAGCCGCACGGCAGCGCGCAGGACGCACCGTCGAGATCCGCGACGTTCAAATCGCCGGCATCGCAAGCGCCCGCAAGGCGGCTCTCGCCACGCGCAACGTGCGCCACTTCGAGGGACTCGGCATCCCCCTCATCGATCCTTGGCGGCAGCGGCAAGGCCTGGCTTGGGACAGGCACACTCCCATCTTGCTGCTGACCGTACGACTGGCAATCGTCATATGGAGCCAACCGACCTCAAGTCGAACCGCTCGGCGCGGCTACCGGGCGGGCGGATGGCGCTTGACGAAGCGGCGCATGACGGACAGTCAATCCGTCTGAATCAGCTGCACGGGCAATCCACGCGCGGCGGCGTTTCGAGCGAGCCGCCCGTCGAGCGTCCATAGCTGCGCGTCGAGTTCTTCTGCGAGCACGACATATGCCGCGTCGTAAGCGATACGACGCTCAAGACGCTGTGCCATCGCCACGACCGCGGGTGTGTCGTTGAGCTGATGCAAGGCGATCGGTACTGAGCCGATGCGCTGCGAGGCGTCGGCCACGGCGGCCGTTGCGAGCTGCCCGGCGGATACCGCTTGCGCCAAGGCGCTCGCTACCTCGAAGCGCAACAACACCGGAGCGTGCAGCTCCTAGCCTTCGGCCTTCCAGACGCGCAGCAGCTCCTCGACGACGGCGGCGCGCTGCCGATCGAGCGCGAGCACGATGAGCGCGTTGGCGTCGAGGACGACGCTCAACTGTCGCCGCGTTGTTCGAGCTGCGCACGCGCGTCGCGCGCGAGCACGAGCCCGTCGATCTCGGGCAGCGTCGCGCGGAACTCCGCGAGGCTCTTGAGTGTGGTCTCAAGGTCCCGCTCGCCGTGTGCGGCGAGGTCGGCGCGCACCAGCTCATCTGCCAGCGCGTCGGGGTCCAGACCACGCCGCTGCGCCTCCGCGCTCAGCAGCGCGTAGGAACTCTCTGGCAGGTGGATCGCTCGCGTGGCCATACGCAGGATTGTACGACCCGCGGTTGCCGCAGACACGACGCACGGTTCGACCACCGTCAAAGCTGCGCCGTCGAAACCCGCTGCAACGGTCCGTCCGGCTCAGAGCCGCGCGAGGCTGGTCCCGATGAACATGGCCTTGGCCTCCGTGTACGCCTCGCGGTCCTCTCGGTGGCGCTCGGCGAGCGCCCGCTTGAGCGTCGCGTACTCCCCGGCAAGCGCACGGTCTGTGCGCAGGCGGTCACAGAAGTTCAGGCGACGCTCAAGCTCCGCTGGCTGGTCCACAAGGTGCAGGTGGTGGGTGCGCATGGATGCGCTCGGGTAGCAGAGAAAGCGCCGGTGCGCCAGCGTGGCATTGAACGCTCGCGGGAACTGGTAGCCCCCACTCGTCGTCAGCGCCGCGATATGTGCATCGAGGTCTGTGACGAGCGCGATCATGTCGATCACCGGCTTGGCGGCAAGCCCCGGCACGGCGGTCGAGCCGAAGTGGTGAATCTCAGCGCCGCCGAGCAGCGGCTCTATCCGCTCGCGCTCGGTCGCAAAGAGGTCAGGCCATGCCGGGTCGTACTCGACGATCTCGATAGGGGCGTCCCGGCCGCCGCTGAGCGCGAGGTCTTCTGCGGCGGCACGGGCGCGATCGGTGCGGTTCATCGTTGTCATGTCAGGTGATTGTGACGCCCAGCACCCGCTGTAGTCTGACGCTGACCGGATGCGAACGGACCGACCTGAGAACCTTGCGGATCGACAGCTCGCTGATGCGCGGCGGGACCCGCGCCTGGCCCACGGTCGGGAGGCCGTGGTAGCCGATTGGTGGGCGGCGATGGGGGCCGCGGAGCGTGTGCGGACCCTGGCCGATTGGGGTCTACAGGAGTTGCTCGACTCCGAGGTCCACGAGGAACGCCGCCTTGGAATTCCCCCGATCTTGCGGAGTCCTGAGCACTTGCGACGCAAGCGTCGCTGGAGGGATGGACTGGAATGCCGAAGTCGAAGCCGCCGTACCCGGAGGATCTCCGGCGTGAGGCGGTCGAGCTGGTTGGTCAGGGGCGCTCGATCCCGGACGTCGCCGAGTCGCTGGGGATGTCCGGGCAGT
>JAJYUP010000191.1 GCA_021792455.1 Actinomycetes bacterium | reverse complement strand
ACCCTCGACCCTCATCACCCCCTGCTCGACCGTGATCGGGCTGCTCTGGACCGGGGTGCGCTCGCGCCTCGTCTCCCCAGTCGCCCTCCGTCGCGCGACGAGCAGCCGCGAAGCTCTGCCCAGCTTCACCTTCGGGATGATCCTCACCGCCGTCTGTTCTCTGCGCGTCGGCGAGCAGCGCCGCAAGCGTCCCAGAGAGCGCATCGACCTGGTGGGCGGAGAGGACGGTGCCGTCGGCGAGCTTTGGCTCGTCGTCAGAAAGGAGCCGCTCCAAGCCCAGCATGAGCGAGTACCTGCGACGCCAGTCTGTAGATGGCCGCTTCGCCCCCGCCTCGAGCTCCACGAGTGCCTGGTCGAGCGCACGGCGTCGCGGGGAGGAGGGCCCAAGGGCGAGGGCGGGGTCCTCCCCGTCGTGCAGGAACCGCTCGCGCACGAAGCGTTCAGCGCGCTTCATCTGCGCACTCGTTGGAATGGGCGCGGCCATGAGGGCCACTGACGTAGACTCGGCCATCAAAGGGCTCTAAGGGCTTCGAGATGGAGTCGCCGAGAGGTGCGTGGTTCGGCGAACTCAGAACGCCGGTCTCCTGCCGGCTTCATCGTGCGATGCGTTTGGCATCGTATCCACGACGTAGAACCAGGATACAGCACGCAGCGGCGAAGACGAACAGGGCGGACAACGATGCGAATCTTCAGGGGCGATCGGCAACGTGCGGGAGACAAAGATGCCTGAGGTGAGGATCGACCCGCTGTGCGGCGACCGCGTCATCATCGCCGGGGAGCGCAGTGAGCGCCCCGGCGGAGTTCCGCTCTGCCCCCCGCCGCAGCCGATCGACCGGGAGCAGGATCCCTTCGCAGAGGGCAACGAGGCGATGACGCCGCCAGAGTTCTACGCGCGAAGGCTGGACGGATCGGCACCGAACAGCACGGGCTGGAGCGTGCGAGTCGTGCCGAACCTCTACCCCGCGCTGGTCGATGAGCCCGTCGCGGAGGCCGCGCAGGAGCTGCTTGCCCGCAGGCTTGGACCGCCCTCCCGCTCTGAGATGTTCTTCAGCATGAATGCGCAAGGCGCTCACGAGGTGATCGTGAATGCGCCCGAAGAGGTGCTGAGCCTCGCGCAACTGCCACGCGAGCAGGTGCAGGCGGCGATGGAGGTGTGGCGTGAGCGCATGCGCCTCCACGCCGACGCTGCCTGCGTCCAGCTGATCGTGAACGAGCGAGCTGAGGCAGGCGCATCGCTGCCGCACACCCACGCCCAGCTGTACGCGCTGCCGTTCGTGCCGGCCGCAGTCGCGAGGGAGAGAGAGCGCTTCAACGCCTACGCAAACCGGACGATGGGCCAGAACCTGCTCGCAGACCTCCTCGAGGAAGAGGTGCGCCTCAGCGAGCGGATCGTCGCGATAGACGAGGAGGCGGTGCTGCTCGCCCCCTACGCATCGAAGCTGCCGTTCCAGCTTATGCTCGTGCCTCGCGCCGTCCGGCCGCGCTTCGAGCACGACGGCCCACTGGGCGCCTCTCTGCTCCACGACGGCCTGCGGCGTCTGGCGGCACATCTCGGCAGCAGCCCGCCTTTGAACCTGTGGGTGCGAACCGCGCCCTCAGGTGCAGAGCACTTCTGTTGGCGGATCGACGTGATGCCCCGACTGACGCATCTCGCAGGGCTCGAGCTCTCGACCGGGCTGAGCGTGAACATCGTCCCCCCAGAGCGTGCGGCCGCGGCGCTGCGCGAGGTGAGGCAGTGAGCGGCGAGGGGCCTTCCCTGAGGCGGAGGCGCAGAGCAGCGCTCAGGCGGGCTCGCCTGCGACCTCGACCCCTGCGATGAAGGCGCTCGTGCAGCGCGTGAGCAGGGCGAGCGTGATCGTCGCGGGCAGGCAGGTCTCCACGATCGGCGAGGGGATGCTCGTGCTGCTCGGCGTCGATGTGGGCGATCGACAGATCGATGCGGAGAGGCTCGCCCGGAGAGTGCGGGCGCTTCGCATCTTCGCGGATGCAGAGGGCGCGATGAACGAGCCGCTCCGCGATCGGGAGATCCTGTGCGTCAGCCAGTTCACCCTCTGTGCGAACACGCGCAAAGGCAACCGGCCGAGCTTCAGTGAGGCCGCGGCGCCGACGGTTGCAGAGCCGCTGTACAAGCGCTTTTGCGAGGAGGCGAAGGCGCTGGAGGGCGTGTTCGGCGCGAAGATGTCGATCGAGATGGTGTGCGACGGGCCGGTGACGGTGCTGCTCGAAAGCCGGGACTGAGTACAGGTCGACGTGCTTGCGCATAGACTGACGCCGTGCCGCCGGTGATGAAAGTGGTGCCGCGCTTCGCCGCGGAGCCGCCCCACGAGGGGCTGCCCTACGGGCGGCTTGCAGGCGAGCTCGCCGCTCAGTTCCTCGCTGCCTGCGGGCGGCTCGAGAGCAGTGGGGAGGAGCTGGGAGAGCCGGGGGAGCTGCTCTGGTACCCAGAGCGAACCTGGCACGGACGCACCTACGTGCCTGCGACGGTCTTGACGAACGAGGGCTTCGAGCTCTTCGGCTACGTGCGCTACATCGCGAGCGGACAGCAGGGCGAGCGCGGGGAAATGGTCGCGACCGCCGACTTCACCGAGCAGACGGCGGAGCGTCACCCGAACTGGAAGCTCGACATCTGCGACGAGTCGATTGGGGTGTGGCGCGGCGAGCGAAGCGACGCGACCATGACCCTCGTGTGGGGCAGGGCCCTGGTGCCAGGCGGTCGTGTCGCAACGGCGGAGCTCGGCGAGGAGACGGTCGACCAATGCGTCCTGATCGAGGACCGCTTCACCCTGATCGCGCCAGACGACTATGAGGGCGAGCTGCTCGAGGTCAGGCTGTTCGACGGGAAGGGAAAGCTGCTCGCGAGCGAGTCCCTCTACGAGCAGGAGGACGAGGAGGAGGAGGAGGAGGGCGCGGAGGAAGGGAGCGCGGAGGAAGGGAGCGCGGCGTGAGAGACGACGGACGAGGGGTGAAGGGCTGGAAGTGAGGAGCGAGGACGAGGTCTGAGGGCAGAGCCGATGCGTGCCGTATACGTCAAGAGCTTCGATGAGAGCGAGCCGCTCTCCGGTCTCGAGGTCGGGCAGCGGCCGGAGCCGGACGCGCCTTCAGGCTGGAAGATCGTGAACGTCCGCGCCGCCTCGCTGAACCATCACGACCTGTGGGCACTGAAGGGGGTCGGACTGAGCAGGGAGCGGCTGCCGATGATTCTCGGATGCGACGCCGCAGGCATCGACGAGGATGGGCGACCCGTGGTCGTGCACAGCGTGATCAGCGGAGCAGACTGGCTCGGAGACGAGACCCTCGATCCCTCACGAACGCTTCTGTCAGAACTGCACCAAGGCACTTTCGCGGAGCGGGTGAGCGTGCCCGCGCGCAACCTCCTGCCAAAGCCTGAGCAGCTGAGCTTCGAGCAGGCCGCCTGCCTGCCGACCGCATGGCTCACCGCCTATCGCATGCTGTTCGTGAAGGGCCGGCTCCAGCCTGGGCAGACGGTTCTCGTGCAGGGTGCGGGCGGCGGCGTCGCAAGCGCCGCGATCGCGCTCGCACACACAGCAGGACTGAGGGTGTGGGCGACGAGTCGGCAGGAGCGCAAGCGCCAGTTCGCGCTCGAATGCGGTGCTGATGAGGCCTTCGAGAGCGGTGCGAGGCTGCCTGAGCGGGTCGATGCCGTGATGGAGACGGTGGGGGCGGCGACGTGGGCGCACTCGCTGCGCAGCCTCCGCCCTGGCGGCAGGATCGTCGTCTCAGGCGCAACAAGCGGGCCGAACCCGCCCGCCGAGCTCTCGCGCGTCTTCTTCCTCCAGCACGAGGTGATCGGCTCGACGATGGGGACGAGGGAAGAGCTGCAGCGCCTGATCTCGCTCTGCATCCAGACGGGATTGCGCCCCCACATCGACCGCGTGCTGCCCCTCGAGCAGGCAGACGAGGCGTTCGCCGCGCTGCAGGCCGGGGAGTCGCTCGGCAAGATCGTGCTGAGCGTGGCCTGATAGGCCTGGCTTC